>NZ_JBVIFM010000003.1:123408-480439 GCF_055571335.1 Kitasatospora sp. NPDC030952
ACGTCCGCACCGAAGCCGAGCAGACCGCCGCCGAGCTGCGCGCCCTCACCCAGCGGGAGACCGCCCAGCACCGCGAGAGCGCCGAGGCGTACGCCGACCGCGTCCGCACCGAGGCCGAGCAGCACGCCACGGAGCTGCGCACCGAGGTCGAGCAGTACGCCGTCGACCGCCGCACCGAGGCCGACGAGCTGCTGGAGCAGGCCGGCGCCGCCGCCGAGCAGCGCCGGACGGAGGCCGCGGAGGACGCCAAGGCCACCCGGGAGAAGGCCGCCGCCGAGCTGGCACTGGCCAACGAGCAGGCCGAGACGGTCCGGGCCGAGGCCGGCCGGGAGCTGTCCGAGGCCCGCGCCACCGCCGAGGCCATCCGCGCCGAGGCCGCCGCCGAGCTGGAGCAGGCGCGCGCCGACGGCGAGGACGTGGTCGCCGCCGCCCGCGCCGAGGGCGCCGAGCTGATCGCCACCGCCGAGGAGGAGGCCGCCGAGGTCCGCCAGGCGGTGGCCGGCCTGCACGAGGCCGCCGCCGAGCAGATCGCCGCGCTGCGGGCCACCGCCGAGCAGGAGGCCGCGGACACCCGCGCCCGGGCCGAGCAGGACGCCGCCGAGCTGACCGAGCGCACGGCGCGGGAGACCGCCGAGGTGCGCGAGCTCGCCGACCGCTACGCCGCCGAGGTCCGCGAACTCGCCGAGCGCGAGACCGCCGAGCAGCGCGAACTCGCCGAGCGCGAGACCGCCGAGCAGCGCGAACTCGCCGACCGCTACGCCGCCGAGGTGCGCGAGCTCGCCGACCGCGAGACCGCCGACCTGCGGGCCCGGACCGAGGCCGAGACCGCCGCCCTGCGCGAGCAGACCGAGCTGGAGCTCACCGCCGAGCACGAGGCCGCCGAGGCCGAACTCGGCCGCCGCCGGGCCGAGGCCCAGGCCTACGACGAGCAGCTGCGCTCCGACGCCGAGGCCGAGCTGCGGGCCGCCCAGGAGGCCGCCGAGCAGCAGCGCGCGGACGCCGAGGCGCAGGCCGCCCGGACGGTGGCCGAGGCCGAGGCCCAGGCCCTCCGGACGGTCACCGACGCCGAGGAGCTGGCCGCCGTACTGCGCGCCGAGGCCGAGGAGTACGCCCTCGCCACCCGCACCCTGGCCGACGAGTACGACACCGCCGCCCACGCCCGCGCGGACGTCTACGACGCGGAGACCCGGGAGGCCGCCGAGCAGTTCGACAAGGCCACCCGCGACCGGGCCACGGCCGTCCTGGAGAAGGCCTTCGCGGACGCCGAGTCGCTCGGCGAGGACGCCCAGACCACCGCGCTGGCCACCACCGCCGCCGCCGAGGAGCAGGCGGACGCGATGGTCGCGGCCGCCCGCAAGGAGGCCGACCGGCTGGTCGCGGCCGGCGAGGCGGCCGGTCAGGCCGCGGTCGAGAAGGGCCGTTCCGACGCCGACGCGCTGCTCGCCGAGGCCCGCCGGGACGCCACCGCGATCCGCGAGCGCGCCGAGGAGCTGCGCGAGCGCACCGACGCCGAGGTGGAGGCGCTGCACGAGCGGGCCCGCAAGGAGAACGCGGCGGCCATGAAGTCGGCCGGCGAGCGGGTGGACGCGCTGGTGACGGCCGCCCAGGAGCAGCTGACCGAGGCCGAGGAGCAGGCGGTGGCCACCGTCGCCGAGGCCGAGGACCGCGCCGCCGCCCTGGTCGCGGCCGCCGAGGAGCGGGCCGGCGAGCTCACCTCGGAGGCCTCCGCGGAGGCCAGCAAGGTCCGACTGTCCGCCGTCCGCAAGGCGGAGGGCCTGCTCAAGGAGGCGGAGACCAAGCTCGCCAACTCCACCGACCGGGCCGAGTCGCTGATCGAGAAGGCCGAGGCCAAGCTGCGCGCGGCCGAGGCGGAGGCCGAGGAGCGGCTGGACGGCGCGGCCACCGAGGCGGAGAAGCGGCTGCGCGACGCCGACCGCACCGCGGACGAGCAGGTCGAGCTGGCCAAGGCGGAGGCCGAGCGGCTGGTCGCCGAGGCGAAGGCCGAGGCCAAGCGGGTCACCGACGAGGGCCGGCGGGAGCTGGACGAGCTGGTGCGCCGCCGCAAGGACATCAACACCGAGATCTCCAGGGTCCAGGACGTGCTCTCGGCGCTGGAGGCGTTCGAGGCACCGTCACCGGTCGCCCAGGCCAACGGGGGAAGCAACAGCAAGAAGGACGGGGGCGCCAAGGCCGGTGCCGGAGTCGGCTCCCCCCGGTCGGGTGGCAATCGTTCCAAGAACGCACCACCCGATTGAGCGGACATTGACGGTCATTGTCCGTGAGAGAACGGCATTTCGCCGTCGACACTCCGGTACCGTGTCAGGATTCCCTCAACCACCTCAGCGGTTTGACGACAGGAAGCCCAGAGTCCCATGAGCGACAGTCACTCCCCTCACGGCTTCGACCTGGTGCGCCGTGGGTACGAGCGCGCCCAGGTCGACGAGCGGATCACCAAGCTGGTGGCCGATCGTGACAGCGCACTGACCCGGATCAGTGCGCTCGAGAAGCGCATCGAGGAGCTCCACCTGGAGACCCAGACCGCGCAGGCGGCGGTCGCCGAGCAGGAGCCCTCCTACGCCGGGCTCGGCGCCCGGGTCGAGAAGATCCTGCGGCTCGCCGAGGAGGAGGCCAAGGACCTGCGCGACGAGGCGCACCGCGCCTCCGAGCAGCACCGCGAGCTGGCCGAGGCCGCCGCCCAGCAGGTCCGCACCGAGGCCGAGAACTACGCCAAGGACCGCAAGGCCAAGGCGGAGGACGAGGGCCTGCGGATCGTCGACAAGGCGAAGAGCGACTCCGCCCAGCTGCGCGCCGAGGCCAACAAGGACGCCCAGAACAAGCGTGAGGAGGCGGACGCCCTCTTCGAGGAGACCCGCACCAAGGCCGCCCAGGCCGCGCTGGAGTTCGAGACGAACCTGGCCAAGCGCCGCGAGCAGTCCGAGCGCGACCTGGCCGCCCGTCAGGCCAAGGCCGAGAAGCGCCTCGCCGAGATCGAGCACCGGGCCGAGCAGCTGCGCCTGGAGGCCGAGAAGCTGCGCACCGACGCCGAGCGCCGGGCCCGCCAGACCGTCGAGACGGCCCAGCGCCAGTCCGAGGACATCGTGGCGGACGCCAACGCCAAGGCGGACCGCATCCGCAGCGAATCCGAGCGCGAGCTGGCGGCGCTGACCAACCGCCGCGACAGCATCAACGCCCAGCTGACCAACGTCCGCGAGATGCTGGCGACGCTGACCGGCGCGGCCGTGGCCGCCGCCTCGCTGCCGAACGACGACACCATGGGCGTGCCCGCCCAGCAGTCGCGCTGACGCAGCCGCGGCCGTGACCGCGGACGCCGTCACGGACAGGCCCTCACCCTGGCGGGTGAGGGCCTGTCGCGCGTCGCGGTGTCACTACCTCGGGTAGGCCCCGTCGGGCCGCTGGTGCCCGCTGCTGAGCTGGTTCCCCTCGTCGTCCGAGACGGTGCCGAACCAGGAGGTGCACCAGACCGACACCGAGTCGGGCCAGTACTGCACCTCGAACGGGTGCCCGGATCCGTAGTCGCCGTACGAGGTGACGATGAAGGTCTCGCCGGGGCGCATCCAGTAGTCCTCGCCGAGCGGCTCCAGGGTCAGCTCCACCAGTCCTTCGCCGCGGTTGGTCACCGGCATCCGGCCGGTCACCTCCAGTGCGGAGAAGTCCCAGCCCGCCGGGTCCGGGCTCATCCGGCCGCCACCCGGAGGAGCAGCCGGCGGACGGCGGCGTCGAACGCCCCCGGGGACTCCAGGGCGCTCAGGTGGCCCACGCCGGGGACGACGATCAGCTCGGCGTCCGGGCGGGTCCGGGCCATCAGCTCGACCTCCTCCAGCGGCACCAGGGCGTCCAGGGCGCCCGCCAGGAGCGAGACCGGCACCCGGAGCCCGGCCAGGACGTCCAGCGCGTCGGGGCGGGCCGCCATCGCCCGCTGGGCCCAGGCGACGGCGGCCGGCGACGCCGCGGCCACCATCGTCTCCACCCGCTCCACCAGGTGCTGCGAGTCGGGCCCGAGCTGCCCGGCCGCCACCTGCTCGTCCAGCAGCAGCCGGACGCTGTCCCGGGCGGTGACGGCGGCCGCGATCCGCTCCCGGTTGCCCCGGACGGCGTCGGTGTCGGCGGTGGCGCGGGTGTTGGCCAGCAGCAGGCCGGACAGCCGGTCCGGGTGCCGGCGGGCGAAGGCGAGCGCCACGTAACCGCCCATGGAGAGCCCGCCGACCACCGCGCGGTCGATCCCGGCCGCGTCCAGCAGCAGCGCCAGGTCGTCCGCGACGAGGTCCAGCGAGGGCTCGTCGGTGCCCAGTTCGGTGCCGCCGAAGCCCCGCTGGTCGGGGGCGAGCACCCGGACCTCGTCCCCACCGAGGCCGGGCAGCGCGTCCAGCTGGGCGGACCACATCGAGGAGTTCAACGGGAAGGCGTGCAGCAGCACGAGGGGTGTTCCGGTACCGCTCTCACGAACGGAAACTGCCGAGGGGAGCTCGCTCATGCGCCCACCTCGCTACGCTCGGCAGGGGCATTCGCCAACGCGCACCTCACATCGATTCGCTCGCTCTGCTCGCTCATGCCGCCCACCGTATTCCGGTGCGCCCGGTGAGCCCACTCAGCGGGCCCACTCGACGGGCCACGCCATCCGCTTTGTCCTAGCCTGACAGAGAGTAAGGGAGCGCGAATGATCGAGTTGCACGACCTGACAAAACGTTACGGCAAGACTCTCGCGGTGGACCGGCTGAGCTTCTCGGTCCCCCAGGGCGTGGTCACCGGCTTCCTCGGCCCCAACGGCGCGGGCAAGTCCACCACCATGCGCATGATCCTCGACCTGGACCGCCCGACCAGCGGCCGGGTCACCATCGACGGCAAGCGCTACGGGCAGCTCAGCGAGCCGCTCAAGTACATCGGCGCCCTGCTGGAGGCCAAGGCCGTCCACCCCGGCCGCACCGCCCGCGACCACCTGCTCTGGCTCGCCCAGAGCAACCGGATCCCCGAGCGCCGGGTCGACGAGGTGCTCGCCCTGGTCGGCCTCACCCCGGTCGCCCGCAAGCGGGCCCGCGGCTTCTCGCTCGGCATGGGCCAGCGCCTGGGCATCGCCTCCGCGCTGCTCGGCGACCCGGAGATCGTCATGTTCGACGAACCGGTCAACGGCCTGGACCCGGAGGGCATCCTCTGGATCCGCAACCTGATGAAGCGCCTCGCCGGCGAGGGCCGGACGGTCTTCGTCTCCTCCCACCTGATGAGCGAGATGGCCGTCACCGCCGACCACCTGGTGGTCATCGGCAAGGGCCGGCTGCTCGCCGACCTGTCGATGCCGGAGTTCATCCGGCGCAACTCCCGCTCCGCCGTACGGATGCGCACCCCCCACCCCGAGCGCCTGCTCGACGTCCTGGCCGGCGCCGGCGTGCGGCACGAACCGGGCCCGGGCGGCTCCTACGAGGTGGTCGACGGCGACATCGCCCGGCTCGGCGAGCTGGTCGCCGAGCACGGCCTGGTGCTGCACGAACTCAGCCCGCAGCAGGCCTCGTTGGAGGAGGCGTTCATGCAGATGACCGCGGACTCGGTGGAGTACCACGCGGGCGACGGCCCGGGCCGGGACGCGGCCGGCTCACCCGGCGCCTGGGGCGCGGGCTGGAAGGCGGACGGCACCCGGCCGACCGCGGCGGCGCGGCAGGAGGAGAACTGAGATGACGTCCTTCCCGGCGATCCTGCGCTCCGAGTGGACGAAGATCCGCAGCGTCCGCTCCACCGTCTGGACGCTCGCGCTGGCCTTCGTGGTCACCGTCGGCATCGGCGCGCTGCTGTCCCTGCTCACCAACAACAACTTCACCGAGTTCAGACGCCACGAGGAGACCCCGTTCGACGCCACCGGCACGGCGTTCTCCGGCATCATGCTCGGCGAGCTGGCCATCATCGTCTTCGGCGTGCTGGCGATCGGCAACGAGTACAGCAGCGGAATGATCCGGGTCACCCTGGCCGCCGTCCCCCAGCGCGGCACCCTGTTGGCCGGCAAGGCGATGGTGCTCGGCGGGCTGGCCTTCCTGGTCTCGCTGGTGACCGCCTTCGTCACCTTCTTCGTCGGCCAGGCGCTGCTCGGCTCGCACTCCACCACCCTCAGCGAGCCGAACGTGCTGCGCGCGGTGCTCGGCGCCGCGCTGTACCTGACGATGCTCTGCCTGTTCTCGGCCGGCGTCACCGCCATGCTGCACAACCAGACGCTCGCGCTCGGCGTGCTGGTGCCGTTCTTCTTCCTGCTCTCGCCGATCCTCTCGGCGGTGCCGAAGGTCAAGACCCTGGCCCACTACTTCCCCGACTACGCGGGCTCCCGGATGCTCCTGGTGTACGAGCAGAACGGCCAGCCGTACGGGCCGTGGGCGGGTTTCACGATCTGCCTGGCCTGGACCCTGGCAGCGCTGATCGGCGGCGCGCTGGTGCTCAAGAACCGTGACGCGTAGGGCCTTTCCGGGGAGAGCCCGGCTTCAGTAGCGCGGAGCGCCGCGGCCTCGCAGGACGTTGGAGGCCCGGCGCTCCCGCGCTCCCCAGCACGCGCGGTGCCAGTGCCGCCGGTCGTCCACGCCGCCGCCGTGCATCGGCCAGGCCACCACGTGGCCGACCCCGGGCCGGATCTCCTGGTCGCAGCCCGGGCAGCGGTAGAAGCGCCCCGCGGTGCCGGCGACCGTCTGCACCACCCAGTCGTCGCCCTGGTAGTTCTCGGTACGGCGCAGCGATCCGCCGAGCGGGGCGGCGGCCGGTTCGGCGCTCTCACGGGGGGCGTCGCTCTTGATCCGGTTGCGGCGGGGCACGGCGGACTGCCTCTCTTCCGGGGGGCTTGAGTTCGTTCCAGCCTACGGGTGTCAAACCCTTTTACCGGCCCCTATCACGGCGTCGGCCGACCGTCCGGCCTTTTTGCCGAGATCCACCCGGTCATCGGGGAAATTCGGGGTTCCGCGTGCCATTGGCACATGACATCGGATACCCACGAGTGGACAGGCGGGGCCCGCAGACCCTGCGTGCACCCGAGGAGGCCCCCAGGATGACCAAGACCAGCCCCCGCGCCGAGACCCGCCGGCCCGTCGGCGTGCGCCCACCCGCCCCCGGCCCGACGCTCACCTCCGTACCGCCGCTGACCGCCGTCACGGGCGAACCGCTGACCGCCGCGCAGCGCAACGGCGCACTGCCGCCGGACACCGCCCCGGTACGGGTCGGCGCGTTCCTGTTGTCCGCCCAGTTCCCCGGGCAGAGCCACGGCGAGGCGCTGGAGCGCACCGTCCGGGCCACCGTCGAGGCCGAACGCGCGGGCCTGGACAGCGTCTGGCTGGCCGAGCACCACTTCGTCCCGTACGGGGTCTGCCCCAACGCCGCGACCCTGGCCGCACTGCTGCTCGGGCGCACCCGCCGGATCGGCATCGGCACGGCCGTCAGCGTGCTCTCCACCAGCCACCCGGTGGCGCTCGGCGAGCAGGCCGCGCTGCTCCACCTCACCTCCGGCGGGCGCTTCACGCTCGGGGTGGGCCGCGGCGGGCCGTGGATCGACCTGGAGGTGTTCGGCGCCGGCGTGGACGCCTTCGAGAGCGGCTTCCCGGAGCGGCTGGACCTGCTGCTGCGCTGGCTGCGCGGCTCCCGGGTGGGCGCGGACGGACCGCAGTTCGCCTTCCCCGAGGTGGCGGTGGTGCCGCAGGCCACCGAATCGCCGCGCCGCCCGGGCCTGGGCAGTTGGCTCGGCCTGGACGAGCCGACCGGCCCGGTGCGCTTCCCGCGCCAGCGCCAGGACACCGACGGCCCGGCCGAGGAACTCACCGCCGCCGGACGGCCGGTGGCCGGACCGCCGGTGGTGGTCGCCTGCACCTCCCCGGGCGGGGTGAAGCTGGCCGCCGAGCGCGGGCTGCCGATGCTGCTCGGCATGCACTCCGGCGACGACGACAAGCTGCGGATGCTGGAGCTCTACCGCGCCGCCTGGCTGGCCGCCGGGCGCGGCGAGGAGCAGCTGCGCCGGGTGACCCGCCAGCACGTCGCGGCCGGCGTGGCCCAGGTGGACGACCGCACCTCGGCCGCCCGCGCCACCCTGCTGAACGCGATGCCCGGCTGGTTCGAGTACGGGCTGGGCGCCCACCGCACCGTGGACGGCCGCGAACGCAAGATGCGCGACCCGCACCAGTACACCGAACTGCTCTGCGACCTGCACGCGGTGGGCACTCCGAGGCAGTGCGCCGACCGGCTGCTGGCCACCGCCGAGCGCACCGGCATCCGGCGGTTCGCCCTGCTCGCGGAGGGCAGCGGCGACCGCGAGACGACCCTGCACAACATCGCCCGGCTCGGCTCCGAGGTGCTGCCGCAACTGAGTTGACCCCGGCGCGGACCGCCGCCCTCCCCCCGCACCGGGGGACGGGGGCGGCCGGCACCGGCCGGGTCAGCAGTCCCGCAGCTCCTCGGACTGGTTGAGCAGCTGCTCCCGGACGGAGGTGAAGCGGCCGTACCGCGCCTCGTTGGCCTCCGACGGCAGGAACACCGCCACCCGGTGACAGTTCTGGAACGCCAGCCGGACGCCGAAGTGGCGCTGCAGGGCGCCCCGGATGGCATCGCTGGCCAGGGCGCGCAGCAGCTGGCCGCGGGCCTGCTCGCTGGGCGGCGGCACCTGGTTGTCGGCGAAGTCGGTGCCGTCGACCTTCGCCTGGGCCACCAGGGAGCTGATCAGGTCCCAGGCGTACGGCAACGAGACGCGGACGCAGTCGACGAATTCCCGCTCGTCGACCTCGCCCCGCTCGGCCTTTTCCAGCAGGGCCGGTGAGACGTCGAGCGACATGGATTCTCCTCTCGCGGTCCACCCGCGGCGGCGCCCGGGTGGTCATGCGTAGTCCAAGCTCACAGTGAGGGTGGGCGATATCGCAGACGGTGTCCGGAACACCGTGGGACGGGGGTTTCCGGCACCTGTTGCGAAGGGCGGCGGCGCCACGGGACGTGACGTCCTGAACACCGACCGCGTCAGAACAGCGTGGCAGTCAACGGCGGAGCGGGCTGGTCGTTCCTACGGATTGCTCCGGAAATACGCCGCGGTGCACCAGATTGGCCGGATCCCGTCGGATCGTTCACCTGAAGTCTCCATCCCCGTTGACAGCGACCCCGCATCCGTGGCGTCACACACCGTAGCGACCCCAGGGGGCGTACGCCAGAGCGCGGCGGGCGGCGGCGGGACCACCGAACCTCCATGTTCGCGGGGTTCGCGGTTTCTTCACCCGGTCGTCTCGGAATCGCATCAACTGGCCCCGGTGGGCTAGCGTGGTCGACCGTGCGTCTCGTAATTGCCCGCTGCTCAGTCGACTATGCCGGTCGGCTCTCCGCCCATCTGCCCTCCGCCACCAGGCTGATCCTGGTCAAGGCCGACGGCAGCGTCAGCATCCACGCCGACGACCGCGCCTACAAGCCGCTCAACTGGATGTCCCCGCCGTGCGCCCTCAAGGTGGCCGACGGGGTCTGGACGGTGGAGAACAAGGCCGGCGAGAAGCTCATCATCACGCTGGAGGAGGTGCTGCACGACTCCTCGCACGAGCTGGGGGTGGACCCCGGCCTGATCAAGGACGGCGTAGAGGCCCACCTCCAGGAGCTGCTCGCGGACCGGATGGAGGTGCTCGGGTCCGGCTGGTCGCTGATCCGCCGCGAGTACCCGACCGCCATCGGCCCGGTCGACATCCTCTGCCGTGACGCCGACGGTGCCACGGTCGCCGTCGAGATCAAGCGCCGCGGTGAGATCGACGGTGTCGAACAGCTCACCCGCTACCTCGAACTCCTCAACCGGGACCCGCTGTTGGCCCCGGTCAAGGGCGTCTTCGCCGCGCAGGAGATCAAGCCCCAGGCCCGCGTCCTGGCCACCGACCGGGGCATCGGCTGCGTGGTGCTGGACTACGACGAGCTGCGCGGCATCGACGACGACAAGCTCAAGCTGTTCTGACCGGTCAGCCCGGTCCGCTCTTCGCCGAGGTGGTCGGGCTGGCCGTTCCGGTCGGGGTCGACGACGGCGTGGACGGCGTCGAGGACGCGCTCGGACTGGTCGCCGGGGCCGACGGAGTGTGGCTCGGCACCGACGACGGCGAGGACTGCGGCCCCGGCGGCTGAGACTGCTGCGGCGGCTGCGGCTGGCCCGGCGCGGGCGGCTGCGGCTGCCCCTGCGGGGCGTCCGACTGGGTCGCCCCCGGCGAGCTGCTCGGCCGCTTCGTCGGCGAGGCGCTCGGCGAGTGCGACGCGCTGCCGCTCGCCGAGGGCTCCGGGCTGGTCCCCGTCCCGGCCGGAGCCCCCGGCGCGGTGCCGCCGCTCCCGGCGGTGCCCGGAGCGCTGTCGGCGGACGGCAGCGGCAGCGGCGCGTTGCCGGTGTCGCCGACCTCGTCCATCCGCCCGTGCGGGTCGTTCCCCTTGGCCCCGTCGGGCCCGGCGAGGCTCATCGCCACCGCCGTACCGAGCACCCCGAAGGTGAGCAGGGCGGCGGAGGCCACCACCACCCGACGGCGCTTCCCGGCACGGGCCTTCAGCCCGGCCGGCACCCGGGCCGCGATCTTGCGGATCACCGGCCCGCGGCCCGCCGCCGCCCCGGCGGGCGCGGCGGCCGGCAGCTGCCGGCCGTCGGCGCGCAGCAGGTCGAGCATCCGGCCCGCGGCGGCGACCCCGCGCTGCTCACCGGCGGCGGCCCGCAGGGTGAGCGCGCTCTCCAGTTCGGCGATCGCCCGGGACGGCTGCCGGAGGCAGATCGCGTGGACGCCCGCCTCGTGGTGGAACCAGGCCTGGTCGACCGCCGAGCCGGTGCTCCGGGCCGCCTCCATGCCGAGTTGCAGCACCCGCTCCCAGGCGCCCCAGCGCAGCGCCAGTGCCAGCGCGGGCGCGGCCGCCCGGGCCAGCCGGACGACGGCGTCGTGCCGCCCGGCGGTCCGGTCCGCGAGCAGCACGCCGATCAGTACCTCGGCCTCGGCGGCGATCTGCGCCAGCGACACCGAGCTGTGCCCGACCCACCAGGCGAAGTGCTGGGCGGCGCCGTCGACGCAGCCGCGGGCCGGCCAGTGCGGGGCGAGCAGTTCGAGCGCCCCCGCGGTGAGCCGGTGGTGCCCGCCGATGGACACCGCGAGCCCGGCGTCGGCGAGTTCGGCCAGCGCGCTCTCGCCCTGGCCGACGTCGATCAGCGCGGGCAGGTGCGGCGCGGTGGGGCACTCTCCGCCGAGCGCGACGGCCAGCCTCAGCACGGCCTGCGCGGGCTCGCTGAGCCCCTCGGCGAGGCGGACGGCGGGCGAGGCGGTCTCGGCGACCGAGGGCAGCGGTACGGTGCGCCGCAGCGCGTTCTCCCGGATCGCCGGGTCGGGGTCGTGGACGGGCTCCTCGAGCGCGCCGAAGACGTCCCGCCGGTCCTCCTCGGCGGCGACCAGCGCGTCCACCGAGACGTCCCGCTGGCGCAGCAGCGCGGCGGCCTGGACGAAGCGCAGCGGCAGTCCCTCGGACTCGAACCAGAGGTCGACCGCCCAGGCCTTCTCGGCGACGTCCAGGGGCCGTCCGGCCAGTCGGCCGGTGAGGGCGAGGCAGGCGGCCCGGGACAGCCCGGGGACGAGGTGGTCCCGCAGCCGGGAGCCGGCCGGCAGCGGCGGGCCGTCCGGGGCGCCCGAGATCAGGAAGGCGCAGCCGGGGGCGGTGGCGAGCAGTTCCTCCAGCTCGGCGCCGGTCGGCTCGGCCCCGTCGATCACGACGACCGCGCGGACCTCGGCGAGGTGGGCGGTGAGCTGGCCGGGGTCGGGCCGGTAGCCGGGGGCGTGGTGAGTGGCCGCGAAGAGGTCCTGGAGCAGGTCGGCGGCGGTGCGGCGGTGCCCGCAGAGCTGGACGACACCGCCGGGGGCGAGGTCGGCGGCGGCTTCGGCGACGGCCGACAGCAGGGTGCTGCGGCCCGAGCCGGCCTGGCCGACCAGGCGTATCGAGCGCCCCTCGGCGAGCAGGCCGAGCAGTTCGGCGATGTCGGCCTCGCGGTCGAGCAGCGGCAGGTCGGTGGGCCCGGCGCCGAGGGCGAGCGGGCCGACCGCCCGGCCGACGCCGCCGAGCGGGCCGCGCGCGGGCTCGCTGCGTTCGATCCGGCGCGGGCGGGGCCGCCACTCCTCCGGACAGGGTCGGGCCTCGGAGCCGTCCGGGGCGCCGACGCCGACCAGCAGGCCGCCGGAGACCAGTTCGCCGCCGCGGGTGCGGACGGCCTCCTGCCGGAACTCGCCGGATGGCTGTGCCACGTTCTGCTCCGCATCGTGTTCGGCCGCCGGCGCCCCGCGCCGGCCGGCACACGTCTCGGTCGCGGCCGCGGGCGGGCGGTGGGCACCCGGCCCCGGGCGGCCGTCATCTGACGGGCAGACTCTTGCACATCCGGGCCCGGCCGTGCAGCGCGGTCCGGGTGCGGGGAAGGTGAAGGCCTGCCGGGTCGTCCCCGACCTGCCGGGCGGTCCGCCGGGCCGGCGCGCGGCACTCGGCGCGCACCGCCGCACGCGCCCCCTGGTGGGCCCAAGGCCCGAAGGCGGGCCCCAGGAGCTAGAGGACCTGCACCTCGGGAATGCCCCCGTCGACGGCGAGGATGCGGTGCAGCTTGGTGGCCACCAGCAGCCGCTGGAGCTGGGCGGGGACGGAGCGCAGCACCAGCCGGCGGCCGATCCGGCCGGCCCGCCGGTGGGTGCCCATGATCACGCCGAGGCCGGTGGCGTCCCAGAACTCCAGCCGGCCGAGGTCGAGCACGAGGTCGCCGAGGCCACCGTCCACGGCCTGGTGCAGCCGGACGCGCGCGTCGGCGGCGGTGCGCACGTCGAGGCGGCCTTCGATGGCCAGCGCCGTGTGGTTGCCGGTGATGCGCATGCTCTCCTCCTTCGCCTGGGTGGCCTGGCTGGTCCGGTTCTTCCGGGGGGGGGTGGGTCCGGCCCCGGCCGCGACGGGCCGGGAGGCGGGGTGGCCGCTGGTTCGGGGTGGCCGCTGGATCGAGGTCGGGACCGCCCGGGCGGGACGCCGGTGGCGGCTCGGTCCGCGCCCGGCCCCGGTCGGAATGCCGGGTTCCCTCATCTGACGGTGGAGCAGCGCCGCAGGTTGCTGCTTTCCGCCCTGATCTGAAGCAACTTCACTCGTCCGAGGGAATATACGCAGGAACTCTCCACACCTACGCTCGATTACCGCCCAAATCACCCGTCTGCGGCACCCTGCGTGAGGAAACTCACCCGCCCCGGAACAGCGGGCCGTACGATGCCCGATCGCACGGCCCACCAGGTCGTTCAGGGCCGGGAGAGGCCGCTGGGGCTCACTTGCCCTCGTACGGGTAGAAGCCGCGGCCGCTCTTGCGGCCCAGGTCGCCGGCGGTGACCATGCGGGCCATGATCTCCGGGGCGGCGAACTTCTCGTCCTTGGTCTCGGTGTAGATGTTGTGGGCGGCGTGCAGCAGGATGTCGACGCCGGTCAGGTCGGCGGTCTGCAGCGGGCCCATGGCGTGGCCGAAGCCGAGGCGGCAGGCGGTGTCGATGTCCTCGGCGGTGGCGACGCCCGACTCGTACAGCTTGGCGGCCTCGACGACCAGCGCGGTGATCAGCCGGGTGGTGATGAAGCCGGCCACGTCGCGGTTGACCACCACGACCTCCTTGCCGACGCCCTCGGCGTAGGCGCGGGCGGCGGCCAGCGTCTCGTCGCTGGTCTTGTAGCCGCGGACCAGCTCGACCAGCTTCATCATCGGGACCGGCGAGAAGAAGTGGACGCCGACGACCGACTCCGGCCGGCCGGTGACGGCGGCGATCCGGGTGATCGGGATGGCGGAGGTGTTGGAGGCCAGGACGGCGCCGTCCTTGGCGAGCTTGTCCAGCTCGCGGAACAGGCCCTCCTTGACCTCCAGGTTCTCGAACACGGCCTCGACCACGATGTCCGCCTCGGCGACGGCGCCCAGGTCGGTGGTGGTGGTGATCCGGCCCAGCGCGGCCTCGGCGTCCTCGGCGCTGAGCTTGCCCTTGGAGACGAACTTCTCGTACGAGGCGCGGATGCCGGTGAGGCCGCGCTGCAGCGCTTCCTCGGTCACGTCCCGCAGCACCACCGGGTGGCCGGCCTGGGCGGAGACCTGGGCGATGCCGGCGCCCATCAGGCCGGCACCGATCACGGCGATCTGCTTGCTGGACGCATTGCTCATGGCTGGGTCTCCCGATGCCGTCGCCGCCCCGCGGGCGGGCCCTGAAGGCGGCTCAGGGCAGGGGTCGCCCACCCGGGAGCCGCTGTGCTCAATTCTCCCGCCGCGCTGGCGCTCGGCGGTCGCTCTCGCGAAGCGCTCAGGCCGAATCGTTCACTCGCTCCGCTCGCTCACGCGGGGACTCTAATGCCCAAATCGCCCGTGCAATAGCAATCGGGAGTGTGATCTGCAACCGACCTGGTCACCCGACCAGGATGGTCGTCAGATGGTCAGACCGAGGTCCTGGGCCAGGATCGCCGCCTGTACCCGGCTGCGCAGCCGCAGCTTCGCCAGGATCCGGCTGACGTGGGTCTTGGTGGTCGCCTCCGCCATCTCCAGCCGGGCCGCGATCTCCCCGTTGGACATCCCGGCGCCGAGGCAGGCCAGCACCTCCCGCTCACGCCCGGTCAGCCCCGCCACCGCCGTCCGGGCCTCCGGTCCGACCGGCCGCTCGGGGCGGGCGAAGGTCCCGATCAGCCGCCTGGTCACCGAGGGCGCCAGCATGCCCTCGCCGCGCGCCACCGTCCGGATGCCCTCGACCAGGGTGTCCGCCTCCAGGTCCTTGAGCAGGAACCCGGCCGCGCCGGCCCGCAGCGCGCCGTAGACGTACTCGTCCAGGTCGAAGGTGGTCAGCACGAGCACCTGGGCGGCGCCGGCCTCGACCACCTGCCGGGTCGCCGAGACGCCGTCCAGCCGGGGCATCTGCACGTCCATCAGCACCACGTCGGGCCGCAGCTCCAGCGCCAGCCGGACGGCCTCCTCGCCGTCGGCGGCCTGCCCGACCACCTCGAACCCGGGCTCGGCCCGCAGGATCATCACCAGCGCCGCCCGCACCGCCGCCTGGTCCTCGGCCACCAGCACCCGGATCGTCATGCCCGTCCCTCGCTCTCCCGGCCGCGCGGCAGCACCGCGCGCACGCTCCAGTACCCGTCCCGCGGCCCGGCCTCGAAGCTGCCGCCGAGCAGCCCGGTCCGCTCCGCCATGCCCACCAGCCCGGCCCGGGCGCCGGGCAGCCCGCGGCCCGGCTCGCCGCGGTACGGGCTGTCGACGGCGATCCGCAGTTCCTCGGGGCCGAACTCCAGCCGCAGCGCGACCAGTCCGGGCCCGGCGTGCTTGAGCGCGTTGGTCAGCGACTCCTGCACGATCCGGTACGCGGCCAGCCCGACCGGCACCGGGACGTCTCCGCGCTCGCCCAGCTCGGTCAGCTCGAACGCCAGCCCGATGTCCTCTCCGGCCGCCCGGGCCTTCGCCAACAGGGCGTCCAGCGCGGCCAGGTCGGGCGCGGCGTAGGACTCGTCGGCCTCTCCCCCGCCGCTGTCCCGGAGCAGCCCGATCATGCGGCGCATTTCGGCCAATCCCTGGACGCTGTTCTCCCGGATCACCGCCAGCACCTCCACCAGCGGATCGTCCGCGGCCAACCGCTGCCGCCGGGCCACCGACTGGGCCCCGGTGGCGTGGATCGCGATCGCCGACAGGTGGTTGGCCACCACGTCGTGCAACTCCCTTGCCATCCGCGCCCGTTCGGCGCCGACCGCCTCGCGCCGGTCCATCTCCGAGAGCAGCGCGGTCTGTTCGGCCCGCAGCCGCTCGGTCTCCGCCTCGTGCCGGTGCCTGCGCATCAGGTCGCCGGTCCACACCGGCGCCAGGAACACCAGCGAACTGACCACCACGATCAGCACCCCGGCCGAGGTCCCGGACGTGTACCAGGCCAGGCTGGAGAGCACCAGCACGGTCGCCCCGCCGCTCAGGTGCAGCACCCGGGACATCCGGCTGGAGCCGTAGAGCACCGCCGCGTACAGCAGGTCGGTGTACATGATCGTGGTCGCCAGCAGGCTGCCGGCGAACACGCTCCCGGCGAAGGCCAGCCCGCCGACCGACACCGCGACCACCGGCCGGGTGCGCCGGAACAGTTCCAGCCCGGCCATCACCAGCAGCGGCAGCACCACCGCCCAGAGCGGCAGCCGATCGGCGCGGTCGTACACCTTGAAGACGATCAGCACCGCGCCGCCGAGCAGCCCGCACAGGGCGATCAGCCGGTCCAGTTGCCGCGGGGGGAGGGACGGTACGAGCACGACCCCATCTCACCATCCCCGACGGCCCACCCGGCTCCGGTCCGCGGAGGAGTCCGCTACATCGAAAGGTGCAGGCCCGGACGGCACCGGACGACGACGACACCGCACCGCGCCCGCGCGAGGCTGGAGCCACCGCCGAAACGACCGGAGCTCAACATGATCGTCACCCTCATCGTCGCGGCCGAGATCTCCTGGTGGATCGTGCTCGGCCTCGCCCTCTCCGCCCGCTACCTGCTGCGCTGGCGCCGCACCAGCACCGTGCTGCTGATCGGCCTGCCGGTGGTGGACCTCGCCCTGTACGCGCTCACCGTGCTCAACCTGCGCGGCGGCGCCGAGGCGAGCTGGATGCACGCGCTGGCCGCGAGCTACGCCGGTTTCTCGGTCGGCTACGGCCCCTCGCTGGTGGCCTGGGCCGACCGGCACTTCCTGCACCGCTTCGCCGGCGGCCCCAAGCCGCCGCCCTCGCCGAAGTACGGCCCGGAGCGGACGGCGTACGAGTGGCAGATCGCCAAGCGCACGGTCGTCTCGGCCGTGATCACCCTGGCCCTGATCAGCCTGCTCGTCCCGCTCTCCGCGGGCTCCGCCCACTTCGGCGCCTTCGCCCCGTGGTACTGGAAGCTGGGCATCGCGGCCGTGGTCAACGTGATCGTGGCCGGCTGCTACTCGATCTGGCCCAAGGAACCGCCGGCCGGCGTCACCGTGGTGGACGGCCGGGTGGCCGAGCAGCCCGCTCCGGAGAAGGTGCCCTGAGGCTCCTAACGGTTCTCGCCCGGCACCCAGAGCACGTCCCCGCGCTCCTTGTTGGCCACCCGGGCCAGGATGAACAGCAGGTCGGACAGCCGGTTGAGGTACTTCGCGGTCAGCGGGTTGACGGAGTCCCCGTACTCGGCGATCGCCGCCCAGGTCGAGCGCTCGGCCCGCCGCACCACCGTGCAGGCCAGGTGCAGGTGGGCCGCGCCGGGCGTGCCGCCGGGCAGGATGAAGCTGCGCAGCTTCTCCACCTGCTCCAGGTAGTGGTCGCAGTCCCCCTCCAGCCGGTCGATGTAGGACTGCAGCACCCGCAGCGGCGGGTACTTCGGGTCCTCGACCACGGGCGTGGAGAGGTCGGCGCCGACGTCGAACAGGTCGTTCTGGACCCGGATGAGCACGGCCGCCACGTCCTCGGACAGCGCACCGACCGCGAGGGCCACCCCGATCGCCGCGTTCGCCTCGTTGGCGTCGGCGTACGCCATCAGCCGCGGGTCGGTCTTGGTGGTCCGGCTCATGTCGCCGAGCGCGGTGCTGCCGTCGTCCCCGGTACGGGTGTAGATGCGCGTCAGATTGACCATGCCGCCACCCTAGCCGCCCAGGTTAGGCGACGTTGACCCTCCCCCAGCCTCCGGCCGGGGGTGCCCCCATCCCGAGAGTCTCGTCGCTACGCGACATTGACTCTCTGCCCGGGCGGGGCCGCCTCCAGCCAGGCCAGGAAGCCGGTGAGCGCGTCCTCGCTCATCGCCAGCTCCAGCGGCGCCCCGTTGTGCAGGCAGCGCAGCACCACCGAGCCGGAGAGCAGCGCCAGCTCCTCCTGGCCCTCCGGGTAGCGCCGGCCGAGCACCTCGATCTCCCGCCGCGGCAGCACCCGGCGCGGGCGCGGGGCGTACGAGAAGACCCGGAACCACTCGATCGAGTCGCCGCTGTACCGGCCGATACCAAAAACCCACCCCTTGCCGTCGGTCGGGGGGACCGGGGCGGAGGTGGGTTTGCCGTTCTCGTCGAGGTCGGGCTGCGTCGAGGCGTCGGCGGGCATTTTGAGCCGGTAACTGCAGTCGAACGTGCCGCCGACCCGCTGGATCAGGCGGCGGCGTACGGCGAAGGCCATCAAGCCGATCACTCCCAGCGCCACGACCGCCGCACACACCACAAGCGCGAGGACCATGCTCACCTACCTCCTCGCTACCCGCGTTCCCCGTTTACGGTCGTACCGGACGACCGCGCTGACCTACCAACTACGACGACAGTCCCGGGGTCACGCTCGCGCGTCCCCGGGACCGTCGGTCGACCCCGCCAAGCCGGGGGTCCGGCACACTCAGGCGTGGGCCTTGAGGCCGCGCGCCGCGAACAGCCGCACCTCGGCGCGACGCTCGGCGTGCGCGTCCAGGTCGGACTTCGCCTGCTCCAGTGCGCGCTCGGCACGCGCGACGTCGATCTCGTCCGCCAGCTCGGCGATCTCCGCGAGCAGAGACAGCTTGTTGTCGGCGAAGGAGATGAAGCCGCCGTGCACCGCGGCGATGACGGTGCCGCCGTCCACCGTGCGGATGGTGACCGGACCGGTCTCCAGCACGCTCAGCACCGGGGTGTGGCCCGGCATGATGCCGGTGTCACCGGAGGCCGTACGGGCGACGACGATGGTGGCCGCACCGGACCACACCTTGCGGTCGGCTGCGACCAGCTCGACGTGCAGCTCAGCCAACGTGGGCTCCTAGGCTCATGCAACCCCCGATTACTCGGGAGTTTCGGTAAGAATAACGGCCCCGCGCCCCCGGCATGAAACCGGCGGCACGGATTTGACCGGAATCACAGCCGATGCGACGCGAGGGGTGGTCCCCAGGCTCGGGGGCCACCCCTCACGGTCACTCAGCTGCTACCGGCCGCGATTACTTCTTCGCCAGCTCGGCGGCGTTCTTCTCGAGGTCCTCGATGCCACCGCACATGAAGAAGGCCTGCTCCGGGACGGAGTCGTACTTGCCGTCGGCGATCGAGTTGAAGGCCTCGATGGTCTCCGACAGCGGCACGGTCGAGCCCTCGACACCGGTGAACTGCTTCGCCACGTAGGTGTTCTGCGAGAGGAAGCGCTCGATGCGACGGGCCCGGTGCACCGTGATCTTGTCCTCTTCGGACAGCTCGTCCATGCCGAGGATCGCGATGATGTCCTGGAGGTCCTTGTACTTCTGCAGGATCCCCTTGATGCGGAGGGCCGCGTCGTAGTGGTTCTGCGCGATGTACCGCGGGTCGAGGATGCGGGACGTGGAGTCCAGCGGGTCGACGGCCGGGTAGATGCCCTTCTCCGAGATCGGACGCGACAGAACGGTGGTCGCGTCCAGGTGGGCGAAGGTGGTGGCCGGCGCCGGGTCGGTCAGGTCGTCCGCGGGGACGTAGATCGCCTGCATCGAGGTGATCGAGTGACCGCGGGTCGAGGTGATGCGCTCCTGCAGGAGGCCCATCTCGTCGGCCAGGTTCGGCTGGTAGCCCACCGCGGAGGGCATGCGGCCGAGCAGGGTCGACACCTCGGAACCGGCCTGGGTGAACCGGAAGATGTTGTCGATGAAGAGGAGCACGTCCTGCTTCTCGACGTCACGGAAGTACTCCGCCATGGTCAGCGCGGAGAGCGCGACGCGCAGACGGGTGCCCGGCGGCTCGTCCATCTGGCCGAAGACCAGCGCGGTCTTGTCCAGAACGCCCGAGTCGACCATCTCGTCGATGAGGTCGTTGCCCTCACGGGTGCGCTCGCCGACGCCGGCGAACACCGACACACCACCGAAGTTCTCGGCGACGCGGTAGATCATCTCCTGGATCAGAACGGTCTTGCCGACACCGGCACCACCGAACAGACCGATCTTGCCACCCGTGACGTACGGGGTGAGCAGGTCGATGACCTTGATGCCGGTCTCGAACATCTCGGTCTTGGACTCGAGGTCCTTGAAGTCCGGGGCCTTGCGGTGGATCGGCCAGCGGACCTCGACCTGCTTGTCGAACTCCGCCTTGTCGACGTTCAGCACGTCACCGAGGGCGTTGAAGACCTTGCCCTTGGTGATCTGGCCGACCGGGACGGAGATCGCGGCACCGGTGTCGGTGACCTGCGAACCGCGGACCAGGCCGTCGGTCGGCTGCATCGAGATGCCGCGGACCAGGCCGTCGCCGAGGTGCTGGGCGACCTCGAGGGTGAGGGTCTTCTTGCCCGTGCCGTCGGGGTTGTCCACCTCGACGTGCAGGGCGTTGAACATGTCCGGAATCGCGTCGACGGGGAACTCCACGTCGACGACCGGGCCGATGACCCGCGCGACGCGGCCCGTCGCCGTGGTCGGCTCAACAGTGGTGGTCATACTCATTCGCTCCCGCGGCTAGCGTCGGCGAGGGCGTTGGCGCCGCCGACGATCTCGCTGATTTCCTGGGTGATCTCGGCCTGACGGGCCGAGTTGGCAAGCCGCGTGAGCGACTTGATGAGCTCGCCGGCGTTGTCCGTCGCGCTCTTCATCGCGCGGCGGCGGGCGGCGTGCTCGGAAGCAGCCGACTGCAGCAGCGCGTTGTAGATCCTGCTCTCGACGTACCGCGGCAGCAGCGCGTCGAGCACGCCCTCCGCCGACGGTTCGAAGTCGTACAGCGGGAAGATCTCCGACTTGGCCGGCGTCTGGTCGCTGAGCTGGACCTCGTCCAGCTTCAGCGGCAGCAGCCGCGCCGCGACCGCGTCCTGCGTCAGCATGGACACGAACTCGGTCGAGACCACGTGGAGTTCGTCCACGCCGCCGGTCTCGGCCGCGAAGGCCTCGATCAGCTCGGCCGCCACCGTCTTCGCGTCGCCGTAGGTCGGCTTGTCCGAGAAGCCCGTCCACGAGTTCCCCACCGCCAGGTTGCGGAAGGTGTAGTACGACAGACCCTTCCGACCGACGATGTAGGTCACGACGTCCTTGCCCTCGCCGCGCAGGCGCTCGGTGAGCGTCAGCGAGGCCTTGATGGCGTTGGACGAGTAACCGCCGGCCAGGCCGCGGTCCGCCGTGATCAGCAGGACGGCCGCGCGCTCGGCGTTCGGGTTCTCGGTGGTGAGCGGGTGCTTGGCGTTGGACCGGGTGGCCACCGCCGTCACCGCCCGGGTGAGCTCATCGGCGTACGGAGCGGAGGCCGCCACCGCGCGCTGCGCCTTGCCGATGCGCGCCGCGGAGATCATCTCCATCGCCTTGGTGATCTTCTTCGTCGCGGTGACAGAGCGGATCCGGCGCTTGTAGACCCGAAGCTGTGCTCCCATGGGTCGTTACGTCCTTTCCCTCGCTACCGGACTCAGGCCTGCTCGGAGAGCAGCTTGCCGTCGGCGGTCTGGTAACCCTGCTTGAACGACTCGATCGCGCCGGTCAGGGCGTCGACGGTGCCGTCGGCCAGCAGGCCGGTCTCGACGATGCCGGCCAGCAGGTCCTTGTGCTGCAGGCGGACGAAGTCGAGGAACTCGCGCTCGAAGCGGCGGATCTCCGCGACCGGGACGTCGTCCAGCTTGCCGGTGGTGCCGGCCCAGATGGAGACGACCTGCTCCTCGACCGGGAACGGCTGGTACTGGCCCTGCTTCAGCAGCTCGACCATGCGCGCACCGCGCTCCAGCTGGGCCTTGGAGGCCGCGTCCAGGTCGGAGCCGAAGCCGGCGAAGGCCTCCAGCTCACGGTACTGGGCGAGGTCCAGGCGCAGACGGCCGGCGACCGAGCGCATGGCCTTGATCTGGGCGGAGCCACCGACGCGGGAGACCGAGATACCGACGTTCACGGCCGGGCGGATGCCGGCGTTGAACAGGTCGGACTCCAGGAAGCACTGGCCGTCGGTGATGGAGATGACGTTGGTCGGGATATACGCCGAGACGTCGTTGGCCTTGGTCTCGATGATCGGCAGACCGGTCATCGAGCCGCCGCCCAGGGCGTCGTTCAGCTTGGCGCAGCGCTCCAGCAGACGGGAGTGCAGGTAGAAGACGTCACCCGGGTAGGCCTCGCGGCCCGGCGGGCGGCGCAGCAGCAGGGAGACGGAGCGGTAGGCCTCGGCCTGCTTCGACAGGTCGTCGAAGATGATCAGGACGTGCTTGCCGTCGTACATCCACTCCTGGCCGATGGCCGAACCGGTGTACGGGGCGAGGTACTTGAAGCCGGCCGGGTCGGAGGCGGGAGCGGCCACGATGGTGGTGTACTCCAGCGCGCCGGCCTCCTCCAGGGCGCCGCGGACGGACGCGATGGTGGAGCCCTTCTGGCCCACGGCGACGTAGATGCAGCGGACCTGCTTCTCCGGGTCGCCCGAGCGCCAGTTGTCGCGCTGGTTGATGATCGTGTCGACGGCCACCGCGGTCTTGCCGGTCTGGCGGTCACCGATGATCAGCTGACGCTGGCCACGGCCGATCGGGGTCATCGCGTCGATGGCCTTGATGCCGGTCTGCAGCGGCTGCTTGACCGACTTGCGGGCCATGACGCCGGGGGCCTGCAGCTCAAGGGCGCGGCGGCCGGTGGCGGCGATGTCGCCCAGGCCGTCGATCGGGTTGCCCAGCGGGTCCACGACGCGGCCGAGGTAGCCGTCGCCGACCGGAACCGAGAGGACCTCGCCGGTGCGGCGCACGGTCTGGCCCTCTTCGATACCGCCGAACTCACCGAGGACGACGACACCGATCTCGCGGGTGTCGAGGTTCAGCGCGAGGCCGAGCGTGCCGTCCTCGAACTTCAGCAGCTCGTTCGCCATGACCGAGGGCAGGCCCTCGACATGCGCGATGCCGTCCGCCGCGTCAGTGACCGTACCGACCTCTTCCACAGAAGCGGCGTCCGGCTGGTACGACTGGACAAAGTCGGCCAGCGCGTCCCGGATCTCCTCCGGACGGATCGTAAGCTCCGCCATCAGGCTTCCCTGCTCTCCTAGTTTGCGATCCTCGGCCCGCCATTGAGGGCCGCAAGTACTCGACTCTCGGCCGGGTCGTATGAACCGGCCGTACGTTTTGCCGACTCCTTGGGGAGCCGGTTTCCCGACCGAGGGTCGGATGTGCTGCTGGTTTGCTCAGCCTTCGAGCGACTGGCGAGCGCCTTCGAGGCGGCTCGACACGGTGCCGTCGATGATCTCGTCGCCGATCTGCACCCGGACGCCGCCGACGACCTCGGGGTCGACGTCGATGTTCAGGTGGACCTGGCGGCCGTACATCCGGCCCAGAGCACCGGACAGGCGCTCCTTCTGGCTGTCCGACAGCGGCACCGCACTGGTGACCAGGGCCACCATGCGGCCGCGGCGCGCGGCGGCGAGCTTCGAGTAGGACTCGAGGCCCTGCTCCAGGCTACGGCCACGCGGCACGTTGACCAGGGCGGTGACCAGCCGGACGGTGCCGGCGTTGGCACGGCCGCCGAGCAGCTTGTTCACCAGCGCGGCCTTGGCCACGGCACCGGCCTTCGGCTCGGTCAGCGCGGCGCGCAGCTCGTGCGAGCCGCTCACCACCCGGCCGAAGCGGAACAGCTCGTCCTCGACGTCGTCCAGGGCGCCGGCCTTGTCCGCGGCGATGACCTCGGCGTACGCGGCCAGCTCCTCGGTCGCGTCCACCAGGTCGCGCGAGCCCGACCAGCGGGAGCGGACCAGGCCGGAGACCAGGTCGACGGTCTCGCCGGAGACCTGACCGGTCAGCAGCGAGGTGACCAGCTGGGCCTTGTCCTGACCCGACCGGGACGGGTCGGTCAGGACTCGGCGCAGCGACACCTCACGGTCCAGTACGGCCGTGACGGCGGCGAGCTCCTCGGCGAGCTTGGCCGCGTCCACCGAGGTGGAGTCGGTCAGGCTGTCGAGGTTCTGCCGACCGGCGGCGAGGGCCTCGCGGCTGGCGCCGATCACTTGGCCGCACCCTGAGCAACGGCGGCCTTGGCCTCCAGCTCGTCCAGGAACCGGTCGATGACGCCGCTCTGCCGGGCGGAGTCCTCCAGGGACTCGCCCACGATGCGGGAAGCCAGCTGGGTGGCCAGCGAACCCACGTCCTGACGCAGGGCGGCGGTCGCCTGCTTCTTGTCGGCCTCGATCTGGGCGTGCCCGGCGGCGACGATGGCCTCGCGCTGACGCTGGCCCTCCTCGCGCATCTCGGTGAGCTGGGCGGCACCCTGCTCGCGAGCCTGCTCGACGATGCGGGCGGCCTCGTGGCGCGCCTCGGCGAGCTCGGCACGGTACTGCTCAAGCACGGCCTGGGCCTCGGCCTGAGCGGCCTCGGCGCGCTCCATGCCGCCCTCGATGGCGTCCCGGCGCTCCGACAGCACCTTCTCGATGCTGGGGAGGAGCTTCTTGCCGAGCAGACCGAAGACGATGAAGAAGCAGAGCAGGCCGATGATGACCTCGGGCCACGCGGGGAGAAGAGGGTTCATCTTCTCCTCGGCCGCGAAGGCGACCACGGGGTTCATATCTGAACCTTTCGTCTGGGGGACTACCGGTGCGCCGGAATTACTTGCCGGTACCGAACACGAACGGCATGACGATGCCGATGAGCGCGAGCGCCTCGGTCAGCGCGAAGCCGATGAACATGTTGGAACGGATGAGACCGGCGGCCTCGGGCTGGCGGGCCATGGCCTGGACACCGTTACCGAAGATCAGACCGACGCCGATGCCGGGGCCGATGGCGGCAAGGCCGTAACCGACGGAAGCGATGGAACCGACGACGCCCTCAGCGATCATGGTCATTGCAGTTGTGTCCTTTGCAGGGGGTGGTGAACCGGTGGTGATTGGCCACCGGGCGATCCGGATGGTTCACGAGAGGCAGGGCCTCAGGCTCAGTGCGCCTCTTCCAGGGCACCGGCGATGTAGCTGCTGGCCAGCATCACGAAGATGTAGGCCTGCAGGAACTGGACCAGCAGCTCGAAGGCGGTCAGGCCGACGGCGACGATGAACGAGGCCGAGCCGTAGAGCGCGCCCAGGGTCGGGCTGAGCAGGTACCAGGAGGCGATGGAGAACATCACGATCAGCAGGTGGCCGGCGAACATGTTCGCGAAGGCTCGGACCGCGAGCGTGAAGGGGCGCACGAAGATGTTCGAGAAGAACTCGATCGGCACCAGGATGAACATGACCCAGCCGGGGATGCCCGACGGCCAGCAGAGGTTCTTCAGACCGCCGACGAAGCCGTGCTTCTTGAAGGTCAGCGTCATGTAGGTGATCCACACGACCGCCGCGAGGCCGGCCGGGAACGCGATCGCCGCCGTCACGGGGAACTGCGCGAACGGGATGATCGACATGATGTTCAGCAGCCACACGAAGAAGAACATCGAGACCAGCATCGGGACGTACTTCTCGCCCTTTTTGCCGATCGTCTCCAGCACGATGGACCGCTTGACGAAGTCGTAGCCGATCTCACCGACCAGCTGCAGCTTGCCCGGAACCAGGCGCGGCTTGGCGAAGGCGGCCCAGAAGAACACGACGACCAGCAGCGCGACGATGATCGACAGCAGCATCGGCTTGTTGAAGTCGATGCCGCCGACCGAGAAGATCGGCTTGAACTGGAACTCGTTCAGACCCGGGGCCGGGAAGCCGCAGCCAGCGTCCCCGAAGTGGCAACTGCCTGAGGCGAGGGACGTGAGTTCAGCACTCACCACGGACTCCTTCGTCGTGACGCATGGATACGGCAACCTCGGTGTGTCGGCGTGGCCTGCGACCACGGAGCGGCACTGGAACTTGATGGGTTTCTCGCCGACCCCGCGCGACGGCTCGCTGCGCGACTGCGGGATCATCGAAGACTGCGCGGGTCCGGGGGGCGATCGGTCCGCTATCCGGACAGACCTGGCCTCTTCCCGTACTCCGTTGTTGCGACGGACGATAGCAGGCCGTCAGTGCGGCATAAACACCGCCCCCCTCGTTGGGGGGACAGCCAGGCCTCGTCACTGTTGACGTCCCGAGTCGGAGGGCTTGTCGCCCTTCTTTTCCGAGGCGTCGGTGTCGACGTAGAAGGTCTTGGCCTTGAGTGCGCCGCGCACCTGGAAGGCGGTCCAGATCAGCGCGCAGCCCAGCAGGGTGAAGGCGAAGGCCTGCCGGTTGAACAGTTCGGTGTTCTTGAAGATCGCGAGCACGATGCCGACCAGCAGGATCTGCGTGGTGTACACCAACAGCCCTGCGGCCATCATCATTTGAGGGTTCGACCTGGTCAGCCGGTCGAGCGCGATCTGGCCGAAGCTGAAGAAGGCCATCACCAGCAGCGCGCCGAAGAAGGCGCCGAGCAGCCCCTTCCCACCGGCAACAGCGAACGAGATCGCCATGGCGATGATCCCGGCGACCGCAGTGGGAATCGCGGCGCCTCGGAGGATCCGGGCGTCGGTGGACGGCATGTCGGCAGCTCCGGCGGCATGTCGAGGTGGCGGGGGGACGGGCACAGATGGTGGCGGGGTGACACCGGACCGAGTGGCCGCCGCCGGGCCGCCCGCGAGGCGGGCCCGTCGAGGGAGACCGACCAGGGACGGAAGTCATCCACCTGTCAGGTCTTTCGGCGTGTTCTCGGTACTCGTGAACGGTATCACAAACTATTTGATGAGAGCTTTACCATGAATGTGTGGCTCCTGTCACACCGACGGAGCAGTGATTCCGCCGAACGAGTGAGCCCAGTTGGCGGGTCGTCAACATCCGTGTCACCGACGGCCGGTGGCCTTGCCGTGGCCGGAGGTCGCGGACGGGTCCCGGCCGGCTTCACCGAGAAGTTGCTTGTCCTTCGCCGACAGTTCGGCCATCGGTGCGGCGGACGACCGCCGCCGGTACCGCGGCGGGACGAAGGACTGCACCGCCCGGGGCGCCCGCGGCCGGAACCGCGGGGTCAGCAGCACCACCAGGCCGACCAGGCAGAGCCCGGCGAGGGTCAGCACCACCGCGCGGCCGGTGTTGGTCACCGAGAAGGCGACCGTGCCGAAGGCGATCAGCGCCGCCCAGAAGTACATGATCAGCACGGCCCGGCTGTGCGAGTGCCCGACCTGGAGCAGCCGGTGGTGCAGGTGGCGCTTGTCCGCGGCGAACGGGGACTGGCCGGCCCAGGTGCGGCGCACCACGGCGAGCAGCAGGTCGGCCAGCGGCAGCGCGATGACCGTCAGCGGCAGCAGCAGCGGGATGTAGATCGGCACCAGGGTGTGCACGGTGGCGGTCTGCGAACCGGTCTCGCTGTTGATCAGGTCCGGATCGACCCGGCCGGTGATCGAGATCGCGGCGACGGCCAGCATCAGCCCCAGCATCATCGAGCCGGAGTCGCCCATGAAGATCCGCGCGGGGTGCATGTTGTGCGCCAGGAAGCCGATGCACATGCCGATCAGCAGCACGCTGAACAGCACCGCGGGGGCCGCGTCGGTGATCGCGTAGCCGTACCAGAGCCGGTAGCTGTACAGGAAGAACGCCATCGCGGCGATGCAGACCATGCCGCCCGCCAGGCCGTCCAGGCCGTCGATGAAGTTCACCGCGTTGACCATGACGACGACCAGGGTGACCGAGATGACCATGCCCTGGGTCGGGCTCACCGCGACCGGGCCGACGCCGGGCACCGGGAGGGTGATCACCGTGACGCCCTGCCAGACCATCACACCGGCGGCGATCATCTGGCCGCCGAGCTTCACCAGGGCGTCCACGCCCCACTTGTCGTCCAGCACCCCGAGCAGGAACATGATCCCGGCGCCGGAGAGCAGCGCGCGGATGTCGCTGCCACCGTTGAACACCTTGCTCAGGTTGTCCAGTTGCGAGGCGACCAGGATGCCCGCGCACAGCCCGCCGAACATCGCGATGCCGCCGAGCCGCGGGGTGGGCTCGCGGTGAACGTCGCGGGCGCGGACCGGGGGCATCGCGCCGGCCGCGATGGCGAACTTCCGGACCGGTCCGGTCAGCAGGTAGGTGACGGCGGCGGTGCAGAACAGCACCAGCAGATACTCACGCACCACTGGCCTCCTGCATCACTGTCGAACGGGGAGGTACCGAAGGTACTCCCCTGCCTTCCCGGGGTTCGAGGTGCGTCGCCACGGCACACACCTTATTGAGTCGGACGCCCGGTGCGTGCATCGCGGTTCGCCCTCCCGGGTAGGAGAACCGAATACCTGTGGACGCCCGGCCCCCGGGCTCACCCCGCGAAGGCCGCCGCCAGCCCCCGGACCCGCTCCGCGACCGGCGCGGACGCCTCCCCGGCGAGCAGCCGGGCGATCAGTGCGGCGATCTCGGCCAGCTCCGCCCCGCCCATCCCCTGGCTGGTCACGGTGCCCGTGCCCAGCCTGATCCCGGAGGCCTCGGCGACCGGCGCCGGGTCGAACGGCAGCGCGCACTTGCCGAGCAGCAACCCGGCCGCCGCGCAGCGCCGTTCGGCCTCCGCGCCGGTCACGCCGAGCGGACTGACGTCGACGGTCACCAGGTGGGTGTCGGTACCGCCCGTCAGAGGGCGCATACCGGCCTCTGCGAGCCCCCTGGCGATCTCCTGCGCCCCGGACACCGTCCGCTGCGCGTACGCCCGGTAGGCGGGCGTCCCGGCCTCCGCCAGCGCCACCGCCTTGCCGGCCACCTCGTTCATCGCCGCCCCGCCCTGGCTGAACGGGAACACCGCCCGGTCGATCCGCTCGGCCAGCTCCGCGGTGCACAGCAGCAGGCCCCCGCGCGGACCGCGCAGCAGCTTGTGGGTGGCCGCCACCGTGACGTCCGCGTACGGCACCGGGGAGGGCGCCACTCCGGCCGCGACCAGGCCGGTGGTCTGCGCGACGGAGGCGATCAGATAGGCGTCCACCTCGTCCGCGATCTCCCGGAAGGCCGCCCAGTCCGGGTGCCGGGGGTGCGAGATCGACCCCGCCACGATGGCCTTCGGACGGTGCTGGTGGGCCAGGTCGCGCACCTGGTCGAGGTCGATCAGGCCGTCCGCCTCGCGCACGCCGTAGCCGGTGAAGTCGAACCAGCGGCCGGAGAAGTTGGCCCGCGAGCCGCAGCTGAGGTGGCCGCCGTGCTCCAGCGACATCGCCAGCACCCCGTCACCGGGCCGCAGCAGCGCCGCGTACGCCGCGAGCATCGCCGAAGTCGCCGATCTGGGCTGGACGTTGGCGTGCGAGGCGGCGAACAGCTCGCGCGCCCGGTCGATCGCCAGCAGCTCGGCGGCGTCCGCCAGCGCGCAGCCGGTGTGGTGCCGGCGGCCCGGGTAGCCCTCGGCGTACTTGTCGATCAGCGGGCCGGTCAGCGCCGCCAGGACGGCGGGGCTGGTGAGGTTCTCCCCCGCCAGCAGCTGGATCGTCTCGGCCCGCCGCTCGGCCTCGGCGGCCAGCAGGTCGGCGATCTGCGGATCAGCCCGGTGCAGCGCCTCGGACGCCCACGGGCGCCCCCTCGTCGCGGTCGAGCCGCTCGCGGCATCGGTGACGGTCATGGCAGGCTCCCGGGCGCTGCAGGGACGGTCCACCCAGGGTATGACCGGGCCGCACGCTCAGCACGGCGACGCAGGGCCGTTCGGCCCCGGGGCCCGCCCGAAAGGCCTCAGCGCGGCGCCGGGACGCCGGTGAGCGCGGTCACCACCGGGTCGACCGCGTGGAATATCTCCTCGCCGCAGTTGCGGAACATGCCGATCGGCGCCCCGTACGGGTCGTCCACCTCGTCGGACTCCGGGGTGGCGGCCAGCAGCCAGCCGCGCAGCGCGGCGGCGGCCCGGACCAGGGCGCGGGCCCGCTCGGTGACGTCGGCGCCGCGGCGCGGGTCCGGCAGGGTGCCCGGGTCGATCGTCCGCACCAGCCGGGTGAACTCCTTCATCGTGAAGGTGCGCAGGCCCGCCTCGTGGCCCATCGAGATCACCTGGGCGCGGTGGTCCAGGGTCGCGGTGAGCACCAGGTCGGCCTCGACCACGTGCTCGTCCAGCAGCTCCCGGCCGGTGAAGCCGCCGCTGTCGGCGCCGTACTCGTCGAGCACGGTCACGGCGTGGTCCTCCATCGGCGCGCCCACATGGCCCCAGGTGCCGGCGCTCTCCACCAGGATCCGCCCGGCCACCCGGGGGCTGAGCCGGGTGTCCAGCTCACGCCGGGTGAGCCGCTCGGCTATCGGCGAGCGGCAGATGTTCCCGGTGCAGACGAACAGGATCCGGAAGTGGTCCAGCGGCCTGGGACCCACGCTCAGGTACGGCGCTATGCCGGGCCCGTCATGGAGCGAGGCGATGGGTGTCAACTTCCGGCCTCCAGGTCGGGGACGACCTCCCTCAGCTGCTCGATGCTGATCGCGCCGGCCCGCAGCAGGACCGGGACCTTGCCGGTGACGTCGACGATGGACGAGGCGGTGGCGTGGTCGGCCTTCCCGCCGTCCAGGTAGACCGAGATCGCGTCGCCGAGCTGGGCCTGCGCCTCGTCGCAGGTCGCCGGGGACGGACCGCCGGTCTTGTTGGCACTGGAGACGGCCAGCGGGCCGGTGGCGTTCAGCAGCTCGATGGCGACCGGGTGCAGCGGCATCCGGACCGCGACGGTGCCGCGGGTCTCGCCGAGGTCCCAGCGCAGCGAGGGCTGGTGCTTGGCGACCAGGGTGAGACCGCCGGGCCAGAACGCGTCGACCAGCTCCCAGGCCTGCTCGGAGAAGTCGGTGACCAGGCCGTGCAGGGTGGTCGGCGAGCCGACCAGGACGGGCGAGGGCATGTTGCGGCCACGGCCCTTGGCGGCCAGCAGGTCACCGACGGCCTCCGGGGAGAAGGCGTCCGCGCCGACCCCGTAGAGGGTGTCGGTGGGCAGCACGACGAGTTCGCCGCGGCGGATGGCCGAGGCGGCCTCGCGCAGACCCGTTGCGCGGTCCCCGGCGTCGGCACAGTCGTAGCGGCGGCTCATCGGTGCGGTCCCCTTCCGGACAGGCTCATGACGTTCACGGCGGTCTTCACAGCGCGGCTTTACGGGCGGTCGTGCTGTGCTCGATGCTCACGACCCGACCCTCCGGGCGGTCGTGCTGTGCTCGATGTTCACGACCCGACCCTCCGGGCGGTCGTGCTGTGCTCGATGTTCACGACCCGACCCTCCGGGCGGTCGTGAAGCGCGGCCGGTTGTTCAGGTCGCGGTGGTCGGCGGTGTCCGTCCAGCCGCGTTCCTCGTTGAAGATCCACGGCACCTGGCCGCCCTGCTGGTCGGCGTGCTCGATCACCACCGCGCCGCCCGGGCGCAGCAGCCGGGCGGCCACCCGCTCGATGCCGCGGATGGTGTCCAGGCCGTCCTCGCCGGAGAACAGGGACATCTGCGGGTCGTGGTCGCGGGCCTCCGGCGCGACGTACTCCCACTCGGTGAGCGGGATGTACGGCGGGTTGGAGATCACCAGGTCGAAGCGGCCGTCCCAGGAGCGGTCGTCCTCGAAGGCCTTGGTGGCGTCCCCGGCGTGCAGGGTGACCCTGGCGCGGTCCGGGCTGGCCTCGATGTTGCGCCGGGTGTACTCCAGCGCGCCCTGGTCGAGTTCGAAGGCGTGCACGGTGGAGCGCGGCAGTTCCTGGGCCAGGGCGAGCGCGATGGCGCCCGAGCCGGAGCACAGGTCGACCACCAGCGGCTCGGCGACGTCCATGTCGCGCACCGCGTCTATCGCCCACTCGACGACCGTCTCGGTCTCCGGCCGGGGCACGAACACCCCGGGGCCGACCGCCAGTTCGAGGTAGCGGAAGAACGCCCGCCCGGTGATGTGCTGCAGCGGCTCGCGGGCCTCGCGGCGCGAGACCGCCTCCCAGTAGCGGGCGTCGAAGTCGGCGTCCTTCACCGTGTGCAGCTGGCTGCGCTTGACGTTGTGGACGTAGGCGGCGAGTTCCTCCGCGTCGAAGCGCGGCGACGGCACGCCGGCCGCGGCCAACCGCTGGGTGGCCTGGGCCACCTCGGCGAGCAGCAGGTTCATCCGTACGACCTCATGTTTCTGCGCTCCGGCTTCGGGCTTGCGTCGGGCTGGGGCGCGCCGGTCTCAGTTCTCTTGGGCCGCGGCGAGCTTGGCCGCCGCGTCCTTGTCGACGCAGGACTGGATCACCGCGTTCAGGTCGCCGTCCAGGACCTGGTCCAGGTTGTACGACTTGAACCCCGTGCGGTGGTCCGAGATGCGGTTCTCCGGGTAGTTGTACGTCCGGATCCGCTCGGAGCGGTCCACCGTACGGACCTGGCTGCGACGCGCGTCCGAGGCCTCCCGCTCGGCTTCCTCCTGCGCGGCGGCCAGCAGCCGCGAACGCAGGATGCGCATCGCCTGCTCCTTGTTCTGCAGCTGGCTCTTCTCGTTCTGGCAGGACGCCACGATACCGGTCGGCAGGTGGGTGATCCGGACCGCGGAGTCGGTGGTGTTGACCGACTGGCCGCCGGGGCCGGAGGACCGGTAGACGTCGATCCGCAGGTCGTTGGCGACGATCTCGACCTCGACCTCCTCCGCCTCGGGGGTGACCAGCACGCCCGCCGCGGAGGTGTGGATGCGGCCCTGCGACTCGGTGGCGGGGACGCGCTGCACGCGGTGCACGCCGCCCTCGTACTTCAGCCGGGCCCAGACGCCCTGGCCGGGCTCGGCGTTGCCCTTGGTCTTCACGGCCACCGAGACGTCCTTGTAGCCGCCGAGGTCGGACTCGTTGGAGTCGATGAGCTCGGTCTTCCAGCCGACCCGCTCGGCGAAGCGCAGGTACATCCGGAGCAGGTCGCCGGCGAACAGCGCGGACTCCTCGCCGCCCTCGCCCGCCTTGATCTCCAGGATGACGTCCTTGTCGTCGCTCGGGTCGCGCGGGACGAGCAGCAGGCGCAGTTCCTCGGTCAGCTCGTCGCGGCGCGCCTCGGAGTCCTTCACCTCGGAGAGGAACTCCGGGTCCTCGGCGGCGAGTTCGCGCGCGGCCTCGATGTCCTCGCCGGCCTGCCGCCACTGCCGGTAGACCCGGGTGATCGGGGTCAGCTCGGCGTACCGCTTGGCCAGCTTGCGGGCGTTGTTCTGGTCCGCGTGGACCGACGGGTCGGCCAGCCTCGTTTCGAGGTCGGCGTGCTCGACGAGGAGCTCTTCGACTGCCTCGAACATGGGGTGGCCTTCTTCCCGGGGGCTCGGAACGTGTGGGGGTTCGGAACGGGTGGAACTGCGGAACGCGCGCTGGGACGCGAACGGCGCCGGTCCCCTGCGCCCCCGACAACGAGTACGGGGGCACCGGGAACCGGCGCCGAGGGAGCGCTAGGCCTTCGCGCTGTGCTGCTTGCCGAAGCGGGCCTCGAAGCGGGCCACGCGGCCACCGGTGTCGAGGATCTTCTGCTTGCCGGTGTAGAACGGGTGGCACTGCGAGCAGACCTCGGCGCGGATCTCGCCACTGGTCTCGGTCGAGCGGGTGGTGAACTCGGCGCCGCAGGTGCAGGTCACGCGGGTGACCACGTACTCCGGGTGAACGTTGGACTTCAAGGGGTTCTCCTAGTTTTCGGGAGGGCACCGGGTCGGCGGCTGGGAGTGCCGCACGTGAACCGGGACCGACGTACCAGTCTGCCAGGACCGGCCGCATCTTCCCAAACCGGGGCCCACCGCGGCTTATTCCGGGGGACATTCCGGATACTTCCGGCGGGCCCCGTCAGCGCCGCGCGGTGGCCGTCGCGGTGGACTTCGCGGCGGGTTTCGGGGCGACCTTCGGGACGGCCGCCGGGGAGGCCGTGGGGGCCGCCTGGGCGGGGTTCTCGGGCTGGGCCGAGACGACCGCCTGCGGGATCGGCTGGTCGGCCTTGAGCGCCCCCCAGAGGTTCCCGGCCTGCGGCTGCTGCTCGACCACCCGGTTGGGGTCACTGGGGGCGGTCACCACCGGCAGGGTGACCATGGTCAGCTGGTCCGGTCCGATCCCCTTGAGCTCCTGGACGAGCCCCACCAGCGAGTTCACCGAGCCGAGCACCGAGTCGGTGGTGATGCTCTTGGTCATGGTGTCGCCGATCGACCACAGCTTGACCGGGTTGGAGAACAGCCCGATCCCGCCGGCCTGCTGGAGCAGCGACTTGACCATCTGCTTCTGCAGCTCGATCCGGCCGAGGTCGCTGCCGTCGCCGACGCCGTGCCGGGTGCGCACGAAGGCCAGCGCCTGCTGGCCGTCGAGGTGGTGCCGGCCGGCCGGCAGGTCGAGCCCGCTGTCCTTGTCGTGGATGGCCACCGTGGTGTCCACGGTGGCCCCGCCTATCGCGTCCACGACCCGGGCGAAGCCGGCGAAGTCCACCTGGAGGTAGTGGTCCATCCGCAGCCCGGTGAGCTGCTCGGTGGTCTTGACCGCGCAGGCCGCGCCGCCGGACTCGAAGGCGCTGTTGTACATCGCGCGCTTGAGCGCCGGGACGGCCTTGCCGCCGGCGTCGGTGCACTGCGGGCGGTCGACCAGGGTGTCGCGCGGGATCGAGACGACCGAGGCCCGCGAGTGGTCCTGGCTGATGTGCACCACCATCGCGGTGTCGGAGCGGGCGGAGTCACCGGTGTCCCCGCCGGCCAGGTCGCCGTTCTCGCCGACCCGGGAGTCGGAGCCCAGCACCAGGATGTTGAAGGAGCCGTCGGTGGCGGCCGGGGGCCGGGCGTCACCGAGGCGGGAGTCGATGTCGACGCTCTTGATGTTGCCGTTGAGCTTCAGGTACGCGTAGGCACCCGCCCCGCCGCCGGCGACGACGAGCGCGGCGACCGCGCAGGCGGACCACCGCAGGACCTTGCGGCGGCGACTCGGGACCCTCTTGTGCTCGGCCATACGGTCCAGAGTAAAACGGACAAGAAGATCAAATAGTCCCAAGCTGTCCCAACTCTGGAACAAAGCGGCCGCGGACGCGCGGAACCCCGGACCGCTCGCGCGATCCGGGGTTCCGTGGTCCGTCGGCCGTCCGGCTACCGTCAGTCGTTGGAGCCGGGGGTGGTCTTGGCGATCTGCATCAGGAACTCGGCGTTGCTCTTGGTCTGCTTCATCTTGTCCAGGAGCAGCTCGATCGCCTGCTGCGAGTCGAGCGCGTGCAGCACCCGGCGCAGCTTCCAGACGATGGCCAACTCCTCGCTGCCGAGCAGGATCTCCTCCTTGCGGGTGCTGGAGGCGTCCACGTCGACGGCCGGGAAGATGCGCTTGTCCGAGAGCTTCCGGTCGAGCTTGAGCTCCATGTTGCCGGTGCCCTTGAACTCCTCGAAGATCACCTCGTCCATGCGCGAGCCGGTCTCGACCAGCGCGGTGGCCAGGATGGTCAGCGAGCCGCCGTTCTCGATGTTGCGCGCGGCACCGAAGAACTTCTTCGGCGGGTACAGCGCGGTCGAGTCGACACCACCGGACAGGATGCGGCCGGAGGCCGGCGCCGCCAGGTTGTAGGCGCGGCCCAGGCGGGTGATCGAGTCCAGCAGGATGACCACGTCGTGGCCCAGCTCCACCAGGCGCTTGGCGCGCTCGATGGCCAGCTCGGCGACGGTGGTGTGGTCCTCGGCCGGGCGGTCGAAGGTCGAGGAGATGACCTCGCCCTTCACCGACCGCTGCATGTCGGTGACCTCTTCCGGACGCTCGTCGACCAGGACGACCATCAGGTGGCACTCGGGGTTGTTGTGGGTGATCGCGTTGGCGACCGCCTGCAGCACCATGGTCTTGCCGGTCTTCGGCGGCGCGACGATCAGACCGCGCTGGCCCTTGCCGATCGGCGACACCAGGTCGATGATCCGGGTGGTCAGCACGCCCGGGTCGGTCTCCAGGCGCAGCCGGTCCTGCGGGTACAGCGGGGTGAGCTTGTTGAACTCGGGGCGGCCGCGGCCGGTCTCCGGGTCCATGCCGTTGACGGAGTCCAGCCGCACCATGGCGTTGAACTTCTCGCGGCGCTCGCCCTCGCGCGGCTGGCGCACCGCACCGGTGATGGCGTCACCCTTGCGCAGGCCGTTCTTGCGGACCTGGGCGAGCGAGACGTAGACGTCGTTCTGGCCCGGCAGGTAGCCGGAGGTGCGGACGAACGCGTAGTTGTCGAGGATGTCGAGGATGCCCGCGACCGGGATCAGGACGTCGTCCTCGCCGATCTGCGTCTCGACCGGGCCGGCCTCGAAGCCCTCGCGGCCGCGACGGCCCCGGCGGTCGCGGTACCGGCCGCGACGGCCCCGACGGCCCTCGCCGAACTCGTCGTCGTCGTAGCCGCCCTGCTGGGCCTGCGGCTGCTGGGCCTGCTGGGACTGCTGGGCCTGGCCGCCCTCGCGGCGCGGCTGGCTCTCGCCCTGGCCCTGCTGCTGACCCTGCTGGCCGCCCTGGCGGTCGGTCCGCTCGCGGCGGTTGCGGCGGTCGCGGCGCGACTCGCGGCCGTCGGCGTCCTGCCCGGCCTGGGCCTCGCCGGCGTCCTGACGCTCGGTGCGCTCGCCGCCGTCACGGCGGTCGCGGCGCTCGCGGCGGTCGCGGCGGGTCTCGCGGCTCTCCTCCCGGCCCTCGAAGGCGCGGGTCTCGGCCGGACGGTCGGCCTGCTTGGGCTCGGCCACCGCGACGGTGGCGGCCTCGGCGGGGGCCTCGGCGGCCGCGACCGGGGCGGTGGGGGCGCCGGCGGCCGAGGTGGCGCGGCGGCGGGTGCGCTCGGCACGGGCCGGCGCGGCGGTCTCGGCGGCGGCCTGGACCGGGATCTCGATCTGGGCCTGCGGCTCGGCGGCCGGGGCCGCGGCAGCGGCGGCGGCGGCCTTGGTGCGGCGGGCCGGCTTCTCGGCCGGGGCCTCGGCGTCCGCCTTGGCGGCGGTGCGCTTGGCGGCCGGGGCGCCACCGGCGGCGAGCAGCGGGTCCCCGCCGCTCTTCTCCTTGATGGTCTCGATCAGCTGGCTCTTGCGCATGCGTCCGGTACCGGTGATGCCCAGGTCCGCGGCGAGCTTCTGCAGCTCGGCGAGGACCATGCCGTCCAGGCCCGCGGCGGCACTGCGGCGGCGGCGGGCCGGGGCAGCGGGGGCGGCGGCTGCGTCCGACGCCTCGGCGTCCGGGCGCGCGCCCATCAGATCGGTGGAGTCGCTCACTAAGGGTCCTTCCCTGGAGCGGACGTCGGCCTGTCTGGCTCGGCGACCGGTTGTGCTGTCCTGACCAACGCTCGACTGCGTCGGTCCGAGGCGGTGATCCCTCGAATGGCGGGAGCCCGTCGAGGGAGAGCTGCGAGGTGCGGTGCATGAAGCACGGTGGTGCTGAGGTGGCGCGGTGGGCGGCCGTGTATCGGCCTCCCCAGAGGGCGTTGCCCCCACGCTGCCTGCGAATCCCGGGCCCCCGTCGCGTGACGGTGGCCCGCGCTCCGCCCGTCCTGTGCCTCCAGGTGGGAGGCCGCGGGTGGGAGTCAGGTGCCGTCACGGCTTCGGGATGCGGCCGCGTGTCGCGCAGGCAGGCTGCGTACGCGCTGCGGTGGGCTCCCGGAGAATCGTCGCCCCGGACATCGCGGCGGCTCCACGGCAGTGGAGTGCTGGGATCGGGACGCGGCGCACCGAGCCCCGGAGGGCACCTGGTGCAGCAATGAGGTTAACACTACCGACCCCCTCAGACATTCCCCGACCTCGGGCTTGCCAATCGTGTCCGGACGACCCGGCTCGACGCCGGGCCGAACCCGCAGCTCAGACGTCCAGCGGGAGCACGGTGGCCCCGGTCCGGTCGACGCCGAGGCGGTGCGCGGCGAACGCCGGATCGCCGCCGTGGCCGTGGTGCCCGGCGAAGGAGAGCACCTTGTCGACGCCCGCCTCGTCGGTGAGCGCCAGCACGGTCGGGCCGGCGCCGGAGATGACCGCGGGGACGCCCTCCGCGCGCAGCACGCCGACCAGCGCGGCGCTGTCCGGCATGGCGGAGGCGCGGTAGTCCTGGTGCAGCCGGTCCTCGGTGGCGGCGAGGAGCAGCTCGGGCCGCCGGGTCAACGCCTCCACCAGCAGCGCGGAACGGCCCGCGTTGACGGCGGCGTCGGCCAGCGGGACGGTCTTCGGCAGCAGGCCGCGGGCGGTCTCGGTGAGCACCTCGCCGGCCGGGACGAACACGACCGGGACGACCTGCTCGGAGGGCTCCAGGGCGACCGCCTTGGCCGACTCCTCGTCGGTCCAGGCGATGGTGAAGTTGCCGCGCAGGCAGGCCGCGACGTTGTCGGGGTGGCCCTCCAGCTCGGAGGCGAGGGCCAGCAGCGCGTCGTCGTCCAGCGCGGACGGGCCGCCGATGGTGACGGCGCGGGCGGCCACGATGCCGGCGCAGATGGCGGCCGAGGAGGAGCCCAGGCCGCGGCCGTGCGGTATCCGGTTGGCGCAGACCACTTCGAGGCCGCGCGGCTGGCCGCCGAGCCGGTCGAAGGCGGCCCGCATCGAGCGGACCAGCAGGTGGCGCTCGTCCCGGGGCAGCGTCCCGGCGCCCTCGCCGGCGATGTCGACGGCGAGGCCGGAGTCGGAGACCCGGACGACCACGTCGTCGTACAGACCCAGCGCGAGCCCGAAGGCGTCGAAGCCCGGGCCGAGATTGGCGCTGGTCGCGGGAACCCTGACCCGGACGGCGGCGGCACGGAACGCAGGACCGGCCATGCGGTGGACTCTCCTGGGGAAATCGGGCGGCGCGGAGCGCGTCGTCGGTGCGAGGGTGGGGGAAGGGCCGCGGGCCACTCGGGCCTGGCGGTCGCTGTCGTCGGCGCGGCCCGTACCAGGACGAGCCCGGGGCATGTGCCACACGGCCGGACCCAGAGTATCGAAGAGAGGTTCCCCAGTGGTACACCCCGTGGGCCTTCGATCTGGTGTGTTGCCGGTTCTGGCCGGAATGCGCACCCCTCCCGGTCAAAGAGCGGGACGGAATCGGATCGGAATGCGAAGCGGAATTGACACAAAAGTGTCACCGGAGAACTTCGACGGGCCGCCCCTCGAAAGGGTCGGCCCGTCGACGTGTCCGACCCGCCGTCAGTCGAGCAGTCCGAGCTGCCGGGCCGCGGCCGCCGGGTCGACCGGGACGACCTGCGGCTGCGGCGCGCCGGCCACCGCCCAGTCCGGGTCCTTGAGGCCGTTGCCGGTCACCGTGCAGACGATCCGCTGGCCCGGGTCGACCAGGCCGGCCTCCGCCTTGGCCAGCAGACCGGCCACCGAGGCGGCCGAGGCGGGCTCCACGAAGACGCCCTCCTGCGAGGCCAACAGCCGGTAGGCGGACAGGATCTGACGGTCCGTCACCTTGTCGATGAGGCCGCCGGACTCGTCCCGCGCGGCGAGCGCGAAGTCCCAGGAGGCCGGGTTGCCGATCCGGATCGCGGTGGCGATGGTCTGCGGCTTGAGGACGGGCGCGCCGTCCACGATCGGGGCCGAACCGGCCGCCTGGAAGCCCCACATCCGCGGGGTGCGGGCGGCCATCCCGTCGGTGGCGTACTCCCGGTAGCCCTTCCAGTAGGCGGTGATGTTGCCCGCGTTGCCCACCGGCAGGACGTGGATGTCCGGGGCGTCGCCGAGCATGTCGACGATCTCGAAGGCCGCCGTCTTCTGGCCCTCGATCCGCACCGGGTTCACCGAGTTGACCAGCGCCACCGGGTACTTCTCGGACAGTTCGCGGGCCAGCGTCAGGCAGTCGTCGAAGTTGCCGTCGACCTGCAGGATCCGGGCGCCGTGCACCAGTGCCTGGCCCATCTTGCCCAGGGCGATCTTGCCCTGCGGGACGAGCACCGCGCAGACCATCCCGGCCCGCACCGCGTACGCGGCGGCGGAGGCCGAAGTGTTGCCGGTGGACGCGCAGATGACGGCCTGCGCGCCCGCCTCCTTGGCCTTGGAGATGGCCATCGTCATCCCGCGGTCCTTGAAGGAGCCGGTCGGGTTGGCGCCCTCGACCTTGAGGTAGACCTCGCAGCCGGTGCGCTCGGAGAGCACCTGCGCGGGTACCAGGGGCGTGCCGCCCTCCAGCAGGGTGACCACCGGGGTGGCCGCGGTGACCGGCAGGCGGTCCCGGTACTCCTCGATCAGGCCGCGCCACTGGTGGGTGTGCGCGCCTCGGACGACGTTCTCGGCAACGGCGTTCATGGCTGGTTCCTTATTCCCCTTCGACCCGCATGATGCTGGCCACGTCCCGCACGCTGTCCAGCGCGCGGAGCTTGTCGACCGTCGCCGACAGCGCGGCGTCGGTGGCACGGTGGGTGACCACGACGAGCGAGGCGTCGCCGTCGCGGCCCTGCTGGCGCACGGTGTCGATGGAGACGCCGTGCTCGGCGAAGACGGACGCGACCTGGGCGAGCACGCCCGCCCGGTCGTCCACGTCCAGGCTGACGTGGTAGCGGGTGACCACCTCGTCCATCGGCTTGGCGGGCAGCTGCGTGTACACGGAGTCACCGGGGCCGGTGGACCCGGCCAGCTTGTTGCGGCAGACCGCGACCAGGTCGCCGAGCACCGCGGAGGCGGTCGGCGAGCCGCCCGCGCCGGGGCCGTAGAACATCAGCCGGCCGGCCGCCTCGGCCTCGACGAACACCGCGTTGTACGCCTCGCGGACGGACGCCAGCGGGTGCGAGAGTGGGATCATCGCCGGGTGGACGCGCGCGGTGACGGACTCACCGTCGGCGGCCCGCTCGCAGATCGCGAGCAGCTTGACCACGGCGCCCATCTCCTTGGCGGAGGCGATGTCGGCGGCGGTCACCTCGGTGATGCCCTCGCGGTAGACGTCCGCCGCGGTGACCTTGGTGTGGAAGGCGATCCCGGCCAGGATCGCGGCCTTGGCGGCGGCGTCGAAGCCCTCGACGTCGGCCGTCGGGTCGGCCTCGGCGTAACCGAGCGCGGTGGCCTCCTCCAGCGCCTCCGAGTAGCCGGCGCCGGTGGTGTCCATCTTGTCCAGGATGAAGTTGGTGGTGCCGTTGACGATGCCCAGCACCCGGTTCACCTTGTCCCCGGCGAGGGACTCGCGCAGCGGGCGCAGCAGCGGGATCGCGCCCGCAACCGCGGCCTCGTAGTACAGGTCCACACCGGCCGCGGCGGCGGCCGCGTGCAGCTCGGTACCGTCCTGGGCGAGCAGCGCCTTGTTGGCGCTGACCACCGAGGCACCCTGCTCGAAGGCGGACAGGATCAGCGATTTGGAGGGCTCGATCCCGCCCACCACCTCGACCACCACGTCGATGTCGCCCCGGCCCACCAGGGCCTCGGCGTCGGTGGTGATCAGGTGCTCGGGCACCCCCGGGCGCACCCGGCCGGCCCGGCGGACCGCGATCCCGGCGAGCTCGACCGGGGCACCGATGCGAGCGGCGAGGTCGTCGGCCGTCGTCGTCATGATGCGCGCCACCTCGGAGCCCACCACACCACAACCCAGCAACGCCACCTTCAGCGGGCGCGTACGCATCATCCGACTCCGCTCTGCATTCTTCGTGCTTCGGTATTTCCGGCGGTTTTTCGGGGGCCGCCGGGAACTTCGGTCCGTACCAGTCTCGGGGACTTTCCGCACGGATCTACGGTCGTTCCATGATCTGAGACAAGGATTTCGTCATCCGATATCCAGACGCAGGAGATCCTCCTCCGTCTCGCGCCGGACGAGCACCCGGGCCGCACCGTCCTTGACGGCGAGCACCGGGGGCCTGAGGGCGTGGTTGTAGTTGCTCGCCATCGAGCGACAGTAGGCACCGGTGGCGGGCACCGCGATCAGGTCGCCCGGGGCCAGGTCGGCCGGCAGGAAGGCGTCCTTGACCACGATGTCGCCGGACTCGCAGTGCTTGCCGACCACCCGGACCAGCATCGGCTCCGCGTCGCTGGTGCGCGACACCAGGGCCACCGAGTACTCGGCGTCGTACAGCGCGGTGCGGATGTTGTCGGACATCCCGCCGTCCACGCTGACGTAGGTGCGCAGGCCCTCCAGCGGCTTGACCGTGCCGACCTCGTACAGGGTGAACGCGGTCGGGCCGACGATCGCACGGCCCGGCTCCACGCTCAGCCGGGGGGCGCTCAGGTTCGCGGCGGCGCACTCGCGGCGGACGATCTCGGCCAGTGCGGCGGCGATCTCGGCCGGCTCGCGCGGGTCGTCCTCGCTGGTGTACGCGATGCCCAGGCCGCCGCCCAGGTCGATCTCGGGCAGTTCCACGCCGTGCTCGTCGCGGATCCCGGCCAGCAGGCCGACCACCCGGCGGGCGGCGACCTCGAAGCCCGCCATGTCGAAGATCTGCGAGCCGATGTGCGAGTGGATGCCGCGCAGTTCCAGGCTGTCGTGGCCGAGCACCCGGCGCACCGCCTCGGCGGCCGCTCCGCCGGTCAGCGACAGGCCGAACTTCTGGTCCTCGTGCGCCGTGGCGATGAACTCGTGGGTGTGCGCCTCGACGCCGACGGTGATCCGGATCAGCACCTGCTGGCGCACGCCCTGGCGGGCGGCGATCGTGGCCAGCCGCTCGATCTCCTCGTAGGAGTCGACCACGATGTGCCCGACCCCGGTCTTCACCGCGTGCTCGAGTTCGTCCACCGACTTGTTGTTGCCGTGCAGCGCGATCCGCTCCGGCGGCATCCCGGCGGCCAGTGCCACCGCCAGCTCGCCGGCGCTGCACACGTCGAGGTTGAGGCCCTCCTCGTGCAGCCAGCGCACGACCGCCTTGGAGAGGAACGCCTTCCCGGCGTAGTAGACATCCGCGTCGGCGCCGAAGGCGTCCCGCCAGGCGCGGGCCCGGCTGCGGAAGTCCTCCTCGTCGAGCACGTAGGCCGGGGTGCCGAACTCGGCCGCCAGCCGCCTGACGTCGATCCCGCCGACGGTGGCCACGCCCTCGGCATCACGGGCGACGGTGCGCGACCAGACCTTGGGGTCGAGCGCGTTCAGGTCGGCCGGCGGGGCCTGGTAGTGGCCCTCGGGCAGGACGTCGCCGTGGCGGGGGCCTGCGGGGTGTGCGGAACGACTCATGTCCTAAGTCCTTCGAGCTATGGCGAGGGGCGGCGACGGTCCCCGTTGACCGTCAGCCGCCCCCGCTGTGCGCTTGGGGGTGGTGCTTACATCCGCTCGGGCGCCGTCACGCCCAGGAGCGTGAGGCCGTTGGCGACGACCGTGCGCGTCGCGTCGGCCAACCAGAGGCGGGCGCGCGTGAGGTCGGTGACCTCCTCGTCGCCCCGGGGCAGGATGCGGCAGTTGTCGTAGAAGCGGTGGTACTTGGCCGCCAGCTCCTCCAGGTACACGGCGACCCGGTGCGGCTCGCGCAGCTCGCCGGCCGAGGCCAGCACGCGCGGGAACTCGCCGAGGTGGCCGAGCAGGTCGGACTCCCAGTCGGTGGCCAGCAGCTCCGGTTTGAAGTCCTCCGCCGCACCGCGCGTGATGCCCTGGTCGTCGGCGTTGCGCTGGACGGCGCACATCCGCGAGTGGGCGTACTGGACGTAGTAGACCCGGTTCTCGTTGGTCTGGCTGGTCAGGATGTTGATGTCCAGCGTGATCGTCGAGTCCGTGGAGGAGCGCGCCAGGGTGTAGCGGGCCGCGTCGACGCCGATCCACTCGACCACGTCGTCGATCGTGATGATGTTGCCGGCCCGCTTGGACATGCGGACCTCTTCGCCGTCGCGAAGCATCTTCACGAACTGGCCGATCTTCACCTCGATGTTGCGGTTCATGTCGTCGCCCGCGCAGGCCGAGATGGCCTTGAGGCGGTTGACGTAGCCGTGGTGGTCGGCGCCCAGCATGTAGAGCGCGACCTCGGCGCCGCGGTCCCGCTTGGACAGGTAGTACGCGGCGTCGGCGGCGAAGTAGGTCTTGTCGCCGTCGGCCTTGATCAGGACGCGGTCCTTGTCGTCGCCGAAGTCGGTGGTGCGCAGGAAGACCGCGCCGTCCTGCTCGAAGACGTGGCCCTGCTCGCGCAGCCGGTCGATGGCCTTCTCGACGGCGCCGGAGTCGTGCAGCGACTTCTCCGAGAACCACACGTCGAAGTGGGTGCCGAACTCGTCCATCGAGCGCTTGATCTCGGCCACCATGAGCTTGAGGCCCTCGGTGCGGAAGACCTCCAGCTGCTCGGCCTCGGGCAGGTCGAGCACGCCCGGGATCGCGTCGGTGAGGGTCTTGGCGATGTCGACGATGTACTCGCCGACGTAGCCGCCCTCGGGCACCTCGCGGCCGTTCGCGGCGGCCTGCAGGGAGGCGGCGAACTTGGTGATCTGCACACCGGCGTCGTTGAGGTAGTACTCGGTGGTGACGTCGGCGCCGGAGGCCCGCAGCACGCGCGCCAGCGAGTCGCCGACGGCGGCCCAGCGGACGCCGCCGATGTGGATCGGGCCGGTCGGGTTGGCGGAGACGAACTCCAGGTTGATCTTCAGGCCCTTGAGGGCCTCGTTGCGGCCGTAGGCCTCGCCCGCCTCGACGATGGTGCGGGCGAGCGCACCGGCGGTGGCGGTGTCCAGGGTGATGTTCAGGAAGCCCGGACCGGCGATGTCGACCTCGGCCACGCCGGTGATCCCTCGCAGGCGCCCGGCCAGGACCTCGGCAATGGCTCGCGGCGGCTTGCCGGCCGCCTTGGCGAGCTGGAGGGCCACGTTCGTCGCGTAGTCGCCGTGGTCCCGGTTCTTGGGCCGCTCGACCGTCACGTGCTCGGGCACGGCGACGGCCAGTTCACCCGCCTCGACGGCGGAGCTCACTGCGGCCTGGATTGCCTGGGAAAGGTCTGCGGGGGTCACGACGCCAAGCGTAGGCGAGACGGGGTACCCGCCCGCCACCCGGTTTGCCGGTTGAGACGCGGCGGCACCCCCGCGCCGGGGGTGTCAGCCGCGATCCGTCCGTTCTGTTCGCTCAGGGCGAAACGCATCGGACCGTTCCCCCGCCCGGACCAGCCGCCGGACCAGCGCCACCAGATCGGCGGGGTCGAAGGGCTTGCCGAGGTAGCCGTCCACCCCGACCGCCTCCCCCAGGTCGAGGTCCGCCGGGGTGCAGGCGCTCACGATCGCGATCGGCAGCGCGCTGGTGTCCGGGGTCGCGCGCAGCCGGGCCGCCGTCCGCAGGCCGTCCAGCCGCGGCATCACCACGTCCAGCGTCACCACGTCGGGCTTCACCCGGCGGATGACCTCCAGGCACTCGGCGCCGTCGGCGGCGGTCACCACCTCGAAGCCCTCGAGCTCCAGGTTGACCCTGATCAGCTGGCGGATCACCTCGCTGTCGTCCACCACGAGGACCCGCCCGGACACTCCCGACACCTCACCGAGGGTATCGGCGGCCGCGTCGCCCCGTCCGGCCTTTGGGCACTTCCGCCCACCGGGCCGCCGGGCCCGCCCCGACGATCTTTCCGGAAACCCGTGCACGGGCCCCGTCGGAAGCCTGGTAGTGTTCATTCCGTCGGAACGCGCAAGCGGCCGGCAGGCCAACAGGCCCCCGTAGCTCAGGGGATAGAGCACCGCCCTCCGGAGGCGGGTGCGTAGGTTCGAATCCTACCGGGGGCACTTCGCGGTAAGTGCAACTGAGGCCCAGATCAGTGGAGTTGATCCACCGATCTGGGCCTTCGTCATGTCCGGGCACGGCCGACCGGGGCCGGTGCCGGCGGGCCCGGCCCCGTGGGGGTGGGACCGGGGCCGCCGGATCAGGGGGCGCTGCCCTCGACCTGGGTGTACAGGGTGGCGATGGTGTGGTCGAAGTAGGCGCTGTACGAGGTGTCGTCGGAGTCGCCGCCCTGCTGGTAGCCGCCGATGGCGCCGACCACGTCACCGGTGGCGGTGTTGATCCACGGGCCGCCGCTGGTGCCGGCCGGGTAGGACGGGCACTGGATGACGCGCTGGTAACTGCTCTGCTGGCCGGTGGTGTTGGTGCACAGGTTGGGCTTCTCGGCGTCGGCCGGGTAGCCGTAGAGGCGGACGGTGGCGCCGAAGGGCTCGTCGGTGCCCAGCTTGTTGCCGCCGACCACGTCCTCGACGTTGCGGCCGTTGTTGGGGGCGGTCTCCAGGATCGCGAAGTCCTCGTCCACGTCGCCGTTCTGGGACCAGCCGGAGGCGGTGTGCACCGCGGTCACCTGCCAGGTGCCGTACGGGGCGGAGCCGTCCCGGTAGCCGGGGGCGAAGGTCACGCCGCTCGCGCTGCTGAGGCAGTGCGCGGCGGTCAGCAGCAGGTTGCCAGTGGCGCTGTGCAGCACGCTCGCGGTGCAGAAGTGGTCGCCCGCCCCGACCGGGCCGCTGAACAGGGCGCCGACGGTGGAGGTCTCCCGGTTGTCGGCGGGGGCGGGAGCGGTCGTGCCGAGCACGGCGTCGCGCACGTCGGGGGTGGCGGCGGCGGTGGGCGTCGGGGTGTCGGCGGGGGTCGGCGTGGCGGCCGGGGTCGGGCTGCCGCTCGGGGTGGTGTCCACGACCGGGGCGGGCTCCGCCGTGGTGGTGGCGGTCGGGGACGGCGCCGGGGCGGAGACGACGGGCCGGGTGCTGCGGGCGACCTTCCCGGCGGCCGACGCGTCGGCCAGGCTGAACCCGTGCGTCCCGGCGACCACCCCGGCCACCACGACCGCGGACAGCGCGGCGAACAGCGAGGGGGCCAGCAGACGGTGACGGCGTGACCTCGCGCGGCTGTGCTGGCCCATTCCTGACTCCCCTGCCCTGGTCGGCGCCTCGTTCGGTCAATGACTATGACGCCTCAGCCTGGAAGGCTCGTTACCGCAGGCTTGGAGCTCGATGAGAATCCCTCACCGGCCCGGACCGACCGGCCTCAGGAGGGTATCCAAGGCGGACGCCTCGATGAAGCCGGTGTGCGTCCCGGCGGAGGTACAGGCGAAGGCCCCCGCGGCCGAGCCGGCCCGGGCGCAGTCCAGCGGCGGGTGGCCGCGGAACCAGGCGTACAGGAAGCCGGCGGCGAAGGCGTCCCCGGCGCCGTTGGTGTCCAGCACCGGGCGGCCCGGGTCGAGGGCGGGCAGGTGGCGCAGCGCGCCGTCCTCGCGGGTGAGCAGGTGGCAGCCCTCGGCGCCCGCGGTGGCGACCACCACGGCGGCCCGGCCCTCGGCGAGGATCGCCCGCATCACCCGCTCGTAGCGGTCGCGGCAGCCGGCCACCGAGAGGAACACCAGGTCGGAGCCCAGGGCGTAGTCGCGGTGGTGCGGGTTCTCGCCGTCCCAGTCGTGCAGGTCGGTGGAGGTGGTGCGGCCGAGCCGGTGGAGGTCGCCGTACATGTCCCGGTTGACGCCGGTGATCGAGAGGTGGACGTGCCGGCTGCGCTCGGCGTACGGGAGGTGGAAGGACCGCGGCAGCCGCAGGTCGGCGGGGTGGCGGCTGTCGAAGAAGGAGAACCGGCGGCCGGCCCGGTCCACCAGGTTGACCCCGCGCGGGGTGCCGTGCGGGCTGACCAGGTGGGCGAAGTGCAGGCCGTGCCGGTCGAGGGCGGCGCGGACCAGCTCGCCCTGGGGGTCGTCGCCGAGGAAGTCCAGCAGGGCGGTGCGCAGGCCGAGGCGGTGGGCGCCGAGGGCGACGCCGGTGCCGGTGTGGCCCAGGTGGTCGCGCACCGGCTCGACGTGGTGGGAGTCGCCGGGCGGCAGTTCCAGCCGGTCGACCCGGACGATGGTGTCGACGCCGACCCCGCCGACCACGAGCAGGTCGAACTCGGGCTCCGGCACGACGGCTTGCGGCAGCACGACGGCTTGCGGCAGCACGACGGCGCCTCCTCGATCCCTGGACGGTGGCCAGGAGTCAAGCAGGCGCCGGAGGTTGACTGCAAGACCTTGCTGCAAAATTCAGTCGGCTGCTCCCGTCAGTCGGCCGGCGGCTGTTCCGCGCCCGTCTCCGTGCGGATCCCGGGCCGCACATTGGCCTGCACATCGGCGATGGCCGCGGCCCTGGGGCTCGGCCGGCCGTCCACGACGGCTCCGTCCACGCCCGTTCCGTCCACCGGGGACCCGTCCACGGCGGTCGGCACCGCGACGGGCACCTCCACCGCACCCGGGACGGCGGTCCCCTCGCCGGGCGCCGGACGGTGGTCGATCATCAGGAAGGCGACCAGCGCGGCCAGCAGCAGTACGCCCATCGCCACCCAGGTCGCGACCACGTAGCCGTGCACCGCACCCTGGGCCCGCACCAGCGGACCGCTCGCGATCCGGGTGGACAGCCAGGTCGCGGTGGCGCTGGCGGCGATCGTGTTCAGCAGCGCGGTACCGAGCGAACCACCCACCTGCTGGGCCGAGTTGATGGTGGCCGAGGCCGCGCCGGCCTCGTTCGGGGCGACCCCGAGGGTGGCCAGGCTCATCGCCGGCATGAACACCAGGCCCATGCCGAAGCCGATCAGCAGCACCGAGGGCAGCACCATGGCGGCCCACGGGCTGTCCACCTTCATCTGGGTCAGCCAGGCCATGCCGCCCGCGGCCAGCATCAGCCCCGGGGTGATCAGGACCCGGGACGGCACCCTGGTCATCAGCCGCGCCGCGACACCGGTCGAACTCAGGATGATGGCGGCCGTCATGGGCAGGAAGGAGATGCCCGAGACCACCGGCGAGAAGTGCTTGATCGCCTGCATGTAGTAGGTCAGGAACAGGAACAGGCCGAACATGCCGACCATGGCCAGGCCCACCGAGAGCGCGCCGCCGCCGCGGTTGCGCTCGGCCACGATGTGGATCGGCAGCAGCGGGTGCGCGGAGCGCTTCTCGACCAGGACGAACACCGCGAGCAGCGCCACGCCCAGCAGCAGCGAGCCGATCACCAGGGCGTCGCTCCAGCCCCGGGTGACGGCCTCGGAGGTGCCGAACACGATGGCCAGCAGGCCGCCGCAGCCGAGCAGCGCCCCGGGCAGGTCGAGCTTGATCCGGCGCCCCTTCGCGACGTGGTCTCGGTTGAGCACCCGGAACGCCGCGAAGGCGGTGACCACGGCGATCGGGGTGTTCACGAACAGGCACCAGCGCCAGTCCAGGTACTCGGTCAGCAGACCGCCGGCGATGAAGCCGATCGCGGCGCCGCCACCGGCGATCGCGCCGAAGATGCCGAAGGCCGTACTGCGTTCCTTCGGGTTCGAGAAGGTGGTGGAGAGCAGCCCCAGCGCGGACGGGGCGAGCAGGGCGCCGAACGCGCCCTGGAGGGCACGGGCGCCGAAGAGCATGGCGGGGCTGACCGACGCGCCGCCGAGGGCGGAGGCGAGGGCGAAGCCCAGCAGGCCGATGATGAAGACGCGCTTGCGGCCGAAGAGGTCGCCCAGCCGGCCGCCGAGCAGCAGCAGCCCGCCGAAGGCGAGGGTGTAGGCGGTGATCACCCACTGCCGGTCCGCGTCGGAGATGCCCAGGTCCCGCTGGGCCGACGGCAGTGCGATGTTCACGATGGTGATGTCCAGGACGATCATGAGCTGGGCGATGGCGATGATCGCCAGCGCCCACCAGCGGCGGCTGTCCGCTTCCTCATGACCGGTGACGGCTTGAGCAGACACTGGTCGAGCCTTCCGGAGGGGGTACGGAGAGGTCACGCAGTCGCCTTCCAGCCAAACCCCGGCTCCGGGGAAGCGCAAGGAAAAACCTGTCCAAATCGACCTTTATCGGACAAAAGGACCAGGGCCCCGGGACTCCTGACCGAGTCCCGGGGCCCTGGTCCCCACCCCATCCGCCGGACGGGCCCTAGAGCGCGGACAGCTCCGCGACCAGGTCGTCCAGCCCCAGCGAGCCCTGCGAGAGCGCCGCCATGTGCCAGGCCTTGAGGTCGAACTCCTCGCCGCGCGCCTCGTGCGCCGCCCGCGCCGCCGCCCGGCCGCGCAGCCAGGCCCGCTCGCCCAGCTTGTAGCCGATCGCCTGGCCGGGCATGCCCAGGTAGCGGACCAGCTCGCTGTCCAGGAAGTCGGCGGACAGCCCGCAGTAGCGGCCGAAGAACTCCCGCGCGTGCTCCGGGCTCACCGGCTCGCCCGGCCGGTACGGGGAGTCCGCCGGGAAGTCCATGCCGACGTGCATGCCGATGTCGACGATGACCCGCAGCGCCCGCATCATCTGGGCGTTCAGGAAGCCCAGCCGGTGGCCCGGGTCGGTGAGGTAGCCGAGCTCGTCCATCAGGCGCTCGGCGTACAGCGCCCAGCCCTCCATGTTGGCGCTCACCCCGCCGAGGCTCACCTGGTAGTTGGAGAGCCGGTCCGCGACGTACACCCACTGCGCGAGCTGCAGGTGGTGGCCGGGGACGCCCTCGTGGTACCAGGTCGACACCAGGTCCCAGACCGGGAAGCGCTCCTCGCCGAGCACCGGCAGCCAGGTCCGCCCCGGGCGGCTGAAGTCCAGCGCCGGCTGGGTGTAGTACGGCGCGGCGGCGCTGCCGGGCGGGGCGATCCGCGACTCGACCCGGGTGACCGGCTCGGCCAGGTCGAAGTGGGTGCCCTGGAGGTCCCGGATGGCCTGGTCCATCAGGCCCTGGAGGTACTCCCGGGCCGCCTCGGCGCCCTCGATCGACGGGCCGTCCGTCTCCAGCCACTTCATCGCCGCCATCGGGCCGACGCCCGGGCGGACCTTCTCGGCCTCGGCCTCCATCTGTGCGAGCAGGTCGTGGAACTCGCTCCAGGCCCAGGCGTAGGCCTCGTCCAGGTCCAGGTCGGCGCCCGTCCAGTAGCGCACCCAGCGGGCGTAGCGCTCCCGGCCCGTGGTGTCCGGGGTGTCGGCCGCGGCCGGGCCGTACACGTCGCGCAGCCAGTCGCGCAGCGCGGCCAGCGCGTCGGCGGCGGCGACCGCGTGGCCGGTCAGCTCGGCCCGCACGCTCTCCGGCGCGGCCTGGACGAACTCGCCGAACCAGCCCGCCCGTCGCCCACCACCGCCCTCACCCGAGCCGCTGTGCGGCGCACCTTCTTCTGGGACCTCCCCGGACAGCCACTGGCCGAACTGCCCGACCACCGTCTCCACCTGGCGCGGGCCGGACAGCAGCCCGCGCTCGATGCCCTCGGCCAGCGTCCGCCGGTACTGCTCCAGCGCCAGCGGGAAGCGGGCCAGCCGGCGGCCGATCAGCTGCCAGTCGGCCTCGGTCTCGGTGGCCATCAGCGTGAAGGCCTCCCGCGTGTTGTGCACCGGGGAGCCCAGGTTGCGCACCGCGCGGTAGTCCTCCCCCGCGTCGTGCACGGCGAGTTCGGCGGTCAGCCGCTCGCGCAGCAGGCGGGCGCAGCGGCGCTCCGCCTCGTCGTCGGCGGCGCCGGAGCGCTCGGCCTCGTCCAGCCGGGCCAGGGTGCGGCGGGCGAGGTCGGCGATCGCCTCGGCCCCGGCCGGGGAGAGGTCGGGCAGCCGGTCGTCCTCCGGGTTGAGGCCGAGGTACACCGCGGTCAGCGGATCGAGGTCGGCCAGGGCCTGGACGTAACCGTCGGCGATGCGGCGGGGGGTGTCCCCGCCGGTGGTGATCAGTTCTTCAACCATTCGGACATCATCGCGGGGCCCGGGCCGATTGCAAGCCCCTTTAGACCGACCGCGGTCCGGTTCCGGCGCCCGGCACACGACCTGAACACCCGTTCGGAGAGATCCGGTGCGCGACAGGTCCCGATCGGTCCGACGCCCATTACGCTGACGACCATGGAAGCCCGCCCCACCACGGCAACCGGGCCGGTGCCCGCCCAGGCCGCCCCCGAACCGCGCCCGCGCCGCTCCGGCTACCGGCGGCTACCGGTCGAACAGCGGCGCGAGCAGCTGATCGCGGTCGCCCTGGAGCTGTTCGCCTCCCGGCCGCCCGAGGAGGTCGGGCTGGACGACGTGGCCGAGGCCGCCGGCGCCTCCCGGCCGCTGGTCTACCGCTACTTCGCGGGCGGCAAGCAGCAGTTGTACGAGGCCGCGCTGCGCACCGCGGCGGACGAGCTGACCGCCCGGTTCGCCGTCCCGCCGACCGGGACGCCGTCCGAGCAGCTGGCCTCCGCGCTGGACGGCTACTTCGCCTTCGTGGCCGAGCACGACGCCGGCTACTCGGCGCTGCTGCGCGGCGGTTCGGTGGTGGAGACGGCCCGCACCTCGGCGATCGTGGACGACGTCCGGCGGGCGGCGCTCAAGCGGACCCTGCGGCACCTGGGCGTGCGGGAGGCCGGACCGCGGCTGACCCTGCTGGTGCGCTCGTGGATCGCGGTGGTCGAGGGCGCCTCGCTGAGCTGGCTGGACGAGGGGCGCGCGCTGCCGGTGGACGGGCTGCGGGACTGGCTGGTGGACCAGTTCACGGCGATGGCGGCGGCCACGGCGCTGCACGATCCGCAGACGGCGGAGGTGCTGGCGGGGCTGCTCGCGCTGGAGGGGCCGCGGGCGGAGCGGGCCGAGCGGCTGCGGGCGGTGCTGGGGGGCGCTTCCCCGGACGGGGACTGACGGCCTCCCGACCCCCGTGCCAAGGGTCGGGCCGGCGTGGCGGTCAGGCCTTGCCGAGCACCTGGCGCTGGCGGCCGAGGCCGTCGATCTCGATCTCGACGACGTCCCCCGGGGCGAGGAACGGCTTGCCCGGGTGGCCCAGGGTGACTCCGGCCGGGGTGCCGGTGACGATCACGTCGCCGGGCTCCAGCACCATGAACTGGCTTGCGTAGCGGACGAGTTCGAGCACCGGGAAGATCATCTCGGCGGTGTTGCCGTGCTGTCGCCGCTCGCCGTTGACCCACAGCCGCAGCACCAGGGACTGCGGGTCGGCCACCTCGTCGGCGGTGACCAGCCAGGGCCCGAGCGGGGTGAAGGTCTCCGCCGACTTGCCCTTGTCCCACTGGCCGCCGCGCTCGAACTGGAAGGCCCGCTCGGTGACGTCGTTGGCGATCGTGTAGCCGGCGATCACCCCGGCGGCCTCGGCGTGCGAGTCCAGGTAGCGGGCGGTGCGGCCGATCACGATCGCCAGCTCGGCCTCGTAGTCGGTCTTCTCGCCGCCGCGCGGCACCAGCACCTCGTCGTACGGGCCGACCACGGTAGAGCTCGGCTTGAGGAAGATCACCGGCTCGTCCGGGATCGCCGCCCCGGCCTCGGCCGCGTGGTCGCGGTAGTTGAGCCCGATGCCGACCACCTTGCCCGGTCGGGCCACCGGCGCGCCCACCCGCAGGCCGTCCAGGTCCACCACCGGCAGGACGCCGTCGGCCACCTCCCGGGCCAGCCCGGCGGTGTCCAGCCCGGACAGGAAGGCCCCGTCGAGGTCGCGGGCCCGCCCGGAGAGGTCGTACGCGGTGCCGTCCTCGCCCAGCACGACCGGGCGCTCGGCGCCCGGGGGTCCGACACGGAGGAGCTTCATCGATCCGTCACCAGCCTTTCGTCGCAGCTCACCGGGGCGGCGCGGACACCGCTCCCGAGTCTGGCAACGAGGTATATCAACGGCCCGGGCCGGTGGACCAGACCGCCCCGATGGGCGGATTCCCATCAAATCGCACCGGGCCACCGGGGCCCGAATCGGTGACCCGTACGGTTGACAGCCGCCGGGCACCCGACGTCACCCGGAGGATCCGCCGGCGAATCCGTACACGCCCAGGGCGAACGTCCGTGTGCCGGACCGCCGCGGGGCGCAGGATCCGAGGCATGGAGATCACCCGGGTACGCGACGAATTGCACATGATCACCCTGGAGTTCGGCACCGCCTACCTCTGGCGGGACGACCACGGACTGACCCTGGTCGACACCGGCGTCGCCGGATCGGCGGACGGGATCGAGAAGGGCATCCGCACCATCGGGCTGGAGCCGGCGGCCCTACGCCGGATCGTGCTCACCCACCACCACGAGGACCACACCGGCTCGGCCGCCGAGCTGGCCTGCCGCTGGAGCGCCGAGGTGGTGGCGCACCGACTGGAGGCGCCGGTCGTCCGGCGCGAGCAGCCGGCGACGCCGCCCGTGCTCAGCCCCTTCGAGCAGCAGCTGTGGGACGGACTGCCGCCGATCCCGCCGGCCGAGCCCTGCCCGGTGCACCGCGAGGTCGAGGACGGGGACGTGCTGGACATCGGCGGCGGCGCGGTGGTGGTGCACGTGCCCGGCCACACCGACGGCAGCATCGCGCTGCACCTGCCCGGGCCCGGGGTGCTGTTCACCGGCGACGTGGTGTCCAACGTGCAGGGCCGGACCGGGCCAGGGGTGTTCCACACCGACCCGGCCCGCGCCCTCGCCTCCTTCCACCGGCTGGCCGCGCTGCCGGTGGAGACGGCGGTCTTCGGGCACGGCGACCCGATCGCCGCGGGTGCCTCAGCCGCGCTGCGCGCCGCCGCCGAGCAGCACCCGCAGGTCTAGCGCCCGCCCCGGGCCGGGGCCGAGCCGGGCGGCCTCCCGCTGCCAGTGGGCGAGGTCGCGCCGCAGATCGGCCCTGGCCTCCGGGGTGGCGCCGGGCTGCTCGGCCAGCGCCTCCAGCAGCGTGGCGCCGGCGCCCCGGAGGCCGTCCCGGGCCAGCCAGAGGGCCAGGTCGTGGCAGGTGCGCAGGGTGCGCGGGTCGGCCGGGCCGCAGATCCGGGCGAAGTCCGGGACGAGCTGCACCAGGATGTCCACCGCGTCCCCGGGCCGGCCCTCGGCGCCGTGCTGCCAGGCCAGGTCGGCCCGGCGGCGCAGCTGCTCCGGGCTGGGGTCGTCCGGCCGCAGCATCCCGGGGCGGATCGCGCTCAGCCGCTCCAGCACCTCGGCGGCGGTGGCGGGCCGGTCGGTGGGCCGCTTGGCGAGCAGCTGGGCGACCAGCTCGGCCAGGGCCGGGTCCTTGCCGCGCACCCGGGGCGGGGTCTCGGCCATGTGCTTGCGCATGTAGTCGTACGGCGAGTCCGCGCGGAACGGGCGCCGGCCGGTGCTGACCTCGTACAGCATCACGCCGAAGGCGTAGAGGTCGGCCCGGCCGTCCACGGTGCCGCCGGACCAGCACTCGGGCGCCAGGTAGGGGACGGTGCCGACCACGCTGCCGGTGGAGGTGAGCCCGGTGGACTGGGTGAGCAGCCGGGCGATGCCGAAGTCCAGCACCTTGGCGCGGTCCCCGCTGTCCGCGATCATCACGTTCTCCGGCTTGATGTCCCGGTGGATGACACCGCTGCGGTGCGCGGCGTCGAGCGCCTCGCAGATCTGCGCCATCCAGGCGAGCGCCCGCCCGTGGTCGGGCAGGCCGTCCTTGAGGACCGCGGACAGCGGGCGGCCGCGGACCAGCTCCATCACCAGGTAGTGGAGCTCCCCGGAGACGTCGGTGGCCCGGCCGTAGTCGTGCACCGTGACGATGTGCGGGTTGGACAGGTTGCCCGCCAGCTTGGCCTCCCGGACGAACCGGCCGACGGCCTCCCGGTCCGCGGCGTGCTCGGCCAGCAGCAGCTTGACCGCGACCGGCCGGTCCAGCACGGTGTCGGTCGCCCGCCAGACCACGCCGAAGCCGCCCTTGCCCAGCCACTCGTCCAGCCGGAAGCGTCCGCCGAGCACCTCTCCCTTGTGCATGCACTCCCCCAACGTGCCCGCGCCCGAACGGCGTTCGCCGTCGGCGGGGTCACCATAGCGGCGGCCGGGGACGAACGGGTGAACGAGGCGGGCAGCAGTGTCGGGGCCCCGGCGTCAGGGGCCCCGGCGTCAGGGGCCCCGGCGTCAGGGCTTGGGCTTGGGCAGGCCGACCGGGTTGATCTCGGAGGTCCGCACCGCCTCGTTCTCCAGGCCCCAGCGCTTGAGCACCTGCCCGTACGTGCCGTTCCTGATCGTCTCGTCGATCGCGCCGTTGAGCGCCTTGACCAGCCCGTTGTCCTTGCGGGTGGTCGCCGCGATCTTGCCGAGGACGTCGGCGCCGCCACCCGAGTAGGTGCCGACCACCTCGGTCTGGCCGGTCTGCACGGCGTGGAAGGCCAGGCTGGGGTTGGGGCCGGTGTAGACGTCGATCCGGCCGGAGGAGAGCGCCAGGTAGTACTCGGTGCCGGAGAAGTACTTGATGTCGATCGGCTTGAGGCCGTTGCGGACGTTCTCCTCGCTCCAGGAGATCAGCAGCTTCTCCTGGTTGGTGCCGGTGGCGACGCCGACGGACCGGCCAGCCAGGTCCTTGGCGCCGGTGACCTTGATCCCGCTGCCCTTCCTGGTCTCGAAGCCGAGGACGTCCAGCCGGTAGGTGGCGAAGTCGTACTTCTCCTTGCGCTCCTCGGTGACGGTGATGTTGGACAGGCCCGCGTCGTACTTGCCGCTGTCCAGGCCGACGAAGATGTTCTCCCAGGAGACCGGGTTGAACTCGACCTTGAGGCCGAGCACGTCGCCGATCAGCGAGGCGATGTCCGGCTCGACGCCGATGACGGTCTTGTCGTCGTCGGCGTAGAAGTCCAGCGGCGGGGTGGTGCCGATGGAGTCGACGACCTTCAGGGTGCCTCTTCTCCTGATCTCCTCCGGTACCAGCGCGGCGATCGCGTCGACCTTGGGCGTGGTCACCCGGTGCTGCTCGGGCGACAGGTTCACCACCGTGCCGTCGGGCGCGGTGCTGCCCTTGGCTCCGGCGAGGTCCGCCGAGGCGCCGGTCGCGCCGCTGCCGCAGCCGGTCAGCAGGAGGACGGCGGCGAGCGGGCCGGCGGCGGCCACGAGGGCGCGACGGGGTAGGGACATGGCGGAACTCCTGCTCGGTGAAGGCGGGTTGGGGGGCTTGACGCGGGAAGGGCGGCTACAGGACCTTGGCCAGGAAGGCCCGGGTGCGCTCGTGCCGCGGGCGGTCCAGGACCTCGGCGGGCGGGCCCTGCTCGACCACCACGCCGCCGTCCATGAAGACCACGGTGTCGGCGACCTCGCGGGCGAAGCCGATCTCGTGGGTGACCACGATCATCGTGGTGCCACTGCGGGCGAGGTCCTTGATGACGTCCAGCACCTCGCCGACCAGCTCGGGGTCGAGCGCCGAGGTGGGCTCGTCGAACAGCAGCACCTTGGGCTCCAGCGCCAGCGCCCGGGCGATCGCCACCCGCTGCTGCTGGCCGCCGGACAGCTGCCGGGGGTACGTGGCGGCCTTGTCGGCGAGCCCGACCCGCTCCAGCAGGGCCAGCGCCGCCGCCCTGGCCCCGGCCCGGGGCCGGCCCAGCGCGGCGATCGGCGCCTCGACCAGGTTCTCCAGCACGGTCAGGTGCGGGAAGAGGTTGAAGTTCTGGAACACGAAGCCGATGCCGGTGCGCTGGCGCAGCACCTCGCGCTCCTTGAGCTCGTACAGCCGGTCGCCGGAGCGCCGGTAGCCGATCAGCTCGCCGTCGATGGCGACGTGGCCGCGGTCGAGCTTCTCCAGGTGGTTGATCGCCCGCAGCAGGGTGGACTTGCCGGAGCCGGACGGGCCGAGCACCACGGTGACCGAGCCGGCCGGGACGTCCAGGTCGACCCCGCGCAGCACCTTCAGCCGGCCGAAGCTCTTGTGCAGGCCGCGGACCTGCACCATCGGGGCGGCCTCGGTCGGATCGGCCTCGGTCGGATCGGCCTTGCTCGGGGCGGCCTTGCTCGGCGCGGTCTTGGTCGGCGCGGTCGTGGTCGGCGCGGTCGTGGTCGGCGCGGTCACGGGGTCCCTCCGGGGGTACGGGCGGCGATACGGACGGCGGTATGGACGGCGGCACGGGCACTGGTACGGGCGGGCAGGCTCCGCAGGAAGGTCCGCAGGCGCTGCAGCGGGGTGGGCGGCGGGGTGCGCAGGGTGCCGCGGGAGAAGTAGCGCTCGACGTAGTACTGGCCGATCGACAGCACCGTGGTCAGCACCACGTACCAGACGGTGGCGACCATCAGCAGCGGCACCACCCGGCCGGTCCGGCCGTAGATCACCTGGGCCTGGTAGAACAGCTCGCCGATGGCCATCACATAGACCACCGAGGTGCCCTTGAGCAGCGAGATCACCTCGTTGGCGGCGGCCGGCAGGATGCCCCGCATGGCCTGTGGCAGCACGATCCGCCAGGCCTGCCGCCGGCGCGGGATGCCGAGCGCGGCGGCGGCCTCGCGCTGGCCGGCGTCCACCGCGATGATGCCGCCGCGGATGATCTCGGCGGCGAACGCGGCCTGGTGCAGCCCGAGGCCGAGCACGGCGGCGCCGAGCGCGCCGAGCACGCCGACCGTCTCGAACTCGCCGAAGGTCGGGCCGAACGGGATGCCGAAGCCGAACCGCTTGTAGAGGTAGGAGAGGTTGAACCAGAACACCAGCTGGACGATCAGCGGGATCGAGCGGAACACCCAGACGTACGCCCAGGCGATGGTCCGCAGCACCGCGCTGCGGGACAGCCGCATCCCCGCCACCACGGCGCCGAGCAGGAAGCCCAGCCCGGTGCCGTAGGCGGTGAGTTCGAGGGTGCGGCCGATCGCCTGGAGGATGGTGTCGGCGGTGAAGTACCGCCGGAAGGTGGGCCAGTCCCAGGCGGGGTTGGTGGCCAGGCCGTGCAGGAACTGGGCCAGTACGACGAGGGCGGCGAGCCCGGCCGCCCAGCGCCACGGGTGCCGGGCGGGGACGGTCCGCAGGCCGTCCAGTTCGGCGGCGTCCAGGCCGGGGCCGGTCGCGGGTCCGGGCGGGGACGGCGGTGCCGGGGTGTCGACGGTCACGGGGGTCATCGGGGGACTCCTTCAACGGGCCCTGGCGTCACGGGTGTTCGGGCGGGCTGATCAGCGACTCCGGGATCGCCGAGTCGGTGAGCCCCCACTTGCGGAGGATCCGCTCGTACGTCCCGTCCTTGATCAGCTGGTTGACGGCCGCCTGGAACGCCGGGGTGAGCGGGGAGCCCTTCTTGAAGGCGAAGCCGACGTCCAGCCGGTGGAACTCGTTGAGGAAGCGCACCCCGGCGGCCTCCTGCGCGGCCTGGTGGCGCAGCCCGTTGATGGTGGACATCTCGACGTCCACCCGGCCCTGCTGGAGGCCGGTGAGCAGGGCGCCGCCCTCGCTGAACGCCTTGACCTCGTACGGCTTCTTCCCCGCGTCGGCGCACACGCCCTTCTTGCTGTTGAGCGTGGTCTCGAAGGTGGTGCCGGCGCCGGTGCCGATGGTCAGCCCGCAGAGCTGGGTCAGGTCGGTGACCGGCTGGACGGCCGTGTTGTCCTTCTTCACCGCGAAGCCCTGGCCGTCGTCGATGTAGGTGACGAAGTCGACGGTCTTCAGCCGCGCGGCGGTGACCCCGAAGTTCCCGGTGCCGACGTCGAACTTGCCGCTGTCCAGGGCGGGCAGGATGGTCTCGAAGGCGGCCTCCTGGCGCTGCACGGTCAGGCCGAGCAGCTTGGCGACGGCGTCGGTGAAGTCCACGTCGACCCCGACCGGCTTCTTGCTCGCCTGGTCGGCGTAGAAGGCGCTGGGCGGGGCGCCGACGGACGAACCGAACTTCACCACACCGGACTTGCGCACCTCCTCGGGCAGCAGCGCGGCGGCGGCCTCCGACCTGGCCAGGCCGGAGACGACGTCCTCGGTGGCGGCGGCCGGCCCGCCCGCCCCGGCCGCGCCCGCGATCTTCGGGTCCGAGCCGCACGCGGCCAGCGCCAGGACCGGCAGCAGGGCGGCGGCCGCGAGGAGGCGGCGGCGGACGGTGGTGGTTCTCACGGGGGGCCTTTCAGTGGGTCGGGAGCAGAGCCGGCAGGGGCTTCTCGAACGGGAGCGGGCCGGTGGGAACGGGCCGCCCCTCCTGCCCGTCGGCGGTGACGTCGAACAGCGGGGTGTAGCCGGCCGCCAGGTAGAGGGCCTTGGCCTCGGGCTGGCGCGGGCCGGTGGTGAGGTACATCCGGTGGTAGCCGGCGGCCGCGGCCGTGCGCTCCAGCTCGGCCAGCACCCGGCGGGCCAGGCCGCGGCGGCGGTGCGCGGAGTGTGTCCACATCCGCTTGACCTCGGCGGTCCGCTCGTCGTGGCGCATGTAGGCGCCGCCGGCCACCGGTTCGCCGCCCGCCAGCAGGAGCAGCAGCGCGCCGTGCGGCGCGGCGAAGGCGTCGGCCGGGTAGCGGGCCATCTCCTGATGGGCGCCGGGGCCGTAGCGGGTGACGTACTCGTGGGTGAGTTCGCGCAGCAGCGGTTCGACCAGCGGGTCGTCCAGGGTGACCTTGCGGAACTCCTCGCGGGGCACCTCGCGGAACTCCTCACCGGGCACCTCGCTCACGACTGCACCGCTCACGCCCCTGCCGCTCACGCCTGCACCGCGATCAGCTGGTGCCGGTCCCGTTCGGCGCGCGTCGCGGCCTCGGCCTTGGCGGCATCCCGCTTGGCGACCTCCTCGCGGACGATCGGGATGACGTACCGGCCGAAGTCGATCGCGTCGTCCAGCAGGTGGTAGCCGCGGGCGGAGAGAATGTCCACGCCGAGGTCGTAGTAGTCCAGCAGCGCCTGGGCGACCGTCTCCGGGGTGCCGACCAGCGCGTTGGAGTTGCCCGCCCCGCCGGTGGCCGCGGCGGTCGGGGTCCACAGTGCGCGGTCGTAGCGCTCGCCGGCCTCGGCGATCTCGATCAGCCGCTGGGAGCCGGTGTTTTCGGGCTGGGCGGTGACCGGGCGGCGGCGGGACGCGAGCTCGCCGCTCTCCCGGCGGGCCCGGATGGCGGCCACCGTGCGGTGCGCCTTCTCCCAGGCCAGCTCCTCGGTCGGCGCGATGATCGGCCGGAAGGCCACCTGGATCCGCGGCGGGTCCGTCCGGCCGGCGGCCAGCGCGGCCTCCTTCACCCGCTCGATCTGCTCGGCGGTGCGGGCCAGCGGCTCGCCCCACAGGCAGTAGATGTCGGCCTCCGCGCCGCCGGCCGCGTAGGCGGCGTCCGAGGAGCCGCCGAAGGAGACCGCCGGGCGCGGCTGCTGCACCGGGAAGACGTCGGAGACGAAGTCGTTGAAGCGGTAGTGGGGGCCCTCGTGGTCGAAGGGCTCCCGGCTGGTCCACGCCTTCTTGACGATGCCGATGTACTCGCGGGTGCGCTCGTAGCGCTGGTCCTTGGTGACGAAGTCGCCCTCGCGCCGCTGCTCGTGGTCGGTGCCGCCGGTGATGAAGTGGACGGTCAGCCGGCCGTCGCTGATCCGGTCGAGGGTGGCGAAGGTCTTGGCGGCGAAGGTCGGGTACGAGACGTTCGGCCGGTGGGCGAGCAGGATCTGCAGCTTGTCGAGGTGCGAGGCGAGGAAGGCCGCCGCGGCGGCGGGCTCCGGAGAGCCGGAGCCGTACGCGAAGAGCACCCGGTCCCAGCCGTGGTCCTCGTGCGCCCGGGCCAGCCGCAGGGTGTAGTCGCGGTCGAAGGAGGCGGTGGTGCGCGGACTGGTCTCCGAACCGTCGCCGGTGGCGGCGATGCCGAGGAATTCGACGGGCATGGCGGAACCTTTCGGGGTGGGTCTGATCCGGGGGGCTGCGGGTGGGCAGGCCGGAGGTGGCCGTGGCGGGGCGCGGCCGTCGGGCAAAGGGGCGGTGGAGCGGTGGCGGGGCGAGCGGGTGCGAAGGGTGCGAGGAGGGCGCGAGGAGAGGGAGAACGGCCGGAGCGCGGTGCGAGGGCGGTGCGAGGGCGGTGCGAGGGCGGTGAAGTGCGAGGCGGCAGCGTGCGCCTGACGGTCCGCCAGTTCAACTGGCGGACGACGGTTCCCGGCCCGCGACGGGGCACACCGAGGGAGGACTCCCCGAAGGGATCAGGGCCGGACGGGCGGCCCGCTGCCGGGTCAGCCGCGACACGCCGCGGACCACACCCGACCGAAGTCGATGTGGTCGCGGGTGACCAGGGGCTGCTCGGCGTACATGGCCTCAAGTTGAGCAGTCGGCCGAGCGGTACGTCAACCATCCATCATTGCCGCACTGTTGCGATCTCCTGTCGCGTTTCCGGCGTGTTGCGGGCGGCCCCGAAGCGGACCGGATCGCCGTCCGATCACCGTCCGATCGAGGCCCGATCGCCGTCCAGTCGAGGACCGGTCGCGGCCCGGTCACCCTTGACAGCCGTCGATCGCGCATGCGTACGATCGCAGCGGAGTGCAGTGCGCTGCGCCGGCCGTGTTGAGGGACGCGGGCCGGCGCCCGAGGGCCCGTACGTGATCACCCCCGTACCTCTCCCCGCCCGCACTCCGCCCAGGAGCCGCCGCCATGGCCACCCCGCAGGACGTCCTGCCCGCCCCCGCCCCGGCCCTCGCCGGGAGCCCGCCGCCGCTCCCGGCCCCGGAGGCCCGGATCGTCGCCCGCCGCAAGCCCGGGCAGTGGATCGCCGCCGCCGTCGCCCTGCTGCTGGCCGCGATGGCGGTCGGCTCGGTGATCCGCAACCGGGCCTTCCAGTGGAGCGTGGTCGCCGAGTGGTTCACCGCCCGGTCCGTGCTCGACGGCCTGGCCCTCACCCTGTGGCTGACCGCCGTCACCCTCGCCCTCGGCTTCGTGTTCGGCACCGTCCTCGCCACCATGCGGCTGTCCACCAACCCCGTGCTGCGAAGCATCGCTTGGGCCTACATCTGGATCTTCCGCTCCACCCCGCCACTGGTGCAGCTGCTGTTCTTCTTCAACATCGGCGCGCTCTACCCGACCCTCGGCCTGGGCATCCCGTTCGGCCCCGAGTTCGTCACGGTGAGGACCGTCAACCTGATCGGCCCCACCCTGACCGCCGTCATCGGCCTCACCCTGCTGGAGACCGCGTACGCCGCCGAGGTGATCCGCGGCGGCATCCTCTCCGTCGACCGCGGCCAGTTGGAGGCCGCCGCCGCGCTCGGGCTGGGCCGGTGGCGGGTGCTGCGCCGGATCGTGGTGCCGCAGGCGATGCGCTCGATCGTGCCGACCGCCGGGAACATGCTGATCGGCGCGCTCAAGGGCACCAGCATCGTCAGCGTGCTGGCCGTCTCCGACCTGCTCTACTCGGTGCAGCTGGTCTACCTGCAGTCCTACCGGGTCATCCCGATGCTGATGGTCGCCACCATCTGGTACCTGGTGGTCACCACCGTGCTGTCCGTCGGCCAGTACTACCTGGAACGCCACTTCGCCCGGGGCGCCACCCGGGACGGCCTGCCGCCCACCCCGCTGCAGCGCGCCCGCGCGGCCCTCGGGAAGGCGGTCCGGGCATGACGTCCCTGGTCATCGTCGGCGCCGGGCCGCGCGGCACCGGACTGCTGGAGCGGATCGCCGCCAACGCCGCCGAACTACTGCCCGCCGACCGGGCGTTGGAGATCCACCTGGTCGACCCGTACCCGCCCGGCGCGGGCCGGATCTGGCGCCACGAGCAGTCCCCGCTGCTGCGGATGAACTCGATGGCCGAGGACGTCACCATGTTCACCGACGAGCGCGCCACCATCGAAGGCCCGGTCCGGCCCGGCCCCTCACTGGCCGAATGGGCCGTCCGGCAGCGGGAGTTCGCGCCCTACCGGGAGGTCGCCGACCCGGCCGTCCGGGCCGAGCTGGCCGCCCTGGCGGCCACCGACTTCCCCACCCGGCGGGCCCAGAGCGCCTACCTGGACTGGGTGTTCCGCCGCGCCGTCGCCGACCTGCCGGCCCACGTCACGGTCACCGTCCACCGCGGCACCGTACGGCGGATCGACGGACCGGCCGACGGACCGCAGACCGTCCACCTCGACGACGGCACGCTCACCGCCGACCACGTCGCCCTCACCCTCGGCCACCTCGACTCCGCCCCGCACCCCCGGTACGCCGCCGACACCGCCTTCGCCGCCCGGCACGGCCGCTTCCACCTCCCGCCCGCCTACTCCGCCGACGTCGAGGCGGAGCTGGCCCGGATCGCCCCCGGCGAACAGGTGGTGCTGCGCGGCCTCGGCCTGGCCTCCGTCGACCTGGTCGCGATGCTCACCGAGGGGCGCGGCGGCCGCTTCGCCCCCATCGGCGACGGGCCCGCCCTGCGCTACCTGCCGTCCGGCCGCGAACCGGTGCTGCACCTGGGCTCCCGGCGCGGCGTCCCGTACCACTCCAAGACCGACTACCGGCTCCAGGGACCGCCCGCCCCGCTGCCCCGGTACTTCGACGCGACCGCCGTGGACGCCCTGCTCGCCACCGGCCGTCCGCTCGAACTGCGCCGCGACGTCTGGCCGTCGATGGCCAAGGAGATCGGCTTCGGGCACTACCACGAGCTGTTCCACGCCCACCCGGAGCGCACCGCCCTGCCCTGGCCGGAGTTCCTGGCCCGCTACGACCGGTACGACTGGTACTCCCCCGAACTCGCCGCGCTGGTCGCCGAGGCCGTCCCCGACCCGGCCGACCGGATCGACTTCGAACGGCTCGACCACCCGCTGGCCGGCCTCGAACTCGGCTCCACCGAGGAACTCCAGGCCCGGCTGCGCGGGTACGTCACCGCCGACGTCGACCGCCGCGCCGACCCGGCCCACAGCGCCGACCTCGGCGCCTTCCTCGCCCTGCTCTCGCTGTTCGGCCAGCTCCCCCGGCTGCTGGCGGCCGGCCGGCTCACCGCCCGCTCGGTCGCCGAGGAGGTGGACGGCTGGTTCTTCGGCTACTTCGGCTTCCTCGCCTCCGGCCCGCCCGGCTTCCGGCTGCGCCAGCTGGTCGCGCTCTCCGAGGCCGGGGTGGTGCGCTTCCTCGGCGCGGGCGTACGGGTCGAACGGGACGAGTCCACCGGCACCTGGCGGGCCTCCGGAGCCACCGTGCCCGGCCACAGCGTCACCGCCACCGCGCTGGTCGAGGCCTACCTGCCCAAGCACGCGCTGGCCCGCACCCTCGACCCGGTCCTGGGTGAACTCCACCGCGCCGGAAGGGTGGTGGAGGAGGTGGTCAGCGACCGGGAGCACACCCACCGCTCCGGCCTGGTCACCATCGACCCGGCCGACAGCCGGCTGATCGACCCCGCCCTGGGCGGCGCCCCGCACCCCCGCCGCACCGCGCTCGGCCCGCACACCAGCCTGCGGGCGGCGACCGCCTTCGCCCGCCCGCGCACCGACTCGCCGGGGTTCCGGCAGAACGACGCCGCCGCCCGGGCGCTGCTACGGGCCCTGGCGGCGCTCCCGACGGCGGCACTGGTGGGGTGAACCGCGCCGGGGCCGGCCGCAGCGGCTCGCCCCGGGCGGTCAGGGGCCGAAGATCTCCTCCACCAGGTCCTCGTCCGTGACGAAGGGCGGCGCGGCGATCACCCGCTCCCCGGCACCCTTGGCGCCCGTCCCGCGCTCCAGTTCGCGGACCAGCTCCGGGACGGACTCCCCGCCGGCCTTCCGGATCCACCCGACCAGCCGCAGTGCCCGGTCGCGGTCGATCCGTACCCGCCAGGCCCGGACGATCCGGTGCGGCGCGCGGTGGAACCGGGCCTGCTTCCGGTACTCCGCCAGGTCCACCCGGGCCTGCACGCACCGCCGGTCGGTCGGGCCGAAGGCCTCGATCAGCTGGGGCAGCAGTTCCTCCAACCGGGCCACCGCGCCGGGGAAGTCGCCCCGCCGGGCCTGGCAGGCCGCGAGGTCGGCCCCGGCCTGGAGGACGAGCGGGCCGCGCGGTCCCCGGGCCGACCTCAGTGCGGGCAGCAGCGCGGTCAGCAGGCGGATCGCGGTGACCGACTGACCGCTCTCCCGGACCAGTGCGGTCAGCTCGTACCGTGTCTCCAGGGTGAGCGGATCGATCGGCCCGAGCACCTGGGTCAAGTCCTCGATCAGGCCCTCCAGCTGCCGGACGGCCTCGCCCGGCCGGTCGGACTTGCCGAGGTACCGGGCGAGGTCCCGCCGGGCGGCGACCACCTCCGGATCGGTCCCTCCGAGCGCCCGCACGGCGGCCGCCACCACCGGCCGGAGCCGGTGCGCGGCCAGCGCGGGCCGCTCGTCCGCCGCCACCCGTACGGTCGTCGCCAGCCGGGCCCGGACGGCCGCCGCGTCCTCGACCGGCACCGGCGCCGGCCGCCCGCCCCGGACGCCGCCGGGCACCGGCCGGGGGTACAGCAAGGCGGGCCGGCCCACCGGCCGCAGCAGCGGCTCCCCGGGCTGCCGGAACCGGCCGCTTCGGACCGGTTTGACCGGCTTGACCGGCTTGACCGGCTTGACCGGTGGAGCGGGCGCCACTCGGTCCTTCACGGTCCGGACCACGGGTGGCGCCGCGGGGAGCTCCGCCGGGGGCAGCTCCCGCCCCTCCGCCAGGTCGGCGAGCCGCTGGGCGACCGTACGGGCGTCGGCCGGCCGGTCCTCCGGCTTCTTCGCCAGCAACTGGGCTAGCAGCAGCGGGAGTTGGCGGGGCAGCCGGTACTTCTCCGGGTCCACCTCCGGCGGCGGCTGGTCGAGGTGCTGGTACATCAGCACCGGCGTCGAGTCCCCGCTGAACGCCCGCTTGCCGGTGAAGAGTTCGACCAGCACGCAGCCCAGCGCGTAGAGGTCCGCCCGCCCGTCCACCCGGCCGCCGGTCCAGCGCTCGGGCGCCAGGTACGGCGGGCTGCCGATGACCGTCCCGGTGGTGGTCAACCCGCTGCCGCCGACGTCGAGTTGGGCGATGCCGAAGTCCAGCACCTTGGCGAGGCCGTCCTCGGTGATCATCACGTTGTCCGGCTTGATGTCCCGGTGCACCATGCCCGCGTCGTGGGCCGCCGCCAGCGCCTCGCAGATCTGCCGCGCCCAGCACAGGCCCTGCTGCGGCTCCGGCCGGCCCTCCCGGATCACCTGGGTCAGGGTGCGGCCGGTCAGCAGCTCCATCACCAGATAGGTGACCTGCTGCTCGTCGGCCTCGCCGTGGCCGAGGTCGTGCACGGTGACGATGTGCGGGTGCGACAGGTTGCCCGCCGCCGACGCCTCGCGGGCGAACCGCAGCGCGGCCTTCGCCTGGTCGCCGTCGTCGTGCCGGATGACCTTGACCGCCACCGGCCGCTGGACCCGGGTGTCCTGGGCCCGCCACACCACCCCGAAACCGCCCTGGCCCAGCTTCTCCCGCAGCTCGTACCGGCCGTCCAGAACGTCCCCGACTCGCACTGCGCCCGCCCCTCCCGTGGTGACGCCCAGACTCTACCGACGGCCCTCCCCACCCGATGGCTCAGGTGGAAGGATGGGCGGAGAGCCCCGCAACGGTGCGCCGGCTCGTACCAGCACAGCCCCGAGGAGCGCAGTCATGGCCAAGCAGGCCCCGCAGAGCGACCCGGCGCAGGACGCCCCCGAGGTGTCCGCGCCCCAGCACGCGGCCGCCGGCCTGCCCGCCGTCGGCCACAGCCTGCGGATGGCCGCCGAGCAGATGGGCGCCCGCCGCACCGTCGCCACCCTGCTCAAGGTCAACCAGCCGAACGGCTTCGACTGCCCCGGCTGCGCCTGGCCCGAGCCGGACAGGACCCACACCGCCGAGTTCTGCGAGAACGGCGCCAAGGCCGTCGCCGAGGAGGCCACCGAGCGCCGGATCCGGGCCGAGTTCTTCGCCGCCCACCCGGTCGCCGACCTGGCCGAGCGCTCCGGCTACTGGCTGGGCCAGCAGGGCCGGCTCACCCAGCCGATGCTGCTGGACGAGGGCGCCACCCACTACACCCCGGTCTCCTGGGACGACGCCTTCGCGCTGATCGCCGAGGAGCTGCGCGCCCTGGACACCCCGGACGGCGCCGCCTTCTACACCTCCGGCCGCACCAGCAACGAGGCCGCGTTCGCGTACCAGCTGTTCGCCCGCCGGCTCGGCACCAACAACCTGCCGGACTGCTCCAACATGTGCCACGAGTCGTCCGGTTCGGCGCTGACCGAGACGCTCGGCGTCGGCAAGGGCAGCGTCAGCCTCAAGGACCTCTACCAGGCCGACCTGATCATCGTGGCCGGCCAGAACCCGGGCACCAACCACCCCCGGATGCTCTCCGCCCTGGAGCGCGCCAAGCGGGCCGGCGCCACCGTCGTCAGCGTCAACCCGCTGCCGGAGGCGGGGCTGGAGCGGTTCAAGAACCCCCAGCACGCGCGCGGCCTGGTCGGCCACGGCACCAAGCTCACCGACCTGTTCCTGCAGATCCGCCTCGGCGGGGACCTCGCGCTGTTCCGCGCGCTCAACCGGATCGTGCTGGAGCAGGACGGCGTCGACCGCGCCTTCGTCGCCGAACACTGCCACGGCTACGAGGAGTTCGAGGCGCAGGCGCTGAAGACCGAGCGCGACGAGGTGCTCGCCGCGACCGGCCTGCCCTGGGAGCAGATCGAGGAGCTGGGCCGGCTGGTGCTGGCCTCGAAGAAGATCATCGTCTGCTGGGCGATGGGCCTCACCCAGCACAAGCACGCCGTGCCGACCATCCGCGAGGTGGTCAACTTCCTGCTGCTGCGCGGCAACATCGGCCGCCCCGGCGCCGGGGTCTGCCCGGTGCGCGGGCACAGCAACGTCCAGGGCGACCGCACCATGGGCATCTTCGAACGCCCCAGCAAGGCGTTCCTCGACGCACTGGAGAACGAGTTCGGCTTCGAGCCGCCGCGCGAGCACGGCCTCGACTCGGTGGACACCATCCGCGCGATGCGGGACGGCCGGGTCAAGGTGTTCTTCGCGATGGGCGGCAACTTCGTCGCGGCCACCCCGGACACCGAGGTCACCGAGGCGGCGATGCGGCGCTGCCGGCTGACCGTCCACGTCTCCACCAAGCTCAACCGCTCGCACGTGGTCACCGGCGCCCGCGCCCTGATCCTGCCCACCCTCGGGCGCACCGACCGGGACGTCACCGGCGCCGGCGCCCAGTTCGTCAGCGTCGAGGACTCGATGGGCCAGGTCCACTCCTCCCGCGGCGGACTGCGCCCGCCCGCACCCGGCCTGCTCTCCGAGACGGCGATCGTCTGCCGCCTGGCCCGCACCGTCCTCGGGCCGCGGGACACCGTGCCGTGGGAGGACTTCGCGACCGACTACGACACCCTGCGCGCCCGGATCGCCCGGGTGGTGCCGGGCTTCGAGGACTTCAACGAGAAGGTCCGCCGCCCCGGCGGCTTCACCCTCCCGCACGGCCCGCGCGACACCCGCACCTTCCCCACCGCGACCGGCAAGGCCAACTTCACGGTCAACCCGCTGACCGCCCCCGAGGTCCCGCCGGGCCGCCTGCTGCTGCAGACCCTGCGCTCCCACGACCAGTACAACACCACCGTCTACGGCCTGGACGACCGCTACCGCGGCATCAAGGGCGGCCGCCGGGTGGTCCTGGTCAACCCCGCCGACGCCACCGAACTCGACCTCGCCGAGGGCCGGTACGTCGACCTGGTCAGCGAGTGGACGGACGGCACCGAACGCCGCGCCCCGCACTTCCGGGTCGTCCACTACCCCGTCGCCCGCGGCGGCGCGGCGGCCTACTACCCGGAGACCAACGTCCTGGTCCCGCTCGACTCCACCGCGGACATCAGCAACACCCCCACCTCCAAGGCCGTCGTCATCCGCTTCGAGCCCGACTCGGCGCCGACGGGCTGACCCGCCCCCGAACAGCACGGAGGCCGCCCGGCGTCCCAGGACGCGGGGCGGCCTCCTGGTGTCCGGCCGGACAGGGCGGCCGGACAGGGCCTCGGTGCCGGGTCAGTGCAGCAGGCCGCCCAGCGGCAGCGTGGCCGTGGGGCTGCCCGGTGCGGCGGCGCTCGACGAGCCGGTGGTGCTCGGCGTGCCGGTACCGGTCGGGGTCTGCGTCGGACTCTGGGTCTGGGTCGGGCTGCCCGTGGGGGTCTGGGTGGGCGTGCCGGTCGGCGTCTGGGTCGGCGTGCCCGTCGGGGTCTGGGTCGGGGTGCCGGTGGGCGTCCCGGCCGGCGTGCCCGGGTCGGTCGGCGTGGGCGTGCCGGTGGCCGGCGTGCCGCCCGGGGCGGGCGTCGCCGGGGTGCCGCCGGGCGCGGGGGCCGGGGTCGACGGGGCCGGGCTGGGCGCGATCGGGGTGGCGGAGTCCCAGCCCTTGGGCAGGTCCGGCACCTTCCAGGCGCCGCCGGCGTCGTCCGCCGCGCCGTCCGGGTCGGGCCGGACGGCGCCGAGGATCGGCATCGAGCCGATCGGCGACACCTTGATGAAGGCGCCGGGCCGCGGGGCCTGGACGATGAGTCCGCCGCCGATGTACATCGCGACGTGCGAGGCGTCCTGGAAGTAGACCACCAGGTCGCCGGGCCGCAGCTGGTTGAGCGGGACGTGCTGGAGCTGCGCCCACTGCTCCTGGCTGGTGCGCGGGATGGCCTTGCCGGCGTGCAGCCAGGCCTGCGAGGTGAGGCCGGAGCAGTCGTAGGAGTCGGGGCCGGTGCCGCCCCACAGGTACGGCTTGTTCAGCTGGGCGAGGGCGTAGGCGACGGCGCCGCGGCCGGCCAGTGAGGGGGTGCGCTCGCCCTTGCCGAGGGCGCCGGAGGCGAGGAAGGCGAGCTGGGCCTCGTCGGCCTGGGCCTTCTCCAGCTGTTCGAGTTCGGTCCGCTGGGCGCCGGTCAGCGAGGAGACCAGTTGTTCGACCGAGGCGAGGTCGGCGGCGACCTTGGTCTTGGCCGCGTCCTGCTGGCTGACCAGCGTCCGGGAGGTCGTGAGGGCGTCCTCGGTCTGCTTCTTCAGGCCGTCGAGGGCGTCCCGGTCGGCCTTCAGCTTGTCCAGGAACTCGGACTGCGAGCGGCTGGCCGCGGCGAGCAGTTCGGCGATGGTGACGGCCTCGTACGGGTCCTTGGAGAGCAGCAGTTCGGCGTAGGCGGAGGTGGCGCCGTTGCGGTACTGGGCGGCGGCGAGCTGGGAGGCGATGTCCGTCCCGGCGTCGACCTGCTTCTGCTGCCGGTCGAGCTTGCCCTGGAGGTCGGTGAGCGCGGCCTGCTGCTCGGTGACCTTGGCGACCGCGCCGTTGTACTGCTCGGTGGCGGCCTCGGCGCTCTGGTAGAGCCCGTGGAGCTGGTCGAGCAGCGGTCCGAGGGTGGCCTTGGCGGCGGCGAGCGGGTCGGCGCCGGGCGCGACGGCGATGCCGGTCCCGGGGTCGGGCGAGGCGTAGGCGGCCTGGGTGGCGACCGGCAGGGCGAGTGCGGCGGCCGCGAGGACGGCTCCGCACCTCAGGGCCGCCCGTACCCAGGGACGTGCCCCCGACGTCTCCGTGCGCTGTGCAGCCCCGCCCATGGGTTGGTCCTCCCCGCCCTTGCCCTGTCCTGCCCCGGTGGCGCCGTCCGCGGGCTCCCCCCGGGGACGATCCCGGAGATCCTCCCACGGGTTACTCGGCGGAAACAGAGCGCACGCGGACCAGGAGGTTAATTTCCGATTGATCTGTTGATCTGTGAGACAGCTCTCAGCAAACGGGGGCGAACCAGGACGTTCTCGGCTAAGGTCCAGCTCAGCGCGGCCGAGGTCACCCTCCCGAAAGCTCCCGGCCACCGCCGGGACACCGGCGGAACCACGATTCCCGACCCAGTTCACCTTCCGTTCACCAGACGGACCTACGGTCGCGACGTCATCAACGTCCGTGCGACAACTAAGACGATTGTTTGGGTATGGAACACATCTCGTTCCTGGTGGCCGTGGTGATCATCACGGCGCTCGCCTTCGATTTCACCAACGGGTTCCACGACACCGCCAACGCGGCCGCCACCGCGATCGCGACCGGTGCCCTTCGTCCCAAGGTCGCGGTCACCATCGCGGCCCTGCTCAACTTCGCGGGCGCGTTCCTGTCCGTGAAGGTCGCCACCACCATCTCCGGCGGCATCGTCAACGAGAAGGCGGGCGTCCATCCCGAGATCATCTTCGCCGCACTGGCCGGAGCGATCCTGTGGAACCTGCTGACCTGGCTGCGCGGCCTGCCGTCCAGCTCCTCGCACGCGCTGTACGGCGGCCTGATCGGCGCCACGATCGTCGGCGTCGGCATGAACGGCGTCAACTTCGACACCGTGATCACCAAGATCATCATCCCGGCGGTCGCCTCCCCCGTCGTCGCCGGACTCGCCTCCTGGGGCGCCACCAAGCTGGCCTACGCGATCACCCGCAAGGGCAACGGCGCCGCCACCGACAAGGGCTTCAAGACCGGCCAGATCTTCTCCTCGTCGCTGATCTCGCTCGCGCACGGCACCAATGACGCCCAGAAGACGATGGGCATCATCACCCTGACCCTGGTCTCCGTCGGCGCCCTTCCGCACGGCGCACTGCCCCCCACCTGGGTGATCGTCTCGGCCGGCGCCGCGATCGCGCTCGGCACCTACATGGGCGGCTGGCGGATCATCCGCTCGATGGGCAAGGGCCTGGCGGACATCAAGCCGCTGCAGGGCTTCGCCTCCGAGTCGGCCGTCTCCACCGTCATTCTGACCTCCTCGCACATGGGCTTCGGCCTCTCCACCACCCAGGTCTGCACCGGCGGCATCATGGGCGCCGGCCTCGGCGGCCCGAAGCCGGAGCTGCGCTGGAGCCTGGTCCGCCGCATGGTCTACACCTGGGGCCTGACCCTGCCGGCCGCGGCCCTGGTCTCCGGCGGGGCGGCCGTGCTGGCCCGCCAGGGCGCCTGGGGCGTCGCCCTGGTCGGCGCGGTGCTGGTGGCCGGTTCGGCCACGATGTGGATGATCTCCCGCCGTCAGCCGGTGAGCGCGGACAACGTCAACGACGTCCCCGAGATCACCCCCGTCGAGGTCACCACCGCCACCCCGGCCAACGCCGCCCCCACCCCCGCCTCGACCACGGTCGCGGCCTGAGCGCCGAGACCGAGGAGCACTCACCATGCACATCAAGTGGAACGCCCTGGCCCAGACCGCCGGCATCAGCTTCGGCGTCACCGTCGCCGTGGTCGCCGTCTTCGCCCTCGGCATCCTGGCGCTGTCCCGCCGGGAGGCCGCGCTGAGCGCCCGTGAGGCGGGCGGCCGGGCGGCCGGCGGCGGCAAGCCCGCCCTGCTGGCCGGCGCGTACGCCTGCTTCGCGCTCTGCGCCTGCGCCGTGGTCTACGGCCTGGTGCTGATCGCCGCGCCGTAGGGCCGTCAGCACCCGCGCCGTACCAGCACCCGCAGCACCCGCAGCACCCGCAGCACCCGCAGCACGCCGAACGGGCCGGGGAGTGTCGAACACTCCCCGGCCCGTTGCGCGTTTCCCCGGCGCCGTCAGCTCTCCTGGCTGGTCCGCAGCGCGGTCTCCCGGATGAACAGCACGGTGACGAAGGCCAGCGCCGCGAAGGGCGCGGCCCAGAGGAAGACGGTGCCCACGCCGTGACCGAAGGCGTCGGTCACCAGCGGGAGGATCGGGGCGGGCAGCTTCGCGAGGTCCGGGATGCCGCCGCCGGCCGCCGCGTGCCCGGCCGGGATGTGCGCCGCGGCCAGGTTCTCGGTCAGGTAGTGGCCGACCTTGTTGGTCATCAGCGCGCCCAGCGCGGAGACGCCCATCGCGCCGCCCATGGTGCGGAAGAAGGTGACGACGGAGCTGGCCGCGCCGAGCTCGTGCCGGGGCACCGTGTTCTGCACCGCGAGCACCAGGTTCTGGCTGGTCAGGCCGAGGCCGATGCCGGTGAGCGCCATGTAGAGGGAGAGCAGCCCGTAGTTGGTGTCGACCCGGGCGGTGCCGAGCAGGCCGAAGCCGACGGCGAGCAGCGCGGTGCCGGTGACCAGGTAGGCCTTCCACTTGCCGTACTTGGTGATCAGCCGGCCGGCCACGGCGGAGGAGACCGCCAGGCCGATGATCATCGGCAGGGTCATCAGGCCGGCCGTCGTCGGCGACTTGTCCCGGGCCAGCTGGAAGTACTGGCTGAGGAAGGTGGTCGCGCCGTACATCCCGACGCCGACCAGCACGCTGGCGATCGCGGCCAGGGTGACGGTGCGGTACTTGAAGAGGTCCGGCGGGATGATCGGCTCGGCGGCGCGGCGCTCGACCACGATCGCCAGGGCGCCCAGCAGCAGGCCGCCGCCGACCATCACCGCGGTCTGCCAGGACAGCCACGGGTAGTTGGTGCCGGCCAGGGTGATCCAGATCATCAGCAGGCTGACGGCGCCGGTGATGACCAGCGCGCCTAGGTAGTCGATCTTCACCTTGCGCTTGACCACCGGCAGCTTGAGGGTGCGCTGCACCACCAGGATCGCGGTCACGGCGAACGGGATGCCGACGTAGAAGCACCAGCGCCAGCCGAGCCAGGAGGTGTCGACGATGACGCCGCCGATCAGCGGGCCGCCGATGGTGGCGAGGGCGAAGACCGCGCCGAAGTAGCCGCTGTACCGGCCGCGCTCGCGCGGCGGGACCATCGCGGCCAGGCAGATCTGGCCGAGCGCGACGACACCGCCGGCGCCGACGCCCTGCAGGGCGCGGCAGGCGATCAGTTCGCCGGTGTTCTGCGAGAGCCCGGCCAGCGCGGAGGTGGCGATGTAGATCAGCAGGGCTATCTGGAGCAGCAGCTTCTTGCTGACGAGGTCGGAGAGCTTGCCCCAGATCGGGGTGGCGGCGGTCATGGTGAGCAGCGCCGCGGTGATGACCCAGGTGTAGGCGGACTGGCCGCCGTGCAGGTCGGTGAGGATGTGCGGCAGGGCGTTGGAGACGACGGTCGAGGAGAGCACGGCCACGAACAGGCCGAGCAGCAGGCCGGACAGTGCCTCCATCACCTGCCGGTGGGTCATCGGTCGGTCGTCGACGGCGGCTGCGGTGCCGGTCGAGGCCTCGGTGGTCACGGTCATCTGGGTCCTTCGGCGAGGCGGGCTGGGCGTGGAGCGCGGGGGTACGCGAGGCATGAAAATTTGTTGCCTTAAGCAACCATACGACCGATGGTTGACTAGGGCAACTTTCTTCAAGCTCCAGCAAAGCCCGCGCCCGGGCGACCCGTTCACTCCGCCGGCGGCTCCCCCAGCACCTCGTTGAAGCGGTGCAGCAGCTCGGCGAACCGGTCCACGTCCTCGCGCGGCCAGCCGTTCATCACCTCGCGCACCCGTCGCATCCGGACATCCCGGGCCGACTCGTAGCGCCGCCGGCCGTCCTCGGTCAGCGAGACCAGCGCCGCCCGGCGGTCCAGCGGGTCCGCCTCCCGGGCGACCAGGCCGAGCTCCTCCAGCGCGCGGATCTGCCGGCTCACCGTCCCCTTGCCGACCGCGAAGTGCACGCCGACGTCCGTCACCCGCACCCGCCCGGCCTGCTCGATGTAACCGAGCATGCTGTACGCCATGCCGTCCAGCCCGGGGTGCACCCGACGTGAGAGTTCCGCCACTCTCGCGCGGCCCCGCCGGAACATCAGCCCGACCTCACGCTCCACCGCCACCAGGGCTTCCTCGTCCGTCACCGCGCCAGTATCGCCCAGCGGCGGTGGCCGAGAATCGGCGCGGGAGGTAGGACAACCCAGTTAGTTCATGGTATTAAGTATCCGTTTTCCGCCGATACGCAAGGAGATGTGGATGGCCGCCCCGGGGCAGGGATTCGTCGCGGAACTGAAGGGCGCGGTCACACCGCGTGCGGCACTGCTCGTGATCGGAGTGCTGCTGCTGCAGCTCGGCTTCATCACCTCGTACGTCGGAGCGCTGCACCACCCGACCCCGCACAAGCTGTCGATCGCGGTGGTCGCCCCGCCGCAGGTCACGCCGAAGCTGGTCCAGGGCCTGGAATCGGTGCCGAACGAGGCCGTCAAGCCCGTCACCGCGCCGGACGCCCAGACCGCGACCCAGCAGATCAAGGACCAGAAGATCTACGCCGCGCTGGTCGTGGACCCGAACGGCACCGAGGACACCCTGCTCACCGGCAGCGCCCGCGGCACCTCCGCCGCCAAGGCCGCCGAGAGCATCACCACCGCGCTGGACAAGTCCCAGGGCCGCACCGTCAAGGTCGAGGACGTCGTCCCGCTGGCCAAGGGCGACACCAACGGCCTCACCGCGTTCTACCTGGTCATCGGCTGGTGCGTCGGCGGCTACCTGGTCGCCTCCATCCTCGGCATCAGCGCGGGCTCCAAGCCGGCCAACGTCCACCGCCTGCTGATCCGCCTCGGCGTCCTGGCGCTGTACTCGGTCGGCGCCGGCCTCGGCGGCACGATCATCGCCGGACCGGTGCTGGACGCGATGCCCGGCTCGATCCTGGCCCTGACCGCCATCGGCACCCTGGTGGTGTTCACGGTCGGCGCCTTCACCATGGCGCTGCAGTGCCTGTTCGGCATCATCGGCATCGGCCTGGCCGTGCTGGTCTTCGTGGTGCTCGGCAACCCGAGCGCCGGCGGCGTCTACCCCGCCCCGATGATGCCGCCGTTCTGGCGCGCGATCGGCTCGCTGATCCCCAACGGCGCCGGCACCAGCGCCACCAAGTCGATCGCCTACTTCGGCTCCACCAACCTGGGCATCCCGATCCTGGTCCTGGTGATCTGGGCGGTGATCGGCATCGGCGTCGCCTTCCTCGCCGTCCTGCGCGGCCCGCGCGACGGCGAGCGCGAGCTCACCACCGAGGCCCCCGCCGCGGCCTGAGCCTCGACGCGGCACCGATCCGGCACCGATCCGAGCCCCCGGCCACCACGGCCGGGGGCTCGGCCGCGTTCCGAACGGGTACGGGCCGGGCTCAGCCGCCCGCGAGCGGCCCCGGGTCGGCGACGATCGCGCGCACCACGCCCACCGCCGCGCCCAGCAGCGGGCCGCGCCGGCCCAGCCGGGAGACCGTCAGCCGCTCCGGCGTCCACGGCCGCACCGTCACCCGGGCGGTCAGCTCGCGCCGCATCGCCGGCAGCAGCCAGGGCGCCAGCCGGGCGTAGCCGCCGCCCAGCACCACCTCGGCCGGGTCCAGCAGGTTGACCGCCCCGGCGGCCGCGATGCCGAGCGCCGAGCCCGCCCCGGCCAGCGCGGCCCGGGCCGGTTCGTCCCCGGCGGCGGCCCGTTCGGCCAGCAGCGTGACCCAGTCGCCGCGCACGCCGGCCAGCCCGGCCGCCCGCAGCACCGCCGTCTCGCCCGCGTACTGCTCCAGGCAGCCGTGCGCCCCGCAGGCGCAGCGCGGCCCCTCCGGGTGGACGGGCATGTGCCCGAGTTCGCCCGCGTAGCCGCGCGCCCCGCGCAGCAGCCGGCCGCCGACCACCACGGCCGCGCCGACGCCGGCCTCGGCGGAGACGTACAGGAAGTCCTCCGGGCGCTCGCCCAGCCACCGTTCGGCCAGTCCGCCGAGGTTGGCCTCGTTGTCCGCCTCCACCGGCAGCTCCCCCAGGCCGTCCCCGGCCAACCGCAGCGCCGGGCGGAGGGCGGCGGCCAGCGGGATGTCCTGCCAGCCGAGGTTGGCGGCCCGCTGGAGCACCCCGCCGCCGACCAGTCCGGGGACGGCCAGGGTGAGCCCGGCCGGGCGCAGGCCCGACTCGGCGACGGCCGAGTGGATCAGCCGGGCGAGGTCGGTCATCACGACGGCGGGCGGCCGGCCGCGGTTGGCGCTCTCCTGGCGGCGCCAGGCGCGGACCTCCCCGCGCAGGTCGACCACGCAGACGCCGAGGTGGCGGACGCCGATCTCGGCGCCCAGGCCGCCGGGGCCCAGCGGGTTGAGTCCGAGCGCGGTGCCGGGGCGGCCGACCTTGCCGCTGGGGGCGGCCGGGCCCTCCTCGACGACCAGGCCGCCGGAGATCAGCTGTTCGGCGAGCGAGGAGACCGCGGCCCTGGTCAGCCCGGTCTCGGCGGCCACCTCTGCGCGCGAGCGGGGGCCGCGGGCGATCACCCCGAGCACCAGGGCCAGGTTGGCCCGGCGCATCCCCTGCTGGCTGGCGGGCCCGGCCCGAACGCCGTCCGGCTCCCCGCGCATAACTCTCACCTCACGGTCTCGGAGCGCTCACGGTCTCGGAGCGGCTCACGGTCCCGGCGCACCTCTTGGACTCAGGTCGCGTCCCGTGGCATCTCGGGTGCAGCGTAACCGGGTTCCACCTCGGGGTGCGTCCGCACGGCGGGGCTGGTGAAGACCCAGCGGCGCATCGCCCAGAAGCGGAACAGCATGGCGACGAAGGTGCCGACGACCATCCCGCTGAGGAAGTCCGCGACCTCCTGCTGGAACGGGCTGAGGTAGGGCTCGCGCAGGCCGAGGGCGTACCGGGAGAGCGCCAGCGGGATCACGTTCACGCCGATCGCCACCGCGCTGACCAGGAAGTACAGCAGGGCCTCCGGTGGGCGCCCGTCCGTCCGGAAGGCCCAGCGGCGGTTGAGTACATAGGAGACGACGGTGGCGATCACCGTCGCCACCGTCAGCGCCACCACCGGCGCGTGCGCCAGGACGGTGAACTTGAGCTCGAAGTCGATCACCGTGGTGAGCGCGAAGCAGCCGCCGCCGACCAGCAGGAACTTCACCGGTCGGCGGTGCCGCACCAGGAACGGGCGCAGCCGGGCCGGCACCCGGGCCAGGGCGCGCTGCGTGGGGGACGGCATCTCCGCAGTGTTGCACGCGGAGCGGCCGTCCCCCCCGTCGGCCACGTCAGGCCGCGGCGACCAGCACCCCGGCGGGCTCCAGGGCCAGCGCGAGCACCTCTCGGACGTCCGCCACCGGGTGGACGGTGAGCCGCTCCAGCACCTCGGCCGGGACGTCGTCCAGGTCGGCCTCGTTGCGCTTGGGGATGATCACCGTGGTGAGGCCGGCCCGGTCGGCGGCGAGCAGCTTCTGCTTCACCCCGCCGATCGGCAGCACCCGCCCGGTGAGCGACACCTCGCCCGTCATCGCCACGTCGGTGCGCACCTTGCGGCCCGAGAGCAGCGAGGCCAGCGCCGTGGTCATGGTGATGCCGGCGCTCGGCCCGTCCTTGGGGACGGCCCCGGCCGGGACGTGCAGGTGCACGCCGCGGTCGCGCAGCGAGGTGACCGGCAGTTCCAGCTCGGCACCGCGCGAGCGCAGGAAGGAGAGCGCGATGTGCGCGGACTCCTTCATCACGTCGCCCAGCTGCCCGGTGAGGGTCAGCCCGGTGCCGCCGGTCTCGGCGTCGGCCAGCGAGGCCTCGATGTAGAGGACGTCGCCGCCGGCGCCGGTGACGGCGAGGCCGGTGGCCACGCCGGGGACGGCGGTGCGCCGCTCGGCGGGCTGCTGGGCGGACTCCGGCACGTGGTGCGGTCGGCCGATCAGGGCGCGCAGGTGCTCCGCGCCGACCGCGGCGGGCAGCTCGCGCTCGCCCAGCTCGGCCTGTGCGGCGATCTTGCGCAGCACCCGGGCGATCGAGCGCTCCAGGGTGCGCACGCCCGCCTCCCGGGTGTACTCCCCGGCGAGCCGGCGCAGCGCCTCCTCGTCGACGCTGACCTGCCCGTCGCCGAGGCCGGCCTTCTCCAGCTGGCGCGGGAGCAGGTGGTCGCGGGCGATGACGACCTTCTCGTCCTCGGTGTAGCCGTCCAGGCGGACCAGCTCCATCCGGTCGAGCAGCGGCTCGGGGATGGCCTCCAGCACGTTGGCGGTGGCGAGGAAGACGACGTCGGAGAGGTCGAGCTCGACCTCCAGGTAGTGGTCCCGGAAGGTGTGGTTCTGGGCCGGGTCCAGCACCTCCAGCAGGGCGGCGGCCGGGTCGCCCCGGTAGTCGGAGCCGACCTTGTCGATCTCGTCGAGCAGGACGACCGGGTTCATCGAGCCGGCCTCCTTGATCGCCCGCACCAGCCGGCCGGGCAGCGCGCCGACGTAGGTGCGCCGGTGGCCGCGGATCTCCGCCTCGTCCCGGACACCGCCGAGCGCGACCCGGACGAACTTGCGGCCCATGGCGCGGGCCACCGATTCACCGAGCGAGGTCTTGCCGACGCCGGGCGGGCCGACCAGGGCGAGCACCGCGCCTCCCCGGCGGCCGCCGATCAGGCCGAGCCCCTGGTCGGCCCGGCGCTTGCGGACGGCCAGGTACTCGACGATCCGCTCCTTCACGTCGCTGAGGCCGGCGTGGTCGGCGTCCAGCACGGCGCGGGCGCCGGCGATGTCGTACGCGTCCTCGGTGCGCTCGTTCCAGGGCAGCTCCAGGACGGTGTCCAGCCAGGTGCGGATCCAGGAGCCCTCGGGCGACTGCTCGGAGGAGCGCTCCAGCTTGTCGACCTCCTTGAGCGCGGCCTCGCGGACCTTCTCGGGCAGGTCGGCGGCCTCGACCCGGGCGCGGTAGTCGCCCTCCTCGTCGGCCGGGTCGCCGTTCAGCTCGGCCAGCTCCTTGCGGACGGCCTCCAGCTGGCGGCGGAGCAGGAACTCCTTCTGCTGCTTGGCCACGCCCTCCTCGACGTCCTTGCGGATGGTGTCGTTGACCTCCTCCTCGGCGAGGTGGTCGCGCAGCAGGGTGAGCGCGTACTCCAGCCGGGCGACCTGGTCGGCCTCCAGCAGCACCTTGAGCTTCTGCTCGGCGGTGGCGAAGGGCGCGTAGCCGATGTTGTCGGCGAGCTCGCCGACGCCCTCGATCCGGTCGACGCGGTCGACGATCTGCCAGGCGCCGCGCTTGCGCAGCCACTGGGTGGACAGCGCCTTGTACTCCTTGACCAGCTCGGCGGCCCGACCGGCCACCGGCATGCCGACCGAGGACTCCTTGAAGGGCGTGGTCTCCACCCAGAGGGCGGCGCCGGGGCCGGTGGTGCCGACCCCAATCCGGACCCGGCGCACGGCGCGCACCAGCGCGGCCGGGTCGCCGTCGGCGAGGCGGCCGACCTGCTCCACGGTGGCCAGCGTGCCGGCCGCCGCGTACGAGCCGTCCACCCGCGGGACCAGCAGGACCTGGGGCTTGCCGGAGCCGGTGGCCGCCGCGCGGGCGGCCTCGACCGCGGCGCGCACCTCGGTGTCCTTGAGGTCCAGCGGAACGACCATGCCCGGGAGCACGACCTCGTCGTCGAGCGGCAGCACGGGCAGGGTGAGCGGTGTGGACGTCGATGCCATGATCTCTCCCCAGTCAGCGAACTTGAGTCGACCTGACTAAGGCTTCGCGGGCGCCGGATGTTCCCGGCACCTTGTTCGCTGTGAGCGAACGCGCCGTCACCGGAACGGTCGAGCGGAGGCCCCGTCAAAAGAGCGGGGAAAGAGCGGCCCAAGAGGGCCCCGGCGTCAGCGCGCGGCGGACGGCGGCCGCACCCCGGCCCGCACCACCGCGAAGACCTGAGCGGTCGAGGAGGCGGCGGAGCCGACCGTCCGGAGCCGCGCCGAGCGGATCCGCGGCCGCGGCGGGCGGCGCTCGATCCGGCGCAGCCAGGGCCACAGCGCCATCCCCGTGAGCAGCGCGGCCGGGTGCCCCACGGCCGTGACCAGGTCCTTCCCGGTGACGATCTGCTGGACGATCATCAGCCCGGCACCGGCCAGCACCGGCACCCGGGCGGACCGCGGCAGCGCCCCGGCCGCCGCACCCAGGCAGGCGAACACGCCGTAGCTGACCCCGATGTCCAGCCGGTCCATCGCCTCCGGCGCCAGCCGCCCGGCCTCCACCGCGGTGATCACCACCCCCTGGGAGAGCAGCGTGGCCGCGACGTGCCCGATCGCGAACACCGCCGCCGCCCGGGCCGGGCCGACCCGGCGCTCCAGCGGCGCCAGGGTGAGGGCGAAGCCCCACAGGTAGGGAACCCAGTCGCCGCCGGCCACCCAGACCCCGCTGAGCACGAGGGCCCGCAGCGGGTGCTGGAGCAGGTTGTGGCCGTCCGAACTGGAGGCCTCCTGCAAGCGCTGGACGAGTTCCGGATCGGCGAGCCGGGCGAGGGTGGAAGTCGCTCCCACCACGGCCAGATATCCGAGCGTGAAGGGAGTGCGCCGGGGCGTCGGCACGCGTTCCAGCAGCCACTCGAAGACGCCGCCGCGAAGTCCGTACCGGAGCATTCCGTACGGCACCCGCGCGGACCCGTGCCCGGCGGAGTCCCGCCGCAGTCCCGCCATGACGCCTCCGCTCCACGCCCGCGACCGGCGGTGCCCGAAGGTGCCCGGAGTACCGGCGCGGACGCCGAATTCCGCCCTGCGAGGCGTTGTCGCGGCCACGCTACGTCGAGGTTCTGAGAGGCACCTGAGAAAAGCCCGTGAAGACCGTCGACGCGGAGAGCGGCCGGATTACCGACATTGGTCCAGACCTTCTCCCGATTAACGCGTCAGTAGGGGCTCTGACCGGCGACTTGGCGTCAACTGGACTGCATACGTACCGTTACGCAGTGAAAATTCGCCGGGTAAGGTATCGGCCCGTGCCCACTCGTGCAGTGGGCCCAAGGGCGGCCGGACAGCCGCTCTCCGCGGGCCGGAAACGTCCGGTCCACCTGCCGGGAGGCATCCGCTGTCCGTACGCTGCGGAGTGCGCGGGAGAAGTGGGCGGAAGACCATCCGCCCGCCGCTCCCGGGTGCGCGACGGGACGGCGGACCCGGCACAGTCCACGACGGAACAAGACTACGAGCGGAGCCCCGCCATCCCCACAGGTGGCCGGCCCGCAGCCCTGGGGGCGGTGGCGTGACCGTGACAGAAATTCAGCAGGACAACCCCAACACCGGCGGCACTGTGAGCAGCCAGCGCAGAGTGCTGGTGGTGGAGGACGAACCCACGATCGCCGAGTCGATCGCCGCCCGGTTGGGCGCCGAGGGGTTCAAGGTCGCCGTGGCCCACGACGGCCCCGGCGCGGTGGACGGCTTCCACACCTGGCAGCCGGACCTGGTGGTCCTGGACATCATGCTGCCCGGCTTCGACGGGTTGGAGGTGTGCCGCCGGATCCAGGCCCAACGCCCGGTGCCGGTACTGATGCTGACCGCCCGGGACGACGAGACGGACCTGCTGGTCGGCCTCGGCGTCGGTGCCGACGACTACATGACCAAGCCCTTCTCGATGCGCGAACTGGCCGCCCGGGTCAACGTGCTGCTGCGCCGCGTCGAGCGCGCCCAGCAGGCCGCCCGCACGCCCGCGCTCGGCAGCCTGCGCTTCGGCGAGCTGGAGATCGACCACGTGCAGCGCCGGGTCCGGCTCGCCTCGGGCGACGTCCACCTGACGCCGACCGAGTTCGACCTGCTGGCCTGCCTGGCCGCCCAGCCGCGCGCGGTGCTCACCCGCGAGCAGCTGCTGGCCGAGGTCTGGGACTGGACCGACGCGTCCGGCACCCGCACCGTCGACAGCCACGTGAAGGCGCTCCGCCGCAAGATCGGTGCCAGCTGGATCCGCACCGTCCACGGCGTCGGATACGCGCTGGAGGCCCCGCTCTCCTGACGGGGGCTCCGGGCGACGGGCCACCGGGGGGCCCGTGTCCGGCACCGCCGTGACACCACGCGGGGATCACAGGGGACCAATGACCTTTCCACAGCAACGCAACGGGGACGCCGACGGCGCGCGCCCGCAGAACCTGGCAGCCCGCGCGGCCAGCCGGGTCTGGGCCGACATCCGTCCGCTCGACCCGGTCCGCTCGATCAAGGGCAAGCTCGCCCTGCTGGTGATCGTCTCCGTGTTCCTGGCCACCGGGATGGTGGTCGTCGCGATCCGGTCCGAGACCCAGATCCGGATCATCATGGTCTTCTCCATGATCGCCTCGCTGCTGTTCATGCAGTTCCTCGCGCACGGGCTGACCGCCCCGCTGCGCGAGATGACGGACGCCGCCCGCGCGATGGCCTCCGGCGACTACAGCCGCCGGGTCGAGGTGAGTTCGCGCGACGAGATCGGCGAGCTGGCGGCCGCCTTCAACGCCATGGCCGCCGACCTCCAGGCCGCCGACCGGCACCGCCGCGAGCTGGTCGCCAACGTCTCGCACGAGCTGCGCACGCCGATCGCCGCGCTGCGCGCCGTGCTGGAGAACGTGGTGGACGGCGTCGTCCAGCCCAATCCGGCGACACTGGGGGCCGCGCTGGAGCAGACCGAGCGGCTCGGCCGACTGGTCACCCACCTACTGGACCTCTCCAAGATCGACGACGGCGTGGTCGACCTGGACGCCCGCCCGTTCGAGGTGCGCGAGTTCCTGGACGGCGTGCTGCGCGGGGTCACCGTGGACGGCGCGACGGCCGGCGGGGCGTTCTCCCGGCGCGGCGACGTCCGACTGGCCCTGGAGGTCAGCCCGGCCGGGCTGACCGCCGTGGCGGACCCCGAGCGGCTCCACCAGGTGGTCGCCAACCTGGTCGACAACGCCTGCAAGCACTCCCCGCCCGGTGGCACCGTCACGGTGCGCGCCAGACCCGAGGGCGAGGAGGGCGGCCTGCTGCTGGAGGTCCAGGACGAGGGTCCGGGCATCCCGCCGGCGGACCGCGGCCGGGTCTTCGAACGGTTCAGCCGCAGCGGCACCGCGACCGCCGCCGGACCGGGCGCGGACGGCGGCACCGGGCTGGGCCTGGCGATCGCCCGCTGGGCGGTGGACCTGCACGGCGGGCGGATCGCCGTGGCGGAGTCGCCGCGCGGCTGCCGGATCGAGGTCCGGCTGCCGGGGCAGTCCTGAGCGCCGGGACATTTGTCACAGATCCGACACAGACGCATACGAAGATCGTCAATCGATTCGTCTAGTGGTTTGTCCGCTTTCGCCCCGCTTTGCGGGGCGATCGGGCCCGATCGGTTCCCCTCAGATACGGCTTTCTAACGTACTTTTTCAGCCAACCTGCAGGTCAGGACTGTGATCTGGGCGACGCCTGGGGCCCGGGGACTGCGCGATCACTGGTCAGGGGCGTAGCCTTAATCCCCGCTGTCCAAACATCCCAAAAGGAAGCGGAAGAGGGCGGTTGCCGCCGTGTCGCCACAGTCCCCTGAAACCCCCAACAGCTCGGCCCCACGCAGTACGGAGAAGCCCACTGGCTTCGGCCCCAATGAGTGGCTCGTCGATGAGATCTACCAGCAGTACCTCCAGGACCCGAACTCGGTAGACCGAGCCTGGTGGGACTTTTTCGCCGACTACAAGCCCGGTACCGAGGTGACCCCAGTGACCCAGGCCGCGACCCAGGCCGGCCCCACGCCGACCCCTGCCGCTGCCCCCGTGCCCGCCGCTGCTGCTCCGGCCGCACCTGCCGCACCCGCCGCCCCGGCCGCTCCGGCCCCGGCTGCCGCACCGCTCGCCGCCGCGCCCGCCGCGCCGCCGGCCCCCAAGGCCGCCGCCCCGGCCGCGCCCGCCGCCACCGCCGCGGCCGGCCCCGAGCTGGTCCAGCTGCGCGGCCCGGCCAAGGCCGTCGCCACCAACATGGACGCCTCGCTGGAGGTGCCGACCGCGACCTCGGTCCGCGCCGTCCCGGCGAAGCTGTTGATCGACAACCGCATCGTCATCAACAACCACCTGCAGCGCGCCCGCGGCGGCAAGGTCTCCTTCACCCACCTGATCGGTTACGCCCTGGTCCAGGCCATCAAGGCCGCCCCGGGCATGAACTACAGCTACAAGGTGGAGGACGGCAAGGCCTTCCTGGTCAAGCCGGAGCACGTCAACCTCGGCCTGGCCATCGACCTGGTCAAGCCGAACGGCGACCGCCAGCTCGTCGTCGCGGCCATCAAGAAGGCCGAGACCCTCGACTTCTACGGCTTCTGGCAGGCCTACGAGGACATCGTCCGCCGGGCCCGCGCCAACAAGCTGACCATGGACGACTTCACCGGCGTCACGGTCTCGCTGACCAACCCCGGCGGCATCGGCACCGTGCACTCCGTGCCGCGCCTGATGCAGAACCAGGGCACCATCGTCGGCGTCGGCGCCATGGAGTACCCGGCCGAGTTCCAGGGCTCCGCCCCGGAGACCCTGTCCCGGCTGGGCGTCTCCAAGATCATGACGCTGACCTCGACCTACGACCACCGCGTCATCCAGGGCGCGGCGTCCGGCGAGTTCCTGCGCGAGATCCACCGCCTGCTGCTCGGCGAGAACGGCTTCTACGACGAGATCTTCGAGTCGCTGCGGATCCCGTACGAGCCGGTCCGCTGGGCCACCGACGTCGCCACCACCCACGACGACGAGGTCAACAAGACCGCGCGCGTCATGGAGCTGATCCACGCGTACCGCGTGCGCGGCCACCTGATGGCCGACACCGACCCGCTGGAGTACAAGCAGCGCAAGCACCCCGACCTGGACGTGACCACCCACGGCCTCACCCTGTGGGACCTGGAGCGCGAGTTCGCGGTCGGCGGCTTCGGCGGCCAGAAGATGATGAAGCTCCGCGACATCCTCGGCCTGCTGCGCAACACGTACTGCCGCACCGTCGGCGTCGAGTACATGCACATCCAGGACCCGAAGCAGCGCAAGTGGCTGCAGGAGCGCCTGGAGAAGCCGTACGCGAAGCCCGAGCGCGAGGAGCAGCTGCGGATCCTCCGCCGCCTCAACTCGGCCGAGGCCTTCGAGACCTTCCTGCAGACCAAGTACGTCGGCCAGAAGCGCTTCTCGCTGGAGGGCGGTGAGTCGCTGATCGCCCTGCTGGACGCGACCATCGACGCCGCCGCCGAGCACCGCCTCGACGAGGCCGTCATCGGCATGGCCCACCGCGGCCGCCTGAACGTGCTGGCCAACATCGTCGGCAAGCCGTACGGCAAGATCTTCGGCGAGTTCGAGGGCAACCTCGACCCGAAGTCGATGCACGGCTCCGGCGACGTCAAGTACCACCTGGGCTCCGAGGGCACCTTCACCGGCCTGGACGGCGAGACCATCAAGGTCTCGCTCGCCGCGAACCCCTCCCACCTGGAGACGGTCGACCCGGTCGTCGAGGGCATCGCCCGCGCCAAGCAGGACATCCTGGACCAGGGCGGCACCACCTTCCCGGTGCTGCCGATCCAGATCCACGGCGACGCGGCCTTCGCCGGCCAGGGCGTCGTCGCGGAGACCCTGAACATGTCGCAGCTGCGCGGCTACCGCACCGGCGGCACGATCCACCTGGTGGTCAACAACCAGGTCGGCTTCACCGCCGCCCCGGCGTCCTCGCGCTCGTCGATGTACTGCACCGACGTGGCCCGGATGATCGAGGCCCCGATCTTCCACGTGAACGGCGACGACCCGGAGGCCGTGGTCCGCGTCGCGCGGCTCGCCTTCGAGTTCCGCCAGGCGTTCCACAAGGACGTCGTGATCGACCTCATCTGCTACCGCCGCCGCGGTCACAACGAGGCCGACAACCCGTCGTTCACCCAGCCGCTGATGTACGACCTGATCGACAAGAAGCGCTCGGTGCGCAAGCTGTACACCGAGGGCCTGATCGGTCGCGGCGACATCACCATGGAAGAGGCGGAGCAGGCGCTCCAGGACTTCCAGGGCCAGCTGGAGAAGGTCTTCGCCGAGGTCCGCGACGCGGCCCAGGCGCCGGCCGACGCCACCGCCGGCAAGCCGGTCGCCGACTTCCCGGTCTCCATCCAGACCGGCATCTCCCAGGAGATGGTCAAGCGGATCGCCGCCTCGCAGGTCAACCACCCGGACTGGCTGACCGTCCACCCGCGCCTGCTGCCCCAGCTGCAGCGCCGCGCCGCCTCGGTCGAGGACAACACCATCGACTGGGCGATGGGCGAGACCCTCGCCATCGGCTCGCTGCTCATGGAGGGCCACCCGGTCCGCCTGGCCGGCCAGGACAGCCGCCGCGGCACCTTCGGCCAGCGGCACGCCGTCCTGATCGACCGCAAGACCGGCGAGGACTACACCCCGCTGCAGTACCTCACCGAGGACCAGGCCCGCTACACCGTCTACGACAGCCTGCTGTCGGAGTACGCGGCCATGGGCTTCGAGTACGGCTACTCGCTGACCCGCCCGAACGCGCTGGTCATGTGGGAGGCGCAGTTCGGCGACTTCGTCAACGGCGCGCAGACCATGGTGGACGAGTACATCGCGTCCGCCGAGCAGAAGTGGGGCCAGCACTCCGGCGTCACCCTGCTGCTGCCGCACGGCTACGAGGGCCAGGGCCCGGACCACTCGTCCGCCCGCCCGGAGCGCTTCCTCCAGCTGTGCGCGCAGGACAACATGACGGTCGCGATGCCGACCCTGCCGTCGAACTACTTCCACCTGCTGCGCTGGCAGGCGCACAACCCGCACCACAAGCCGCTGATCGTCTTCACCCCGAAGTCGATGCTGCGTCTGAAGGCCGCGGCGAGTGCGACCGAGGAGTTCCTGTCGGGCTCGTTCCGCCCGGTCATCGGCGACACCACCGTCGACCCGGCGCAGGTCCGCAAGGTGGTCATCACCTCCGGCAAGTTCTACTACGACCTGGCGGCGGCCCGGACCGAGCGCGGCGTCACCGACACCGCCATCGTCCGTATGGAGCGGCTCTACCCGCTGCCGGTGGCCGAGCTCCAGGAGGAGCTGGCCCGCTACGGCGACGACGTCCAGTTCGTCTGGGCGCAGGAGGAGCCGGCCAACCAGGGTGCCTGGCCGTTCATCGCGATGAACCTGGTCGACCACCTGCAGGTCGTCATCGGCCGCAGCGGCGGCGACGCCCGTCTGCGCCGGGTCGCCCGCGCCTCGGCCTCGTCGCCGGCCGTCGGCTCGGCCAAGCGCCACGGTGCCGAGCAGCAGGCGCTGATCGAGGAGGTCTTCGCGCTCTGACGCGCCGAGGCCCCGCACCGCAGTGACGCCCGCGGCCCCGTCTCCCGACCAGGGAGGCGGGGCCGCGGGCGTTCCGCACTCCTGTCGTGCCCCGGCAAAGGTCGCAGCTCTGCAACCAATGCCGGACCTGCCCGCACGCTCTCCTGACGGATCGATAGGTTATGCATCGCCGGATCGCCGCCCGGCGCCCGTCATCGCGCCCGCGGCCCCGGCCGAACGACCTCACCGCGCTCCCAGGGGGACCACCACATGACCGCCGACACGCCACGTGACCCGGGCAAGCTCCCTCCGGTCTTCCAGCCGCTGCTCCCCGAGGACCCCCGGGAGGTCGGCGGCTACCGGCTGTTCGCCCGGCTCGGCGCCGGCGGCATGGGCCGGGTCTACCTCTCGTACACACCGGGCGGGCGCCCGGTGGCGCTCAAGGTGGTCCGTCCCGAGTTCGCCGAGGACGGCGAGTTCCGCCGCCGCTTCGCCCAGGAGGTCAGCAACGCCCAGCGGATCCACGGGCTGTACACCGCCCAGGTGATCGACTCCGGCGGCCTGGACTCGGACGCCCCCTGGCTGGTCACCGCGTACGTCCCGGGCCCGTCCCTGCAGCAGGTGGTGCGGGAGCACGGCGCCCTGCCGGTCCGCACCGTGCTGCTGCTGATGGGCGGCATCGCCGAGGCGCTGCAGGCGATCCACAGCGTCGAGGTGGTCCACCGCGACCTCAAGCCCGCCAACGTGCTGGTCGCCGGGGACGGCCCCCGGGTGATCGACTTCGGCATCGCCCGGGCCGCCGACGCCACCGCGCTCACCGGCACCGGCTACCGGATCGGCTCCCCCTCCTTCATGGCCCCCGAGCAGGCCCAGGGCCGCGCCGTCACCCCCGCCACCGACGTCTTCGCACTGGGCGCCCTGGCCGCCTACGTGGCGAGCGGCAGCGCGCCGTTCGGCGACGGCCCGGACACCGCGGTGCTCTACCGGGTGGTGCACGAGGAGCCGGACCTGGAGGCCGTCCCGGCGGACCTGCGCGAGCTGATCCAGCGCTGCCTGGCCAAGTCCCCGGAGGACCGGCCGAAGCCCGCCGAGATCATCCAGGCCGCCCGCAACCACCCGGAGGTCGGCGGCCAGCTGCGGTTCGCCGACGACTGGCTGCCCCGACAGGTCAACACCGAGATCACCCGCCGCTCCGACCTCCCCCGGACGCCGCCCACCCCGGCACCGGCCGCACCCACCGCCCCGCCGGTCCCGGCCGCTCCCCCGCGGCCGCTCGCCGCGCCGACCCACCCGGCCACCGCGGTCGCCCCGCCGCAGCAGCCCGTCGGCCCGCCGTCGGGCTTCACCCCGCCGCCGCTCGGCGCGTACGGCGCCCCGCAGCCGCCCACCGAGATGCCCACCGCCCCGGTGCTGCCCGCCCCGCCGACCGTCCGGCTCCAGCCGGAGCCGCCGACCTTCGACACCCCGCCGCCCGGCCCGGCGGTCACCACCGCCGTCCCGCTGCCCGCGCCGGAGCCGAAGCGCAAGGGCGGGGTGTCCTGGAAGGTGCTGCTCGCCGTCGCCCTGGTGACGGCGGTCGGCGGCACGGCGGGCGGCGTGGTGCTGATGAAGAAGCTGGACGACGGCAAGAAGCCGGCCGCGGCCACCACCCCGGCCCCCGCGGTCACCGCCAACCAGACCTCCCAGCCGCTGCCGCCGACGGCCTCGCCCAGGCCGACCACGTCGTCCGGCTCCCAGACCGGCTCCCCGAGCGCCACCACGACGCCGAACCCGGCGATGAGCGCCACGGCGAGCCAGATCAGGTACACCCCGGTCTACGAGAACCGCGACCTCTCCGCGCCGAGCCACGACTACTACTTCGACCTGATCGCGGGCAAGGTGACGTCCTCGTCCGGTGCGTGGGGCATGAGCCCGAGCTACGACGACTTCAACTGGAGCGACGCGGACCCGTACATCTCCCAGGCCTCCTCGCTCACGCCCGAGGAGTGCTCCGCGGCCATCGACAAGGAGCCGACGGCCAACCTGAAGTACTCCGACCTGCCCCCGGGACGGCTGTTCTGCCTGCGTCACCGCACCAACGGCAACATCGTGATCGCCAAGGTCGTCGAGATCAACGGCAGCGCGGGCTCCGCCAAGCTGACGCTGTCCCTCTACCGCAAGGACGTCGGTCTATCCTGACCAGGTCAATCCCCATCCGACCGGAGCGAAACCGTGTACTTCACCGACCGAGGCATCGAGGAGCTGGAGAGCCGGCGCGGCGAGGAGGAGGTCACCTTCGAGTGGCTGGCCGAGCGCCTGCGCGAGTTCGTCGACCTCAACCCGGACTTCGAGATCCCGGTCGAGCGGCTGGCCACCTGGCTGGCCCGGCTCGACGACGAGGACGACGACGAGTGACGCCCTGACGGCACGCGCGAAGGGCCCGGGAGGCGGTTGCCTCCCGGGCCCTTCGCGCGTTTCCCGTAGGGGACGGCTCCGGGAAGCGTCCGGGCTCGTCCCGGGGGCGAACCGCTTGCTTTTCCCGGCACGCGATATATCGTCTTCAGGAGAGAACGCGATACATCGCGATCCGCGACGGGAGGCGGCAGAGATGAGCCAGTGGACGATCGAGGGGCCCGGCAGGACCACCTTCGAGGAGCCGGTCAGCGCGCTGCACGTGCGCGTCATCGACGGCACCGTGAACGTGGTCGCGGCCGAGGGCCCGGCCCGACTGGAGGTCACCGACCTCAAGGGCGACCCGCTGCACGTCACGCTGGTGGACGGCGTCCTGACCGCCACCTACAAGGACATCAACAGCTGGGGCGAGTTCGGCGACTGGATCAAGTCGATCGGCTCGGTCCGCAGCTTCTTCGACTCCTTCAAGCGCAAGCGCTCCGTCGACCTCACCCTGACCGTGCCGGCCGGCACCGAGGTCAAGGTCGGCACCGTGTCGGCCCACTCCACCGTCACCGGCATCGACGGCCACGTCTCGGTGCAGAGCGCCAGCGGCGACACCACCCTGGCCGGGGTCACCGGGCGGATCGACGCCGGCACCGTCACCGGTGACGTGGACGCCCAGGCGGTCGGCGGCCAGCTCAAGGTCAACACCGTCTCCGGGCAGCTCACCGTGATCGCCGGGACGGCCGACCGGGTGCAGGCCAACACCGTCACCGGCGCCGTCACCCTGGACCTCGACGTGGCCGGCGAGACCGACGTCAAGGTCAACACCGTCAGCGGCCCGGTCGTGGTCCGCATCCCCTCGCTGGCCGACGCCACCGTCGAGGCCGGCTCCACCAGCGGCGACGTCTCCAGCACCTTCGACGAGCTCACCATGAGCAGCACCTGGGGCGCCAAGAAGATCTCCGGCCAGCTCGGCGAGGGCCGCGGCAGCCTCAACGTCACCACCGTCTCCGGCGCGGTCACCGTGCTGCGCCGCCCCGAGTCGGAGGACGACGCCCCGGTGGTGGTCAAGGAGCTCCCCGCCTCCCCCGCCGCCGACCGGCCCGCCGGCCCCGACCTCACCAAGGAGGCCTGAGATGACCCCCGTCTTCGGCCACGGCCGGCTCCGGCTCTACCTGCTGAAGCTGCTGGACGAGTCCCCGCGGCACGGCTACGAGGTGATCCGCCTGCTGGAGGAGCGCTTCCAAGGCCTGTACGCCCCCTCCGCCGGCACCGTCTACCCGCGGCTGGCGAAGCTGGAGCAGGAGGGCCTGGTCAGCCACAGCACCGAGGGCGGCCGCAAGGTCTACCGGCTGACCGACGCCGGGCGCGCCGAACTCGAAGCCCGGCAGGGCGAGTTGGACGATCTGGAGCTGGAGATCCACGACTCCGTGGCCCAGCTCGCCGGGGCGATCCGGGAGGACGTCCGGGACAGCGCCAAGGACCTGCGCGAGGAACTGTGGCAGGCCGCCAAGCAGGCCCCCCGGCCGGACCGCCCGGACACCGGCGGCAAGGCCGGCGGCGACCCGTGGGCCGGCCCCTGGGGCGACAACGAGTCCTGGCAGCGCGCCAAGGAGGAGTTCGCCCAGTTCAAGCGGCAGGCCAAGGAGCAGGCCAAGCGCGCCCGGGAGCAGGAACGGGCCGCCAAGGCCAAGGCGAAGGCCGCCGAGGATGAGGCCCGCCGACTGCGCGAGCAGGCCAAGGCCTCCCGCACCGCCGCCCAGCAGGAGGCGCTGCGGATCAAGCGCCGGGTCGAGCAGCAGGTGCGCGAGCACGCCGCGAAGGGCGACTGGCCGACCGGACTGGCCGAGGGCCTGTCCGAGCTGACCAAGGGCCTGGCCGGGCTGGCCGACGCGGCCCGCTGGGGCCACCCGACGGAGGAGGCCGCCGAGCCGTCCGAGCGGATCACGGTGACCAGGATCGACCTGGACAAGGACCAGGACGCCGCGGACGCCCCCGCCGACCTGCCGGAGTGGACCCGCACCGACCCGGCCGGCGACCCGGCCCGCGAACTGGAGCGGCTGCTCGACCGATTCCGCGACCAGGTCCGCGACGCGGCCCGGGACGGCGGGGTGAGCGCTGACAAGCTGACCGAGGCCCGCTCGGTGCTGGGCGCGGCCGGCGAGCGGCTGAAGCGGCTGCTCGGCTAAGACCGACCGGCGCATGGTGAGTGGGTGAAGGAGCGGCGTTGGGGTGCGTGCATCGCAAGGCGGAGGAGGGAGGCGATGCGGAGCATCGGGCGACCGACGACAACGCGGCGAGGTGCGTGCCCCGGCGTCGCGACGCCGCTCACCATGTGCCGGTCGGTCTATGCCGGGCGCCCGGTGCCCCTCCCGCGGGAGGGGCACCGGGCCGTCGCGGCTCAGGGGTTGAGCACGATCTTGCCGAAGACCTCGCCCTTGGCCAGCTTGGCGAAGCCGTCCCGGGCCTCGGCCAGTGGCAGCACCGAGTCGATCACCGGACGGACCCCGGTGTTCGCGCACAGCGCCAGCAGCCCGGCCAGCTCCTCCTTGGTACCCATGGTCGAACCGACCACCTTGAGCTCCAGGAAGAAGATCCGGTTCAGCTCGGCGGCCTTCGGGCTGGGGCCGGAGGTGGCACCGGAGATGACGATGGTGCCGCCCGGGCGCAGCGACTTCACCGAGTGCGACCAGGTCGCGGCGCCGACCGTCTCCATCACCGCGTCCACCCGGGCGGGCAGCCGGGCGCCGCTCTCGAAGGCCGCGTCCGCGCCGAGCTCGACGGCCCGGCGGCGCTTGGCCTCGTCCCGGCCGGTGACCCAGACCCGCAGGCCGGCCGCCTTGCCGAGGACGACCAGCGCGGTCGACACCCCGCCGCCGGCGCCCTGCACCAGGACGGTGTCACCGGGCTTGACCCCGGCGTTGGTGAACAGCATCCGGTACGCCGTCAGCCAGGCCGTGGGCAGGCAGGCGGCCTCCTCGAAGCTCAGCTCGGCGGGCTTGGGCAGCAGGTTCCAGGTGGGCACGGCCACCTGCTGGGCGAAGGTGCCCTGGTAGCGCTCGGTCAGGATGGAGCGGGGCTCGTTCGGGCCCACCCCGTGGCCGGACTGGCCGATGACGGAGTGGATGACCACCTCGTTGCCGTCCTCGTCGACGCCGGCGGCGTCGCAGCCGAGGATCATCGGCAGCTTCTCGGCGGGCAGCCCGACCCCGCGCAGCGACCACAGGTCGTGGTGGTTGAGACTGGCGGCCCTGACCGTGACCACGCTCCACCCGGGACGGGCCTGCGGCTCGGGGAGTTCGCCCAACTCCAGCCCGCTCAGCGGGTCGTCGGCGTCGATACGGGCGGCATAGGCAGCAAACATGCCCCGGACACTAGCCGGGACGGCCGGGGCCGGGAACCACGCGTAAGTGTGACGCGTGTCCCGCGCTGTGCTTTCCCCCGCTCGCCTCCGGGCGCTCAGACCCGCTGCCGACGGTCGTCGCTCCGGCGCTCGTACCGTGCTACTCCCCCGCTCGCCTCCGGGCGCTCGGACCCGCTGCCGACGGTCGTCGCTCCGGCGCTCGTACCTCGCTTGTCGCTCCTCGCTTTCGGCAGCGGCGCGCCCTTCGGCTCGGGGGGCAGGGGCGGGGGAGCGGCCCGCCGTGGCGGGCACGCTCCCCCGGCACCGCGTCAGGCCCGGGCCACGCCCTCGGCGCGGGCGGCCTCGGCCACGGCCTTGGTGACCGCCGGGGCGACCCGCTCGTCGAACGGCGAGGGGATGACCTTCTGCGGGGTCAGCTCGTCGGCCACCACCGCGGCCAGCGCCTTGGCGGCCGCCAGCTTCATGCCCTCGGTGATCCGGGAGGCCCGGACCTGGAGAGCGCCGGCGAAGATGCCCGGGAAGGCCAGCACGTTGTTGATCTGGTTCGGGAAGTCGCTGCGCCCGGTGGCGACGACCGCCGCGTACTTGTGCGCGACCTCGGGGTGGATCTCCGGGTTGGGGTTGGCCATCGCGAAGATGAACGCGCCCTCGGCCATGGTCGCCACGACCTCCTCCGGCACGGTGCCGCCGGAGACGCCGATGAACACGTCGGCGCCGGCCAGGGCGTCGGCCAGCGAGCCCTTGAGCTCCGAACGGTTGGTCAGCTCGGCGATCTCGGCCTTGACGTCCGTCAGGTCCTCGCGGCCCCGGTAGACCACGCCCTTGCGGTCGCAGACGGCGACGTCGCCGATGCCCGCGGCCAGCAGCATCTTGGCGATGGCGATGCCGGCCGCGCCGGCGCCGGAGATGACGGCCCGCAGCGAGCCGATCTCCCGGCCGGTCACCTTGGCGGCGTTCCACAGGGCGGCGGTGGTGACGATCGCGGTGCCGTGCTGGTCGTCGTGGAAGACCGGGATGTCCAGGGCCTCCTGGAGCCGGCGCTCGATCTCGAAGCAGCGCGGGGCGGAGATGTCCTCCAGGTTGACGCCGCCGAAGGACGGGGCCAGCCGGACCACCGTCTCGACGATCTCGTCCACCTCGGTGCAGGCGAGCGCGATCGGCACCGCGTCCACCCCGCCGAACTGCTTGAACAGGATGGCCTTGCCCTCCATCACCGGGAGCGAGGCCTCCGGGCCGATGTCGCCGAGGCCCAGCACCGCGGTGCCGTCGGTGACCACCGCGACGGTGTTGGACTTCCAGGTGTAGTCGTTGACCAGCTCCGGCTGCTCGGCGATGGCCGTGCAGACCCGGGCCACCCCGGGGGTGTAGGCGAGGGACAGGTCGTCCGCGTCGCGCACCGGCACGGTCGCCCGGATCTCCATCTTGCCGCCGCGGTGGAGCGCGAAAACGGCGTCGACCGGATCGTCGGTGTCCTGGGTGCTGCTGATGATCTCCGCTGCCACGATGACCTCTTCGTCATTGTTCTGGCGAGGTGCGCGGCCGACGGGCTGGGCGCCCCGTACCGGAAGCCGGAAACCGGGTACGCCGAAGCGGACCCGGGGTCGGGGCGGGGGCGCTGCCGTCGGGTGGCGCCCTCGGATGAGGGTTTTTTATGGGGTCTTGTCTTGTCCGCGTTGTGCTGCCGGGCCGAGCGTAGGTCGGACAAAGGCATCGCACCTATGCCTTTTCGTCCTCGTCACGCACCGTTCATCGCCGTGCTGTCGCGTCGACTGGGGCCCGGTGTCGGAAGCACCGAGCTCCGGCGGCGGCAACGGCGCTGAGACACGCGCACCCGCAGGAGTGAACCAGGAGTGAACGCAGACCCGTAGGGGATCCGGCGCCCCGGATACGGAGCCACGTGATGACTTCCGGTCCTGAGCACCCCGAGCCTGTCGGGGCTCGTCGGTCTGGTTCGAGCGTTCGGGGGTCACCCGGTACCGAATTCTGACACACCCGCCGCCGGGCCCGGCAGGGCGGGATGGCAGGATCGCATGTCCGCCATCCCGCGTACACCGGCGCGACACCGCGGTGACCGCGGTTCCGCCCTCAGGAGCATCCCTCATGCCTCACCTCCGCCCCGCCCGCCGTCGGGCCGTCGCCGCAGCCGCACTGGCCGCCGCCGGCTCCCTGTTCCTCACCGGTTGCGGCGGTGGCGGGCAGGCCGCCGCGAGCGACCCGGTCAAGGACATCCGCGGCAAACTGCCCAAGGCCCAGCGCTCGGCCGGCGTGCTGCGCGTCGGCATGGACGTCAACTACGCGCCGGTGGAGTTCCGCGGCCCGGACGGCAAGCCGACCGGCCTGGACCCGGAGCTCGCCGCCGCCCTCGGCCGGATCCTCGACGTGCGGGTCGAGTTCGTGGACACCCCGTTCGACAAGCTGATACCGAACCTGCAGGGCAAGCAGTTCGACGTGGCGATGTCCGCGCTCAGCGACGTCCGCCAGCGCCGCGAGGGCCTGGACGCCGACGGCAAGCAGGTCAACCCGGGCGTGGACTTCGTGGACTACTTCATCGCCGGCACCTCGATCGTCGTCCCGAAGGGCAACCCCAAGGGGATCCGGACCCTCGACGACCTGTGCGGCCGCACGATCGCCTTCCAGCAGGGCACCACCCAGGACGGCGTCGCCACCCGGCAGGTCGCCGTCTGCGCCCGCACCGGCAAGCAGCTGACGGTGCACCGCTTCGACACCGACGCCAAGGCGCTGGCCGAGGTGTCCGCCGGCACCGCCGCGGCCGGGCTGGACGACTTCCCGGTGGCCGCCTACGCGGCGAAGACCACGGACGGCGGGGGCCGCTTCGAGGTGACCGGCGCCCAGTCCACCTCCAACCCGTACGGGATCGCGGTGCGCAAGGAGGACACCGAGCTGCGCGACACCCTGTCCAAGGCGGTGGACCAGCTGATCCGCAGCGGCGAGTACGACAAGATCCTCGGCAAGTGGAACGTGAGCGCGGGCGCGGCGCAGAACGCGGTGGTCAACGGGGGCATCTGAGCCCACGGGCCGACGGAAGCGCGGCCGGGACACGGCCGGGGCACCGCAGGGGCACGGCAGGGGCACGGCAGCGAGTGCGGCGGGGCAGCGGCGGGGCTTCCCGAGGGAGCACAGGCGGATCTGCATACTTATACGCAGCGTGACAGGGGCACGCGATCCGTCCGAATAGCGGACAGCATGAGCCCTCGTTATCCGATTTTGATCTGGATGAGGGCCATCTGACCGTCATCAGATGGCAGGATTCCCCCCATCTCGGATCGAGCCGGCCACTGGGTCGAGGCGGTTCAGGTCGACGTCCACCTCGGCGGAGGGTGGCGGAAGCAGTACCCGCACCACTCCGGGCGGCCCCCTGCGCCCGGGCAACTGCACCACCCGGCAATGCACGTACGACGACGTACAGCGACATGTCCACCCGTACGGCTTCGTACGGCCAGCTGCCCCGGTGCGCCGCTCCCGCGGCGCGCTCCGCCCGATTTCTCTCCCCAGGAGGAGATCCCCCTCATGACCGTCCGTACCCAGCGCACCCGCCTCTTCGCGGCCGGCGTGGCTGCCGTCTCGGTGTCCCTCGTCCTGACCGGCTGCGGCAGCAGCAAGAGCAGCGAAGGCAGCGGCGCCCCGAACGCCTCCGCGACCGTCAACACGGTCAAGGCCGACGACAAGCTGGCCGCCCTCGTCCCCGCCGACATCAAGTCGGCCGGGAAGCTCGTGGTCGGCGCGGACGCCTCGTACGCGCCGGACGAGTTCAAGGACGACAGCGGCAAGGTCATCGGCATGGACGTCGACCTCGCCGACGCCATCGCCGCCAAGCTCGGCCTCAAGGCCGAGGTCCAGGACTCCGGCTTCACCGCGATCATCCCCGGCATCCAGTCGAACAAGTTCCAGCTCGGCATGTCGTCCTTCACGGACAACAAGGAGCGCGAGCAGGTCGTCGACATGGTGACCTACTTCAACTCCGGCAGCGCCGTCGCGGTCAAGAAGGGCAACCCGTCCAAGGTCGACCCGAAGGACCTCTGCGGCAAGAAGGTCGCCGTCCAGACCGGCACCACCCAGGCCGACGAGATCAAGGACACCCGCAACCCGGACTGCGCCAAGAACGGCAAGCCCGGCATCCCGAACGACGGCGACAAGTTCGACCTCCAGACGGACGTCACCAACGCCGTGGTCTCCGGCCGCGACGACGCGATGATGGCCGACTCCCAGGTCGTCGACTACGCGATCAAGCAGTCCGGCGGTCAGCTGGAGAAGCTCGGCGACACCTACGGTGTGGCCCCCTACGGCGTCGCCCTGGCCAAGGGCTCCAAGCTCACGCCGGCGATCCAGGGTGCCATCCAGTCGCTGATCGACGACGGCACCTACAAGCAGATCCTCACCAAGTGGGGCGTCGAGGCCGGTGCCCTGGACAAGTCGACCGTCAACGGCGCCGTCAGCTGACCCCTCGTACGCTTCATCTCTCCCCCGAGGCCACACCGTGAACTCTCTGGACAAGGGGACGGCGCAGAAGGGACGGCCTGAGACCATCAAGGCCGTCCCGGTCCGCCACCCCGGACGCTGGGCGGGCGCCGTCGTCATCGCCCTGCTCGCGGCGATGCTGCTGAGCGCCCTCTTCACCAACCCCGCTTTCAAGTGGGACATCGTCGGGCAGTACCTGTTCCACGACAGCATCATGCACGGGCTGCTCGTGACGCTGGAGCTGACCGCCCTCTCCATGCTCATGGGTGTGGTCGGCGGCATCATCCTCGCGGTGATGCGGCTGTCCCCGAACCCGCTGCTGGCCGGAACCGCCTGGGTCTACATCTGGGTCTTCCGCGGCACCCCGGTGCTGGTGCAGCTGGTGTTCTGGAACTTCCTCGGCCTGATCTGGGCCAAGCTGTCGATCGGCGTCCCGTGGGGGCCCGAGTTCTGGTCCGGACAGACCAACGTCCTGATCCCGACCTTCGTCGCCGCGCTGCTGGGCCTCGGCCTCAACGAGGCCGCCTACATGGCGGAGATCGTCCGCGGCGGCATCCAGTCGGTCGACGAGGGCCAGACCGAGGCCGCCCACGCGCTCGGGATGAGCCGGTTCCAGACCATGCGGCGGATCGTCCTGCCGCAGGCCATGCGGGTGATCATCCCGCCGACCGGCAACGAGACCATCTCGATGCTGAAGACCACCTCGCTGGTCTCCGTGATCTCCCTGGAGGAGATCTTCCGGGCCGGTCAGGTCATCTACTCCCGGAACTACCAGAACATCCCGCTGCTGATCGTGGTCAGCCTCTGGTACCTGTTCTTCACCTCGGTGCTGACCATCGGCCAGTACTACATCGAGCGCTACTACGCCCGAGGCTCCAACCGCACCCTCCCGCCCACCCCGCTGCAGCGACTGCGGGGCCTGTTCGCCGGGAAGCCCACCCCGAAGACGAGCGCCGACGTCGTCCCGGGGCTCGAGGGAGGTGGTCACGTATGACCGATCTGAGCAAGACCCCCACCGGTTCCGCGCCCACGGGCGAGCCGATGGTCCGGTCCGAGAACGTGCACAAGTCCTACGGCTCGGTCGAGGTGCTCAAGGGCATCGACCTGGAGGTCAAGCAGGGCGAGGTGTTCTGCCTGATCGGCCCGTCCGGCTCCGGCAAGTCGACCTTCCTGCGGTGCATCAACCACCTGGAGAAGATCAACGGCGGCCGCCTCTGGGTGGACGGCGAACTGGTCGGCTACCAGCAGCGGGGCGACAAGCTCCACGAGCTCAAGGACCGCGAGGTCGCCCTCAAGCGGCGCGACATCGGCATGGTGTTCCAGCGCTTCAACCTGTTCCCGCACATGACCGCCATAGAGAACGTCATCGAGGCGCCGGTCCAGGTCAAGCGCGAGAGCCGGGCCGACGCCCGCGAGCGCGGGATGGCCCTGCTGGAGCGGGTCGGCCTGGCCGACAAGGCGAAGAACTACCCCTCGCAGCTGTCCGGCGGCCAGCAGCAGCGCGTGGCGATCGCCCGCGCGCTGGCCATGAAGCCCAAGCTGATGCTCTTCGACGAGCCCACCTCGGCGCTCGACCCGGAGCTGGTCGGCGACGTCCTGGACGTCATGCGCGGCCTGGCCGAGGAGGGCATGACGATGGTGGTCGTCACCCACGAGATGGGCTTCGCCCGCGAGGTCGGCGACGCGCTGGTGTTCATGGACGGCGGCGTGGTGGTCGAGTCCGGCAACCCCCGCGAGGTGCTCACCAACCCCCAGCACGAGCGCACCAGGGCCTTCCTCTCCAAGGTCCTCTGAGCCCGTACGACCGGCGCCCGGCAGGCAGCTTCCTGCCGGGCGCCGCCGTTTGCCCCAGCCGGGTAATAGGCTGGAAGCGCCCAGCCCGTTACCGAAACAGTTGGACCCGTTACCGACACCTCTGGAAGGACCGCCGTGGAGCTCGCCTCGTACGCCGACCTCGCCGTTCGGCTGGTGAACACCGAGGAGCCCGAGCGCGGCACCGACGCGCTGACCTCGGTGGACGCGGTGCGCGCCCTGTTCTCCGACTCCTCCCGCGCCGCCGCGCTGGCCGACGAGTCCGACGTGCCCCGGCTGCGGGCGGTGCGGACCAGGCTGCGCGGGGTGTTCGAGGCGGCCGCCGAGGGGGACGAGGTCCGGGGCGTCGACCTGCTGAACAGCCTGCTGATGGAGTACCCCGTCAGTCCGCTGGTCTCCGGGCACGACTACCTGGACGACGCCGGCCGGCCGCGCTGGCACCTGCACCTGGCGGACAACTCGCCGACCGCCACCGCCCACTTCAGCGCCGTCGCCTGCATGGGCCTGGCCGTCCACCTCACCGAGCTGGGCGCCGACCGGCTCGGCATCTGCCAGGCCGCGCCCTGCCGCAACGCCTACCTGGACACCTCGACCAACCGCTCCCGCCGCTACTGCTCCGACCGCTGCGCGACCCGCGCCAACGTCGCCGCGTACCGGGCCCGCAAGCGCCAGGAGGCCGAGGCGGCCCTGCACTCGGGCGGCTAGACCGCGGCTAGAGCTCCTCGACGAACACCCCGAGCCGGCGGGCCAGGCCCGGCACCCGGGCCAGCCGGGGGCCGAGCAGCAGGCGCTCCAGCCCGCGACCGGGCGCCAGCCAGGCCGGGCTCGGGCGCAGCCGCAGCAGCACCCGGCCGAGCACCAGTTCGTCCGGGACGGGGCCGTAGCTGCGGCTGTCGCTGTCCACCGGGCGGTTGTCGGACAGCACCCACCAGCCGTTCGGGCGGCGCTCCGCGGCCCGCTTGACCACCAGCAGGTCCTGCTGGAAGGGGTGCCGGAACAGCACCACCGCGCCGGGCCGGACCGGCGCGCCGTAGCGGACGAGCAGCTGGTCGCCCTCGCGCAGGGTCGGCACCATCGACGGGCCCGCCACGTCGACCAGCCCGAACGGCACCGCGCCGCCCCCCGCACCGCCCTTCGGCTCCGTGCTCCGCGCCACGACTCCTCCTCCCGGATCCGCCCGGTCCGACCGCCCCAGTCTGCCGTACGGGCCGTCATCCGTTCGATGTCCGGATTACCCCGGTTCCGGGTCGGCCTTTTGCCCTAGGCCCACCGCCCGATCGCGAAACCCCGGGGGCGGAAGGGTAATCTCGGGCGCGGGAAGACGATCTAAGGAAGGACTCCCATGTTCTCTCGTCTGTTTGCACCTCGTGCCACGGCTCACGCCCACTGCGACCTGCCCTGCGGCGTGTACGACCCGGCGCAGGCCAAGCTGGAGGCCGAGTCGGTCAAGGCCACCCAGGAGAAGTACCAGGCCAACGAGGACCCGCACTTCCGCGCCCGCGCCATCATCATCAAGGAGCAGCGCGCCGAGGCCGTCAAGCACCACATCTCGGTGCTGTGGAGCGACTACTTCAAGGCCCCGCACTTCGAGAAGTACCCGCAGCTGCACCAGCTGATCAACGACACCCTGAAGGCCGCCTCGGCCGCCAAGGCGTCCACGGACCCGGCCACCGGCCAGGCCCTGCTGGACCTGATCGCCGAGGTCGACAAGATCTTCTGGGAGACCAAGCAGGCCTGAGCCTGACGCGTCGCCAGCCGGCCGCCCCCGTCCGCACCGTCGGACGGGGGCGGTCGTGCGTTCACGTCCGGCCCACCCCCGGTAAGGGTTGCCTGCCCTGAGTGGCTGTTATGCTGCCAGGGCGTCCGAGGGGGAAGTCCGGTGAGAATCCGGCGCTGACCCGCAACGGTGAGCACGGTCCGTATCCGTACGGCCGCGCCAGCCCGATCGCCCTCGGTCGCTGGACTCCCGACGACTCGCCGCGGACTGCGAGGGGACGGCGCCCGGGCACGCCCCCGGCCGGCGCCCGCCCCGGCACGCCCTGCGGCCCGAGGCAAGGCGCGACCGCACGTGAGTGACCCCGTTCGCCGAATACCGACCGTCCCGCTCGCCGCCGGCCTCGGCGTCGCCCTGCTGCTCTCCCTGGTCTGCGGGGTCGCCCTCGGCGCCTCCGGCATCGAACTCCCCCACGTGCTGCGACTGTTGGGCGCCGGACTGACGGGCGGCCGGCTGGACGCCGACGAGGCGGCGGCGTACGCGATCATCTGGGAGCTCCGGCTGCCGCGCACCCTGCTGGCCGCCGTGGTCGGCGGCGGACTGGCCGCCACCGGGGTCGCCGTCCAGGCGCTGGTGCGCAACGCCCTCGCCGACCCCTTCGTGCTCGGCATCTCCTCCGGCGCGGCCGTCGGCGCCAACGCCGTCCTGCTGCTCGGCGCCTTCGCCTCGCTCGGGGTGTGGGCGATCTCCGTCTCCGCGTTCGGCTCCGCGCTGGTCGCCATGGTGCTGGTCTACCTCGCCGCCCGCACCGCGTACGGGCTCACCCCGCTGCGGCTGGTGCTCACCGGCACCGCGCTCTCCTACGGCTTCTCCGCCCTGACCACCCTGATGGTCTTCTCCGCCGACCACGCCGAGGCCGCCCGGGACGCCATGATGTGGCTGCTCGGCAGCCTCGGCGGCGCCACCTGGGGTTCGGTGCCGATCGCCGCCTGCACCGTCCTGGCCGGACTCGCCTACCTGGCCTGCGCCGCCGGGCGGTTGGACGCGCTCGCGATGGGCGACGAGACCTCCGCCTCGCTCGGCGTGGACCCGGACCGGCTGCGCCGGGAGCTGTTCGTGGTGACCGCCGCCGTCACCGGCACCGTGGTCGCGGTCAGCGGGGCGATCGGCTTCGTCGGGCTGCTGATGCCGCACCTGGCCCGGATGCTGGTCGGCGCCGGGCACCGCCGGGTGCTGGTCATCGCGCCGCTCGCCGGGGCTTTGCTGCTGGTCTGGGTGGACATCGCCTCGCGCACCCTGCTGGCGCCCGCCGAACTGCCGGTCGGGGTGTTCACCGCGGTGCTCGGGGTGCCCGCCTTCCTGCTGATGATGCGTCGGCGCGGCCAGGCCTTCGGGGGTGCCCGATGAGCGGCGGCCGGGACCTGGGCCCTGTCCGGGACCTCGCCGTCGACGGCGTCTCGGTGGAGCTGGCCGGTGCCCGGCTGGTCCACGAGGTGAGCCTGGCGGCCGCCGCCGGGCAGGTGGTCGGGCTGATCGGCCCGAACGGCAGCGGCAAGTCGACCCTGCTGCGCTGCGTCTACCGGGTGCTGCGGCCGGCCGGCGGGGCCGTCCGGCTGGACGGCGAGGACCTGCACGCCCTCACCGCGCGCGAGGCGGCCCGCCGGGTGGCCGCGCTGACCCAGGAGCACCCCGCCGAGTTCGACTTCACGGTGGCCGAGGTGGTCGCCATGGGCCGGCTGCCGCACCGGCGCGGCCTGGGCGGCCCGACCGAGGCGGACCGGGAGCGCTGCGCGGCCGCGCTGCGGAAGGTCCGGGCCGACCACCTCGCCGAACGCGGCTTCCTGAGCCTGTCCGGGGGCGAGAAGCAGCGGGTGCTGATCGCCCGCGCCCTCGTCCAGGAGCCGCGGCTGCTGGTGCTGGACGAGCCCACCAACCACCTGGACATCGCCCACCAGTTGGAGGTGCTGGCGATCGCCCGCGAGGCCGGGCCGACGGTGCTCACCGCGCTGCACGACCTCAACCTGGCCGCGGGCCACTGCGATCGGCTGTATGTGCTGGCGGCCGGCCGGATCGTCGCCTCCGGCGAGCCCCACGAGGTGCTCCAGCCGGCGCTGCTGGCCGAGGTGTTCGGCGTCCGGGCCACCCCGGTCCGGCACCCCGGGACCGGCGCCCTCCAGCTGCTGTTCGACCGTCTCCCCTGATCCCCCGAGGAACTCCGATGCGCACCAAGGCCGTTGCCGCCACCGCCCTGCTCACCCTCGGACTGACCGCCTGCGGCGCCGAGATCGCCCCGGACCGGGCCGCCACCCCCTCCGCCCACTACCCGGTGACCGTGGAGAACTGCGGCGAGAAGCTCACCTTCGCGCAGAAGCCCGCCCGGGTGGTGACCAACGACGTCAACATCACCGAACTGATGCTCTCCCTCGGCCTCGCCGACCGGATGGCCGGCTACGTGATGCCCGACGACAAGGGCCGGGTCGACCAGGTGCCGTGGAAGGACGGCTACCAGCGGACCACCTGGCTCTCCAAGAAGGTGCTCACCAAGGAGATCGCCCTGGACGCCAGGGCCGACCTGGTGTTCGCCGGCTGGCACTACGGCTTCGACGAGGGCAGCGGGGTCACTCCCCAGGCCTTCAAGGCACTCGGCGTGGGGTCCTACGTGCTCAGCGAGTCCTGCCGCAGCGGCAAGGGCTCCGAGCGCGGGGTGATGGACCCGCTGGACGCGCTCTACACCGACCTGGCCAACCTCGGCGAGATCTTCGACGTCAAGGACCGCGCCGACAAGCTGATCGCCGAGTCCAGGGCCACCATCGCCGCCGTGCCGGCCCCCGGGCGCCGCCCGTCCGTCTTCCTGTACGACAGCGGGCAGGACAAGCCGTACACCGCGGGGAGGTTCGCCGCCGCGAACGAGATCATCGCGAAGGCCGGCGGGACCAACATCATGGCCGACCTGGCCGACACCTGGGTCACCGCCGGCTGGGAGAGCGTGGTGCGGCGCGACCCCGAGGTGATCGTGATCAACGACTACGCGACCCCGGGCGCCGAGGAGAAGCGCGCCTTCCTCAAGTCCTTCCCGCCGCTGGCCGGGGTCTCCGCGGTCAAGAACGACCGGATCGTGGTCATGGACTACGTCGACCTGGTCGAGAGCCCGCGCAACCCGGCCGCGATCAGCACCCTGGCCGACTTCCTGCGCACCGTCCCGGCCCGCTGACCGGCCCCTCGACGACCGCCCTCCGGTCGAGTCCGCCGGGCGTACGCTCGAAGGTGCGAACCGACGGAACCCGACCCGAACCGACGGAACCCGACCGGAGGAGCGAGGACCATGACCGCCATGGCGGCCCCCACCACCTTCGACGCCCGCGCGCTGCGCGAGGGCATCGAACGCCGTGACGCCGAGACCCTGCTGGCCCTCTACGCCGAGGACGCCGAGCTGCGCGTGGTCGACCGCAAGACCCAGCCCAGCCACCCCCTGGTGATGCACGGGCGCGACGAGATCGGCGCGATGCTCAGCGACATCTACGGCCGCGAGATGACCCACAAGCTGGAACAGGTGGTCGTCCAGGGCGACCAGGTCGCGTTCCTGGAGTCCTGCCGCTACCCCGACGGCGTGCGGGTGCTGATGGCCTCGATGGCCGGTCTGCGGGACGGCCGGATCGTCGACCAGACCTCCGTCCAGGCCTGGGACGAGACGGGGCCCGAGCAGTAGGCTCGCGGCATGATCCGCACCGCCGTCGTCACCGACGTTCCCGTCATCCTGGCCATGATCCGCGAACTGGCGGAGTACGAGAAGGCCCCGCAGGAGGCGGTGGCCACCGAGGAGCAGCTGCGCGAGGCGCTGTTCGGCGCCGCCCCGGCGCTGTTCGGCCTGATCGCGGAGGACGAGGCCACCGGCGAGCCGGTCGGCTTCGCGGTCTGGTTCCTCAACTTCTCGACCTGGCGCGGCACCCACGGGATCTACCTGGAGGACCTGTACGTGCGCCCGGCGGCCCGCGGCGGCGGCCACGGCAAGGCGCTGCTGCTGGAGCTGGCCCGGATCGCCGTGGAGCGCGGCTACGCGCGGGTGGAGTGGTCGGTCCTCGACTGGAACCAGCCCTCGATCGACTTCTACAAGTCGCTGGGCGCGGTGCCGATGGACGACTGGACGGTCCACCGGCTCACCGGCGAGGCACTCCTGGCCGCCGGAAGCCGTTGAACGGACGCACGGAGTAGGGGCAAAGCCCCTGCCACCCTGCGTCGCAATGCCTTACCATGAGTAACTCCCGCACCGGGTGCGGAGGACGCCCCCTCGGGGGTACCGAGCAAGTACAGTGCGTCACCCAGGAGGCAAGGGTGTCCCAGATCGACAGCGATCTCGGCGTTCAGGACTTCGTGGAGGTCCGGCTGCCAGCGGCGGGGGCCTACCTCTCCGTGCTGCGAACAGCGACGGCCGGGCTCGCCGCCCGGCTGGACTTCACCCTCGACGAGATCGAGGACCTGCGGATCGCGGTCGACGAGGCCTGCGCCATCCTGCTCCAGCAGGCGGTGCCGGGCTCCGTCCTGTCCTGTGAGTTCCGCCTGGTCGGCGACTCGTTGAAGGTGACCGTCGCCGCTCCCACCACGGACGGCAAGGCCCCCGAACGGGACACCTTCGCCTGGACGGTGCTCTCCGCGCTGGCCGGCGAGGTGGACTCCTCGGTCGCCGAGGACAACACCGTCACGATCAGCCTGCACAAGAAGCGCGGCGGCTCCGCCGCCCACTGACCGGGCACCGAGCAGCACCCTGCAAGGGCCGTCCGCCGTTCCCCACCCGGGGTCCGACGGGCGGCTCCCGGTACCGCCCCCCACGCGGTACGACCAACGAGACGATGCCGGGGCCGCGGCCCCGGTGCTCCCGGAACGGAACGGGGGAATGGCCGTGAGTGATCTGGACCGTACCGGCCTCGCGACGGCGGGACCTGCCGTACCGACCCAGGCGAGCGTTTCCGGCCTCGCCGCCAACGACGAAGCGCACCCGAAGGACGCCCACCGGATGAGCCACCCGACCGAGCCGACGTCCGAGCCGACGCCCGCCTCCCCTCCTGCGCCGGAGCCGGCGGAGGAGGAGGCCGCGGAGCTGCACGGCGCCGTGCCCGCCCAGGGCTCGCACCGCTCCGGCGCGCCGGACCGGGAGGCCGCCCGAGCGCTGTTCGTCCGGCTGTCCGCGCTGCCCGAGGGCTCCCCGGAGCGCGTCGAGCTGCGCAACCAGCTGGTGCGGATGCACATCCCGCTGGTCGAGCACCTCGCCAGGCGGTTCCGCAACCGGGGCGAGCCGCTGGACGACCTGACCCAGGTCGCCACCATCGGACTGATCAAGTCGGTGGACCGCTTCGACCACGAGCGCGGGGTCGAGTTCTCCACCTACGCGACGCCGACCATCGTCGGCGAGATCAAGCGGCACTTCCGCGACAAGGGCTGGGCGGTGCGCGTCCCGCGCCGCCTGCAGGAGCTGCGGCTGTCGCTCACCACGGCGACCAGCGAGCTCTCCCAGCGGCACGGCCGCTCCCCCACGGTGCACGAGCTGGCCGAGCACCTGGGGATCTCCGAGGAGGACGTCCTGGAGGGCCTGGAGTCCGCCAACGCGTACTCCACGCTGTCCCTGGACGTGCCGGACAGCGACGACGAGTCGCCGGCCGTCGCGGACACCCTGGGCGCCACCGACGAGGCCCTGGAGGGCGTCGAGTACCGCGAGTCGCTCAAGCCGCTACTGGCCCAACTGCCGCCCCGGGAGCAGAAGATCCTGGTGCTGCGGTTCTTCCGGAACATGACCCAGTCGCAGATCGCCGCCGAGGTGGGGATCTCCCAGATGCACGTGTCCCGGCTGCTGGCCCGCACCCTGGCCCAGCTGCGGGAGAAGCTCCTCGTGGAGGAGTAGCAGGAGCGAGAGGGACGGCCGCCGCAGCTCGGAGCTGCGGCGGCCGTCCGTCTCGTTCGGGGCGGTTCCGCGGGGGCGCTCAGTCCTCCTGCGGGGCGTACAGGGCCGCCGTCGTCCTCGGGTTCAGCAGCGAGCCGATGCCCACCAGGCCGAGCAGGCCGACCAGCACGCCGACCGCGACCATCGCGCCGCCGCTCTGGACCATGTAGTAAGCGACCGGCAGGCAGATCGAGTTGGTCAGCACGGCCGGGCTGCGGCCCCAGCGGCGCTCCTTGAGGAGCGCGCGGGCGGCCAGTATCGGCAGCACCCCGAGCAGCACGATGACCAGGCCGCCGAACTCGTTCAGGGCCAGCTGCTTGGCCTGGCCGGACAGCGCGGACACCATGTCCGAGACGCCGACGACGGCCAGCGCGGCGCCCTCCAGAGCGGTGATGGCGGCGCCCAGGGTGAGCGGGACCGGGCGGGCGGGTGCGGGGGCGGAGGTTTCTGCGGTCACTCCAGCAGGGTAGCCGCCGGTCGGTCCGTACCGCCCCGTAGGCTTTCCCCATGCGCGCTCTCCTGGTCGTGAACCACAAGGCCACCACCACCAGTGGCCGGACCAGGGACGTACTGATCCACGCGCTGCGCAGCGACCTCAAGCTGGACGTCGCCGAGACGCAGTACCGGGGCCACGCGCGCGACCTGGCCCGGGACGCGGCGCAGGACGGCACGGTCGACCTGGTGGTGGCGCTCGGCGGCGACGGCACCGTCAACGAGGTGGTGAACGGGCTGCTGACGCAGGGCCCGGGCGAGAAGGTCCCGCGACTGGCCGTGGTGCCGGGCGGTTCGACCAATGTCTTCGCCCGCGCGCTGGGCCTGCCGAACGACCCGGTGGAGGCCACCGGCGCCCTGCTGAACGCGCTGGAGCAGGGGCGCGAGCGGCCGATCGGGCTGGGCAAGGCGATGACCGACGGGCTGCCGGACCGCTGGTTCACCTTCACCGCCGGCCTCGGCTTCGACGCCGGGGTGGTCGGCCGGGTCGAGGAGCAGCGGCGGGCCGGGCGCAGGTCCACCCACGCCCTGTACGTCGGGCAGGCCGTCCGGCACTACCTCACCCAGCGTGAGCAACGCCGATCGGGCCCGGTGGCCCTGGAGATTCCGGGCCACGAGGCCGTTCCGGGCCTGGCGTTGACGATAGTCAGCAACACCTCGCCGTGGACGTTCCTCGGCAACCGTCCGGTCTACCCCTCACCGCTCGCCTCCTTCGACACGGATCTGGACGTCTTCGGGATCACCCGTATGACGGCGTTCGGTACCGCTCGAACGATCCGTCAGATCCTGCGGTCGTACGCGCCTTCGAGCGACGGCGCCCCGCCGGCCGGGCCGTCCGGGAAGCACGTCGTCTCCTATCACGACGTCAGACACTTCACCTTGGTTTCCCAGGAACCCGCGCCGTTCCAGGTGGACGGGGACCATCTTGGAGACCGGAGTCGCGTCAGTTTCACAGGCGTTCGGCGGGCACTGCGTGTGATTGTGTGACCGGAAGTGGGCTTCGCCCTTCTTCTCGAACGCACAAGCCCCCTTCACTCCATAGAAGTACTGGCTGTGAGCTAGGCGACACCGAAGAATCAAAAATTCCTCCCCGAAGGGGGTTGTATCCGAGCCCGAGGTTTGCGAACCTCTACATGGCGATCGGGACACATCGCAGCGACGGCGACTCCGGAACCACAGGAGCACCGACCGCGGGGTGTCCCTCGAATCGCCGAATCCCCCCAGCACAGACCACCCGGGCCCGGTAGGCCTTTGGTCTCTTTTGTTGTTGTGGGATTCGTGAAAGCGTTCACATTCACAAGCCATTCGATTATGCCGATCGGGCCACCCCCCGCGGCAGGAGGAGTTGGACGACCATGGACTGGCGCCACCGCGCTGTCTGCCGCGAAGAGGACCCCGAGCTGTTCTTCCCGATCGGGAACACCGGTCCTGCTCTGCTGCAGATCGAGGAAGCCAAGGCCGTGTGCCGCCGCTGTCCGGTGATGGAGCAGTGCCTCCAGTGGGCTCTCGAAACCGGCCAGGACGCCGGCGTCTGGGGCGGCATGAGCGAGGACGAGCGTCGCGCGATGAAGCGCCGTGCCGCCCGCAACCGCGCCCGCACCGCCTGATCAGCAGCATCCGGTCACACGCCGTAGTACCAGCAGTAACCGCAGGACCGCTCCACAACCGATCAACACATGATCAAAGGCTTCCCTGCACCTCCTGGTGAAGCCTTCCGCACCAAGGGCCTTGCTCAGCGAGGTCCCGCGACACCGGACCGTCCAGCCACTTGATACTGTTCACTTAGAGCAATACTGTGGAGCTATGGCGCTCACCGTGTGCAACGCACATGCGAGGTGTCGCACCACCCAGAGCCCCCGTTCCGGCCGACTCCCCCCGACGGCCGGAACGGGTTGAGAGGCCCTGTCGACCCACCCCCCCCCGGTCGACAGGGCCTCGTTTCTGTTTCCGCGCCCGGACGTTCCGCACCCGACGTTCCGCGCTCCGACGTGCACCCCGAGTTCCACACCCCGGCGTTCCGCGCGCCGACGTTTCCGCGCGCCGGCGCACAGAGCGTTCACCCGGCGCTTCCGCCGGGCGCACGCCCCTGTCACACAACCGAGTGCGCCAAGAACTCAGCGGACCGGGATCTCCAGGATCACCTTGGTGCCGCCGTTCGGACCGGCCACCATGTCGAAGGTCCCGCCCAACTCGCCGGTGGCCAGCGTCCGGACGATCTGCAGCCCGAGGTTGCCGGCCGTCTGCGGGTCGAAGCCCTCCGGCATGCCCCGGCCGTCGTCCTGCACGGTGATCAGTAGGTACTCCTCCGGCCGGGCACCGCCGTTCCAGCTGTCCGACCAGCCCTTGCCGGTCGCCGGCGCCCGGCCGCGCAGCGCGCTCACCTCCAGGTTCCCGGAGGCCGTCGGGCCGAAGGCGTGTTCCAGGGCGTTCTGCAGCAGCTCGGTCAGCACCATCGACAGCGGGGTGGCCACCTCGGCGGAGAGGATGCCGAAGCTGCCGCTGCGGCGGGTCGCCACCCGGCCGTCCTGGGACAGCTCCATCACCATCGCCAGCACCCGGTCGGCGATCTCGTCGAAGGCCACCTGCTCGTCCAGCGCCTGGGAGAGCGTCTCGTGCACGATCGCGATCGAGCCGACCCGGCGCACCGCCTCGTCCAGCGCGGCCCGGCCGGACTCGGACTCCATCCGGCGGGACTGCAGTCGCAGCAGGGCCGCGACGGTCTGCAGGTTGTTCTTCACCCGGTGGTGGATCTCCCGGATGGTGGCGTCCTTGGTCATCAGTTCGCGGTCGCGGCGGCGCAGCTCGGTGACGTCCCGGCAGAGCACCAGCGAACCGGTCAGCGTGCCCTTGGGCTTGAGCGGGATCGCCCGCAGGGTCACCACTCCCCCCTGGACCTCGACCTCGGTCTGGCGCGGCGCCCAGCCGCTGGCCAGCTTCACCAGCGCCTCGTGCACGGCCGCGCGGGAGGGCGGGACGAGCTCGGCGGTGGCCCGGCCCAGGTGGCTGCCGACCAGGTCGGTGGTGAGGCCGAGCCGGTGGTAGGCGGAGAGCGCGTTGGGGCTGGCGTAGGTGACGATGCCGTCCGCGTCCAGCCGGATCAGGCCGTCGCCGACCCGGGGCGCGGCGTCCATGTCGGCCTGCTCTACGCCGGGGTACGGGAAGCTGCCGGCCGCGATCATCTGGGCCAGGTCGGAGGCGCTCTGCAGGTAGGTGAGCTCCAGCCGGCTGGGGGTGCGCACGGTCAGCAGGTTGGTGTTGCGGGCGATCACCCCGAGCACCTTGCCCTCGCGCCGGACCGGGATCGACTCGACCCGGACCGGGACCTCCTCGCGCCACTCCGGGTCGCCCTCGCGCACGATCCGCCCCTCGTCGAAGGCGGCGTCCAGCAGCGGGCGGCGCCCGCGCGGGACGAGGTGGCCGACCATGTCGTCCTGGTAGGAGGTGGGCCCGGTGTTGGGCCGCATCTGGGCCACCGAGACGTAGCGGATGCCGTCCCAGGTGGGGATCCACAGCACCAGGTCGGCGAAGGAGAGGTCGGAGAGCAGCTGCCACTCCGAGACCAGCATGTGGAGCCATTCCACGTCGGCCCCGGTCAGGGTGGTGTGGCGGCGGACGAGTTCGTTCAACGAGGGCACATGGCGAGGGTAGCGCCGCCGGTCGGCGGCGGGCTCGGCGGACCGTGTGGTGGCGGTGGATGACTGTCCGGAGTTGTTTAGACCAATCTGCCGGGCGGCCTGGACAACCCAGATTGGTCTAGTCCACAATGGAAGGGCACCAAGGAGAGGCCCACCGCGCAACTGCCCTGACCGCGCGCGGCTTCTCCTCGGTCGGACGCCGCCGAACGAGGACCCCGCACAGTTCTCGATCGACACCGGTGACCGACGACAGCTCCGGGCTGCGGTGCCGCATGGGTTGAGGGTCCCGTGTCGGCGCCGTGGCCCGTAGTGCGTTCCGGGCCGTGCCGCCTCCGGCCCCTCCCCTCCCCCGAAGCCACGTTCCGCCGCTCAGCGGTCCGGCCCCCTGTCCACAGCCTGTGGACAGGGGGCCGGGCTCGTTCCCTCAGCGGGTCTCGGTGACCTTGGCGAGGGCGCGCGGGGCGTCCGGGTCCTGGCCGCGGGCGATGGTGACCTCGTAGGCCAGCTGCTGCAGCGGCAGGATCTCCAGGATCGGCTGGATCTCCTCGGGCACCCCGGCGGGCAGCGCGAAGCCCGCGGAGGCGGCGTCCACCTGGGCCTGCTGGCCGATCACCACGAGGTCCGCGCCGCGGCCGCGCAGCCGGTCCAGCACCGGCTGGAGGGCCTCGCCGCCCTTGCCGTCCGGGACGATCGCGATCACCGGCGAGACGTTGTCCACCATGGCCAGCGGGCCGTGCAGCAGGTCGGCGCCGGAGAACGGGGTGGCCGGGATGTACGTGGTCTCCATCAGCTTGAGCGCCGCCTCGCGGGCGGTCGGGTAGCCGTAGCCGCGTGAGGTGATGACCAGCCGCTGGGCGAAGCGGTAGCGCTCGGCCAGCGCCCTCACCTCGGCCTGGCGGGACAGCACCCCGGCGGCCAGGGCCGGCAGCTCCTTGGCGGCCGATCCGTCCCCGCCGCGCAGGCCCTCGACCAGCAGGTAGAGGGCGAGCAGCTCGGCGGTGTAGGTCTTGGTGGCCGGCAGCGCCTTCTCCGGGCCGGCCAGCACGTCGATGTGGAACTCGGAGACCTCGGCGAGCGGGGAGTCGGGGTTGTTGGTGACGGCGAGGGTGATCGCCCCGGCCTCGCGGGCGGCCTTGGTGGAGGCGACCAGGTCCGGCGAGCCGCCGGACTGGCTGACCGTGATCACCAGGACGTCGGTGAGGTCCGGCTTGGCACCGTAGGCGGTGGTGGTGGACATCGAGGTGAGGCCGGCCGGCTTGCCGAGCAGGATCTCGATCAGGTACTTGGCGTAGAGCGCCGCGTTGTCGGACGTGCCGCGTGCGGTCAGCAGGACGAAGCGCGGGCTGCGGGCGGCGATCCCGGCCGCGATCTCGCGGATCTTCGGCGCCCCCTCGTCGAGGATGCGCTGGAGGACGGCCGGCTGCTCGGCCATCTCCGCCGCCATGATCCGGCCGGGGACGGAAACAGTCTGCGGGTCGGACATCTGGGTTGCCTCCGATGAGATGGGTCGACCCCGCCCGGGCGGGTTGCCCGACGGGGATCTCTACGGCGGCGAGTCCGCACACTCGCTGCGGTTCCTGCTGCGCCATCCTACGAGCGCGCCCCCGGCGCGGCACCCCCGGCCCGCCCCCGCCCGGAGGCGGGCGAAGGCGGGCGGAGGCGGCGCGGCGGGGGCGTGACGGGAGGCGGTGCGGCGGGGCGGACCGGGCGTCAGGACGGGTTGTTGATCAGCTGGTCGATCGCGGCGTCGGCGTCCTTGGTGGCCTGGTCCACGGACTTGCCCTTGAGGATCGCGGTCAGCATGTCGGGGATGATCTTCTGCTTCTCCACCGCGCCCCAGCCGGGGGCCAGCGGGGTGAACCAGGCGTCCGGGACGGCGTTGGCCGCGGCGGCGGTGGTGGGCTTGTTCTTCAGCGGGTTCAGCTGGGTGAGGTTGTTCGGCAGGATGTCCTTGTCGGCCAGCGCCTGTTCGGACTTGGCACTGGTGAACATCCGGATCCAGTCGGTGGCCGGCGCGACCTGCTGGGACTTGGCGGTGACGGCGAGGTCGGAGCCGCCGATGAAGGTGGGCAGCGGCTTGCCGTCCGGGCCGGGCATGGTGGCGACCTTGACGGCGTCCTTGAGGGTCGGGTCGCCGGTGACCGGCGCGGTGACGCTGGCGGCCTCGTAGCCGTTGCCGTAGAAGGACGCGGCGTGCCCGCGCGCCATCGACTCGAACTGGTTCTGCTCGTTCTGCGTCAGGTCGCCCTTGTTGTACTTGCGGACCAGGTCGGCGAAGTGGCTGATGCCCTGCTGGGACTTGGCGTCGTGCAGGGTGCCGTGCCAGTTGCCGGAGCTGTCGAACTTGGCGATGCTGCCGCCGTACGCGGCCACGTAGCTCATCGCGGCGTACCAGTACGGGCCGGGCAGGTAGAGCGGCGAGAAGGTCTTGTCCGACTTGTTCTTGTCGGCGATCTTGTCCAGCGCGGTCAGCAGTTCGGTCTCGGTCCTGGGGAACTCCGCGCTGCCGGTGGCCTGTTGGAAGGAGCCGGAGTTGTAGACGGCGACCCGGGCGCCGGCGTAGTACGGCACGCACCACAGCTTGTCCTGGTACGTGCAGGTGTTGGCGAGCGCCTTGATCCAGCTGTCGGAGTTGTCGAAGGTGGTGCGGTCCACCGGGGCGAGCGCGCCGGAGAGCACGTACTTCATGGTCTCGGTGTTGCCGAGCTCGACCACGTCGGGGGCGCTGCCGTCGGCGATGGCCTTGTCGAGCTTGCCGACCTTGTCGGCCCAACCCTGGTACACCAGCTTGAGGCTGACGTTCGGGTACTTCGCCGCGAACTCGTCGTTGACCCGCTGGACGAGGTCCGGCCAGCTCTTCTGGGCGTCGTCCATCAGCCAGACGGTGACGGTGCCGCCGGCGCCCTTCGGGTCCGAGGAGGCGTTCTTGCCGTCACCCGAGGGTGAGCCGGACGAGGAACAGGCCGTCAGTCCGACCGCCAGTGCGGTGATCCCGAGCGCCGAAACGAGCTGACGCTTCTTCACGCCATCCTCCGAGGGTTGTCCAAGAACGGTGGTGCCCGCCGACAGCGTGATTGGCGCCCGCGGCGGGAGAGTCCGGGCGGGGGCGGCGAAGAGCTTCGAAGGGGGCGCGATACCACATCCGGTGAGGTTCAATTTCGAACCGGATGCATGGACTCTGGCCTAGACCAACTGTGGTGTCAACGGCCAACAGGCCCTGTTGCCAGGGCCGTTGCAGAGCCGTTGTACCGCGTGGCGATCAGTCGCCGGGCCGTCACCCTAAGTGGGGCTTAAGGTGGATTTAAGGCTCTCTTGAGGGAGCACGGTCATCCGACGGAAGCCCGGGCCGACACCCGGGAAACGGAACGGGCCCGCCATGCGACATGCGCATGACGGGCCCGTCGGCCGACGCCTCCCGGACCGGCCGGTGGCGTCTCTCCGCTCTCAGCCGACCGCTCCCGGCTGCCCGGTGAGCACCTCCACGGCCGCCAGCCCGCAGACCCGGGCGGCGCCGTGGGTGGCGATGTACAGCGCGCCGACCGGCTCGGACTGGGGCAGCCCCATCTCCACCACCGCGGCGTCCGGCCGGGCCGCCACCAGGCGGGCCAGCGCGGCGGCCATCCAGGCGTGCCGGTGGGCGTCCCGGACCACCAGCACCAGCCGGCGGCCCTCGGCGCCCGCCACCAGCTCGGCGACCAGGGCGTCCAGCAGCTCCGGCGCGGCCTCGGCGGCCGACACCTCACGGGTGCGGGTGCCCGGGAAGCGGTCGGCCAGCATGCCGGCCACGCCCCACGGGGTCACGTCGCCGACCGCGATGTTCGGCTCGTCCGAGAACGAGGCCACGTACGGGCGCTCGCTCACCGGCAGCACCTCGCGGCCCGGCGCCCGGACCACCTTCAGCGCCCGGCGCGCGGCCCGCAGGCCCACCGCGAGGTCCGGCTCGACCTGCTCGCCCTGGGCCGCGATCCGGCCCCAACTGCCCAGTGCCCGCACCCGGTCGGCGGCGTCCGCCAGCCGCTCCTCGGTGAGCCGGCCGGAGCGCACGCCCGCCACGATGGCGTCGCGCAGCATCAGCACCGTCTCCTCGTCGGCCAGCCCGCCGCCGACGCAGATCGCGTCCGCGCCGGCCGCCAGCGCCAGCACGGTGCCCTCGCCCATGCCGAAGGTGTCGGCGATGGCGCCCATCTCGATCGCGTCGCTGACGATCAGGCCCTGGTAGCCGAGGCCGCCGTCGGCCGGGGCGGCCCGCAGCAGGTCGCGCAGCACGGTGGGGCTCAGGGTGGCCGGCAGCTTCGGGTCCAGCGCCGGGACCATGATGTGGGCGGTCATCACGGCCTTGGTGCCGGCCGCGATCGCGGCCTGGAACGGCACCAGGTCGCGGGCGCGCAGCACGTCCAGGTCGACGTCGATGACCGGCATGCCGTGGTGCGAGTCCACCGCGGTGTCGCCGTGGCCGGGGAAGTGCTTGGAGCAGGCGGCCACGCCGGCCGACTGCAGGCCCTCCACCCAGGCGGCGGTGTGCCGGGCGCACAGCTCCGGGTCGGCGCCGAAGGAGCGGACGCCGATGACCGGGTTGCGCGGGTTGGAGTTGACGTCCGCGGTGGGCGCCCAGTTGTAGTTGACGCCGGCCGCGGCCAGCGCCCGGCCCAGCTCGCGGGCGACGTCCCGGGTCAGCGCCGGGTCGTCGATCGCGCCGAGGGCGAGGTTGCCCGGCCAGGAGGAGCCGGAGCCGGCCTCCAGCCGGGTGACGTCGCCGCTCTCCTCGTCGATCGCGATCAGGAGGTCGGGGTTCTCCGCGCGCAGCGAGCCGGTGAGGGCGGAGAGCTGGTCGAGGTCGACCACGTTGCGGTCGAACAACGCGACCGAGCCGAGCCCGGCGGCCAGGTGGCGGCGCAGCCAGGCGGGCGGCTCGGTGCCGACGAAGCCGGGCTGCAGGACGGTCAGGGCGTCCCGGTGGAGCTGGTCGCTGTCCGGGACGGTGGGAACGAGGATGCTCACGGTGGCTCAGCCCTTCACGGCGCCGTCGGTCAGACCGCCGACCGCCTTGCGCTGCAGGAAGACGAAAAGGATCAGCACGGGGACGGCGAACATCGTGGAGGCCGCCATGGTCGCGCCCCAGTCGTTGCCGAAGGCCGTCTTGAAGGAGGACAGCCACAGCGGGAGGGTCTTGCCCTCCTCCTTGTTGACGATCAGGACGAGCGGGAACTCGTTCCAGGCCGTGATGAAGCCGAACAGCGAGGTCGACATCAGGCCGGGCGCCAACAGCGGGAAGATCACCTTCACGAAGGCCTGGGTGCGGGTGCAGCCGTCCACCATGGCCGACTCCTCCAGCTCCTTCGGCACCGCGGCGATGAAGCCGCGCAGCGTCCAGATGGTGAAGGGCAGGACCATCATCATGTAGAAGAACGTCAGCGGCAGCAGGCTGTTCAGCATGTCGTTGTCGCGCGAGATCATGTAGACCGCGATGGTCATGACCTCCCAGGGGGCCATCTGCGCCAGCATGATGACCAGCACGAAGGCCTTGCGGCCGCGGAACTTCATCCGGGCGATGGCGAAGGCCGCCAGGGTCGCGATCACCAGCGAGATCAGCACCGCGCCGACGGTGACGGTGACGCTGTTGGTGACGTACGTCCAGAAGTCCGGGGCGTTCACCGCGGTGGTGAAGTGGTCGAACGTCGCGTCGAAGGGGACGAAGACCGGCGTCTTGCTGATGATGTCGCGGTCCTGCTTGAACGCGGTCGCGATCATCCAGTAGACGGGGAAGATGAAGAAGACGATGAGGACGACCGCGATCACGTTCGGCCAGGTACGTCCGAAGAGAGAGCGCCTCACAGCTCGTCCTCCTGCTTGATCATGATGCGGAAGTAGTACGCCATCAGCACCCCCAGCATCAGGATGGTGAGCACCGCGATCGCGGCGCCGACGCCGTAGTGCTGGCTGCCCGAGCCCTCCAGGAAGGCGTGCACGGGCAGGGTGCGGGTCAGCTTCTCGGGGCCGCCGCCGTTGATCGCGTAGACCTGGGTGAACGACTTGAACACCCAGATGACCTCGAGGAAGGTCGTGGCCAGGAAGAACGGCTTCAGGTTGGGGAAGATCACCGAGCTGAAGATCTTCGAGGAGCCGGCGCCGTCCATCCGGGCGGCCTCGTAGAGCTCCTTGGGGATGGTGGTCAGGCCGGCGTACATGTTGAACGCCACGAACGGGATCGACATCCAGACGATCAGCAGGATGACGACGAAGAAGGTGGAGTACTCGTCGCTCATCCAGTTGTAGTCGGCCATCGAGTGCCAACCCAGCTTGTCCAGGAACCAGTTGACGACGCCCCACTGCTCGTCGAACAGCCAGGTGTAGACGGTGGTCGCGGCGACGACGGGCATGGCCCAGGCCATCAGCAGCGCGATCGACAGCGCCAGGCGCATCTTCTTGCCGAGGTTGTTGAGCAGCAGGCCGATCAGGGTGCCGCCGACCATGATCAGCACCACGTTGATCAGGGTGAAGGCGACGGTGCGACCGGTGACCGACCAGAACTCCGGGTCGGACAGCTGCTCCTTGTAGTTGTCGAACCCCGTCCACTCGGTCAGGTGCATCACCAGCTGGCGCCGGTTGAGGTTCTGGAACGACAGCAGGACGGTCTTCAGCAGCGGCCAGCCCAGCAGGACGATGGTCGCCACGATGGCCGGCAGCAGCAGCAGGTACGGGGCGAGGCGGGCACCCAGGCCGGGGCCGCCCGCGGATCTGGTGCGCTTCGGCGCGGCGCCCTCGGCCCCGCCGCCGGCGGCACTGGTGTCAATCTCGGCCACAACAGCCTTCCCTGACTCCGGGGACTGTGTCTGCACCCGCTCCGAATGCACAGCCATCGTTCTCACTTCCTCACAACCCGGCCACGACGGACAGGCGCCGCCCACCGACCCCCCGCCGGGGGCCGGTGAGCGACGCCGCTCAATCCCTTAGTTCTTCTCGTTGAGCCGCTTGGCGATCTCGTCGTCGTACTTCTTCGCGGTGGCCGCGTAGTCGCCGCCCTGCAGGGCCGCGGTCAGGAAGTCCTTGATCGGGTTCGGCTTGTTCTCGACGCTGGCCCAGTTCGGGGTGTTCGGGGTGATCCCGCCGACCGCGGCGGCCGTCTGGGCGGCCTTCGCGAAGTCACCGGTGAGCTGGCTGTTCAGCGCGGCCTTGTTCGGGATGTTGCCGGCCGCGGCGACCAGGCCCTCGTTCTTGTCGTTGAGGGCGATCTTCAGGAAGTCCTTCGCCATGTCGGTGTTCTTGCTCTGCGCGGCGATCGCGAGGTTCGAGCCGCCGAGGAACACGCCGGAGGGCTTGTCGGCGGTCTTGCCCGGGATCGGGAAGAAGCCGATCTTGTCCTTCGACAGGTCCTTCTCGTCCGGGAGCTCCCAGCCGAGGGCGATCATGGTGCCGACGTTGCCCTTGGCGAAGACGTCCTTCTGCTGCGGGGTGGCCTCGTCCTTGTCCTTCGGACCGGTGGCCGAGTAGCTCTGCAGCTTCTGGTAGGTCTGGAACGCGGCCTTCGCCTCGGGGGACTCCAGGCCGCCGACCCACTTGTCGCCGTCCTTCTTGGCGATCTTGCCACCCTCACCGGTGAGCAGACCGAAGTAGGTGTACCACTCCTGGCCCGGCAGGTAGATCGGGTCGGTGACGCCCTGGGTGGTCTTCAGCTTGTCCAGGTCGCCGTAGAACTCGTCCAGGGTCTTCGGCGTGTCGGTCAGGCCGGCGGCCTTCCAGAGGTCCTTGTTGTAGGCCACCACGCGGTTGGAGACCCACCACGGGGCGGCGTACTGCTTGCCGTCCAGGATCGCGGCCTCGTTCTGGTTGGCGGCCCAGCCGTCGCCGCCCAGCGCGGACTTGTCCTTGGTGATGTCCAGCAGGCCGCCGGTGGAGGCGTAGCCGGCGGTCTGGGTGTTGCCGATCTCCAGGACGTCGACCGAGCCCTCGGACAGCGCGGCGGTGACCTTCGGGCCGATGTCGGTCCACTCCTGGGTCTGGAAGTCGACCTTGGAGCCCGGGTAGGTGGTCTCGAACTCGGTCTTGACCGCGTCGGTCCAGCCCTTGGGGGCCGAGCCGGTCATCGTCCAGACCTTGAGCGTCTTGCCCTTGTACTTGTCGGCCGCGTTGGAGGACGACGACGAGCCGCCGTCGCTCTTCTTGCCGTCCGAGCCACAAGCCGCGAGACCGACGACCATTGCTGCGACGCCGACCGCCGCGATGAGCTGACGCTTCACGCCATCCTCCTGAGGGATGCCTGGGTTACCCCCGTCGGGCGGCAGCGGCAGACCCGCGCAAAGCGGGAGGAAAAGGTGCCGCGGACCCCTTCGAGCGGGTGGGGGGATTCATCGTTACCGGCCTAGTGGTGTAGACCAGATGCCTGGAGCTTGGCCTAGACCAATGGGCCTGTCAACGGCTGTTCGACCGATCTCGACCACCCGTTATCAAGCCGACACCGCACATCGTTCATCGCGTGATGAGGTATTCGTTCCGCAGCCATACATGCAACGATGTGGTCCGTTAACGATGTGGCGGGGCGGTAGAAGGCCCCGCGAGAAGCGGGAGAACAGGTCCGATGAGCAGCGACGGGGGATCCACCGCCCAGGCCGACGACCCCGAGGTGAAGAACCTCCCGACGCAGGCCGGCACCGACCCGACCGCGCGCGTCCCCAAGTACTACGGCCTCAAGCGCCACCTCCTCCAGCTCACCGAGACCCAGCCCGCGGGCACCCCGGTCCCGCCCGAGCGCGCGCTGGCCGCCCAGTTCGACACCTCGCGCACCACCGTCCGCCAGGCCCTGCAGGAACTGGTCGTCGAGGGCCGACTGGAGCGCATCCAGGGCAAGGGCACCTTCGTGGCCAAGCCCAAGGTCGCCCAGGCCCTGCAACTCACCTCCTACACGGAGGACATGCGCGCCCAGGGCCTGGAGCCCACCTCCCGGCTGATCGAGATCGGCTACATCACCGCCGACGACCGGCTCGCCCCGCTGCTGGACATCAAGCCCGGCGGCCGGGTGCTGCGGATCGAACGGCTGCGGCTGGCCAACGGCGACCCGATGGCCATCGAGGTCGCCCACCTCTCCGCCAAGCGCTTCCCCGCGCTGCGGCGCAACCTCGCCAAGCACAACTCGCTGTACGCGGCGCTGCGCGAGGTCTACGGGGTCACCGTGGCCGAGGCCGAGGAGACCATCGAGACCACCCTCGCCAACCCGCGCGAGGCCGGGCTGCTCGGCTCCGACCTCGGCCTGCCGATGCTCCAGCTCTCCCGGCACTCCTTCGACGCGGACGGCGACCCGGTCGAGTGGGTGCGCTCCATCTACCGCGGCGACCGCTACAAGTTCATCACCCGGCTGAAGCGTCCGGAGTAACCGGAAGCGCCCGGAACCACCGGGCGCCCCCGCTCACCACGGGCACCGGCGCGCACGCCCCACGCGCCGGTGCCCGTTCGCGTTCCCGCCTTCCCAGCACTCGCAGCCGCACCCGCACCCGCACCGCCACGCGCGGCCACGCGCCGCCACACGCGGCCCTTCGTGTCCGGATGGCGGGAAGTTGCGTCAATCCCGGTGACATGGATCACGCGATGCCCTAGATTGCGCAGCCGTACTGACTGCCGATCACCGCTGGTGCTGCTCGGCGGGCTCACGGGGGCACGCGGTGCCCCCGGAGCTGCGGCGCCGACGGGGAACCCTCCGGAGCGGAGCCCACGATGTCGTCTGATCAAGCCCCCAGCGAAGCCGCCATGCCCGAGCCGGCCGGGAGTCCCGTCCCGGCCGTGACCCCCGAGCGGGTGCTGGCCGGGCTCGCCCTGCTCGTGCCGATCGTCGCGATGCTCTGGGTCTCCTCGTACGACAAGACCGACCCGGCGGCGTCCGGGATGCCCTTCTTCTACTGGTACCAGCTGCTCTGGGTGCCGGTGTCGGCCGTCTTCACGGTCGCCGCCTACCTGCTGATCAACCGGGACGAGAAGGCCCGCAAGGCGGCCCGGACGGGCGGTGCGCGATGAAGGACGTCAACGTGCCGGCCCTCGCGGTCTTCGTCCTGTTCTTCCTGCTGGTCACCGTGATGGGCTTCCTCGCCTCCCGCTGGCGCCGCGCGGACGACGCGGCCCACCTGGACGAGTGGGGCCTGGGCGGGCGCAACTTCGGGACCTGGGTGACCTGGTTCCTGCTCGGCGGCGACCTCTACACGGCGTACACCTTCGTGGCCGTCCCGGCGGCGGTCTACGCGACCGGCGCGGCGGGCTTCTTCGCGGTGCCGTACACGATCATCGCCTACCCGCTGGTCTTCCTGTTCCTGCCCCGGCTCTGGTCGGTCTCCCGGGTGCACGGCTACGTGACCCCGGCGGACTTCGTCCGCGGCCGGTACGGCTCCCGGCCGCTGTCCCTGGTCATCGCACTGACGGGGATCCTGGCCACCATGCCGTACATCGCCCTCCAACTGGTCGGCATCCAGGCGGTGCTGGACGTGCTCGGCGTCGGCGGCGGGGAGAACGCCAACTGGTTCGTCAAGGACCTGCCGCTGTTCCTCGCCTTCGGCGTGCTGGCCGCCTACACCTACTCCTCCGGCCTGCGCGCCCCCGCGCTGATCGCCTTCGTCAAGGACGCCCTGGTCTACATCGTGATCATCGTCGCGGTGATCTACATCCCGATCCGGCTGGGCGGCTACGGGCACATCTTCGACGCGGCCGCGCAGCACTTCAAGCAGGCCAAGACCGGCGGGCTGACCCTCCCGGACAACAAGCAGTGGACGTACGCCACGCTCGGCCTCGGCTCGGCGATGGCGCTGTTCATGTACCCCCACTCGGTGACCGGCGTGCTGGCCTCCAAGTCCCGCAACACCGTGCGCCGCAACATGGCGATCATGCCCGCCTACTCGCTGATGCTCGGCCTGCTGGCACTGCTCGGCTTCATGGCGATCGCGGCGGGCGTGGGCAGCGGCGTCAAGGGCTACAACTCCCAGCTGTCCGTGCCGCAGCTGTTCGCGAACATGTTCCCGGACTGGTTCACCGGCGTGGCCTTCGCGGCGATCGGGATCGGCGCCCTGGTGCCGGCCGCCATCATGTCCATCGCGGCGGCCAACCTGTTCACCCGCAACGTCTACAAGGAGTGGCTCAAGCCCGCCGCCACCCCCGCCGACGAGACCCGGATCGCCAAGCTGGTCTCGCTGCTGGTGAAGGTCGGCGCGCTGGTCTTCGTGCTCGGCATGGACAAGCAGGCCGCGATCAACCTCCAGCTGCTGGGCGGCCTGTGGATCCTGCAGACCTTCGTGGCGATCGTCGGCGGCCTGTTCACCCGCTGGTTCCACCACTGGGCGCTGTTCGCCGGCTGGGCGGCCGGCATGGTCTACGGCACCTGGAAGGCCTACGGGCTGGCCAGCCCGGCCACCAAGCACTTCGGTGGCAACGCGGCCGAGATCCCCGGCATCGGCGAGATCGGCTACATCGGCCTGACCGCCTTCGCGCTCAACCTGATCGTCGCGGTGGTGCTCACCCTGGTGCTGCGGGCGGTCAAGGCCCCCGACCTCCCGGACGAGACCAAGCCCTCCGACTACAGCGCCGAGGCCGGCGACGACGAGCTGAAGAACGCGCCGGAGCCCGTAGCGGCGCACTGATTGGCACTGCGCGCGCCCTGTGATCGCGCCGCCTTCTCCGTGAACACTGGAGGAGGCGGCGCGATCATATGTATGAACAGGCGTGCACGCCGGGCACCACCAGACCGGACCGGCATCCGGCCGGAACCCGATCGACCCGAACCCGAACCCGAACCTGATCGACCCGAACCTGATCGACCCACGGGGAGCTCGCGGCCATGGCAGAACTCGGCACCACCCTCAACGGCCAGCACCAGTCCACCCAGAGCCCGCACCAGAGCCCGCACCAGTCCGTCCAGGGCGTGCACCACCACGTCCCCGCCCACCGCCCGGCGTCGGCCACCCGGCTGCCGTCCGTGCTGATCGCCACCCGGCACGGCGAGTCCACCGCCAACGTCGAGTTCCAGCTGGCCGAGGCCGCCGGCGCGCTCAGCGTCCCGATCAGCTGCCGCGACGCCGACATCCCGCTGTCGCTGCGCGGCCGGCAGCAGGCCCAGGCGCTCGGCCGTTGGTGGGCCGCCCTGCCCGGCGCCGACCGCCCGCGCAGCGTCTGGTGCTCGCCGTACGTGCGCACCGCCGAGACCGCCCGGATCGCGCTCGCCCAGGCCGCCGGGCTCGGCGCCGTGCCCGTCACCCTCGCCGTCCGGTACGACGAACGGCTGCGCGACCGCGAGCTCGGCGTCCTGGAGATGCTCCCCAAGGCCGCCATCGAGGCCAAGCACCCGGAGGAGGCGGCCCGGCGGCGCAAGATGGGCGAGCTGTACTACCGCCCGCCCGGCGGCGAGTCCTGGGCCGACGTCGCCCTGCGGGTGCGCAGCCTGCTGCGGGACGTCTGCGAGGAGGACGCCGGACGGCCCGTCCTGCTGGTCGCCCACGACTGCACGGTGCTGATGCTGCGCTACGCGCTGGACCGGCTCGACGAACAGCAGCTCACCGCGCTCGGGCCGGTGCACAACTGTTCCACCAGCCTGTGGCGGGCCAAGGACGGGCGGCTGCGGCCGGACGGGTGGAACGGGGTCGGGCACCTGGGCGTCGAAGGGGCCTAGCCAGTCAGGCGGTCAGGCGGTGGCGACCGCCGGGTCGGCGAAGCAGCGCCGGTAGGCCAGCGGCGTGGTGCCCAACCGGCGGCCGAAGTGGTGCCGCAGCGCCGCCGCGTTGCCGAAGCCGCAGCGGGCGGCGATCGCGTCCACCGACTCGGTGGTGGACTCCAGCAGCCGCTGGGCCAGCAGCACCCGCTGCCCCACCAGCCAGCGGTGCGGGGTGGTGCCGGTCTCCTGCTGGAAGCGCCGGGCGAAGGTGCGCGGCGACATGTGCGCCCGGGCGGCCAGTTGCTCGACGGTCGCCTCCTGGTCCGGGTGGTGGCGCATCCAGTCCAGCAGCGGGGCCAGCGAGTCCCCGCCGCCCTCCGGCAGCGGACGGTTCACGAACTGCGCCTGCCCGCCCTCCCGGTGCGGCGCCACCACCATCCGGCGGGCGATCCCCCGGGCCACCTCGGCTCCTTGCAGCTTGCGCACCAGGTGCAGGCAGGCGTCGATGCCGGCCGCGGTGCCGGCCGAGGTGATCACCGGGTCGTCGTCCACGTACAGCACGTCCGGCTCCACCACCGTCCCCGGGAAGCGCCCGGCCAGCTCGTCGCTGTGCCGCCAGTGGGTGGTGGACCGGCGGCCGTCCAGCAGCCCGGCCGCGCCCAGCACGAAGGCGCCGCTGCAGATGGACAGCACCCGGCCGCCGTCCGCCACCACCCCGCGCAGCGCCGCCAGCAGCGGCTCCGGGTACCGCGCGCGGATCCCGGAGGCGGTGACCACCACGAGGTCCGCCCCGGCGAGGCGCTCCGGGCCGTACGGGACGTCCACCGAGAAGCCGGAGTGGGTCGCGTGCGGCCCGGGGTGGGCGCCGGCCAGCGCGAAGTCGTACCCGGGCAGCCCGTCGGCGGTGCGGTCCAGGCCGAAGACCTCGCAGGCCACCCCCAGCTCGAACGGATGGATCTCCTCCAGCACCACCGCGACCACGTTCCTCAGCATGCCGATCAGGATGCCCCGGCGGGCCGGGCGCCGGGAAGGGCCCGGCTGGCAGGATTTCGAGGCAACGCGGCGTTCCTGCCACTCGTGGGCACCGGCACCCCCCGGCCACAGTGGTGGCCATGGAACCCGGCACCCTCGCAAGCGCACTCGCCCTGGCCGGCACCGTAGGCGGCTTCGGCCTGCTCGGCGCCCTCATCGGCCGCGAGCTCTCCCACGGCCCCGCCGCCGGCCGCGACAACCACCACCGCGCCGGCGGCTACCCCGCCGACCCGCACCGAGCCGACCGGCTGTACGGCACCCTGCCGGCCGCCTCGCTGCGCCCCTCCGCCGACCCGGCCACCCTCCCGGTCCGCTCCACCCCCGAGATCACCACCCCGCACGGCTCCGGCACACTGACCCGATGGACTACCTCATCCGCCACGCCCTCCCCCGCGACCTCGAAGACGCCGGCCGGATCACCGTCGACGCCTTCGTCGGCGACGGCTACACCCGGCCCACGAGCGGCTACGTCGAGCTGCTCCGCGACGCCGAGCGCCGCTCCCGGGAGGCCGAACTCCTGGTCGCCGTCGACCCGGCGGGCGAACAGGTCCTCGGCTGCGTGACCTTCGCCGTCGGCGGCACCGAGTGGGCCGACATCGCGACCCCGCGGGAGGGCGAGATCCGGATGCTCGCCACCGCCGCCGCCTCCCGCGGCCGAGGCGTCGGCGAGGCCCTGGTCCGCGCCTCCGTCGCCCGCACCCGCGAACTCGGCCTGGCCGGCATGGCGTTCTCCACCCGCCCCGAGATGACCGCCGCCCACCGCGTCTACGAGCGGGTCGGCTTCCGCCGCACTCCCGAACGCGACTGGGCGCCCTACCCGGGAATGGACCTGATGGTCTACACCATGGCCTTCTGACGCCCCGGCGGCAGCGCGCCGGTCATCCCCGTCCCCGGTGACCGGCAGACGATCAACAGGCGTCTTTTGATATAAACCACAGATCAAGACGTGTCTTTGACACGTCGCGACAGTCGATCGACCCGGGGGGACGCACCACATGGACGACGGGCCCAGCCTCGGCGCGCCCGGAAGCGGCCCCACGCTCCAGGACATGCGCGAAGCACGGGGCGTCGAGCCCCCGGCCACCAGCCGCTACGCGATCCCCGCGCCGGTCCCCGAGCCGCGCGGTCCCCTGCCGCCCTCGGTCCGCTTCAAAGCGGTCGACGGACTGCGCGGCCTCGCCATCGTCTCCGTGCTGCTCTACCACACCGACTGGTTCCAGAACGGCCTGTTCGGCGTGGACGTCTTCTTCGTGCTCTCCGGCTTCCTGGTCAGCCTGGTGCTGATCCGCGAGCTGGACCGCACCGACGGCATCCGGCTCGGCGTCTTCTACCGCCGCCGGGCCAAGCGGCTGCTGCCCGGACTGCTCGCCACCATCACCCTGGTCGTCGGACTGTCCGCCCTGCTCAGCCCGCTGCGCGACGTCAAGGACCTGCGCCCGCAGGCGCTCGCCGCACTCGCCCAGGTCGCCAACTGGGCCCAGCTGTCCCGCGGCGACGCCTACTGGCAGCACTTCGCCTCGATCGACCCGCTGGCCGCCATGTGGTCGCTCAGCATCACCGAGCAGTTCTACGCGCTCTGGCCGGTGCTGCTGCTCGTGGTCTTCGGCCTGTGCCGCCGCTCGCTGCGCGCGACCGGCATCGCCACCGCCGTGCTGTTCGCGGCCGCCGCGGCGGTCGCCCCGCTGATGTGGAACGGCGACAACAGCGACCGCCTCTACCTCGGCACCGAGACCCGCGCCGTCGGCTTCGCGGCCGGCGCCACCGCCGCCTTCGGGGTCTACCTGTGGCTGCGCCGCAAGGTCCGCGCCACCGCCGACGGCTCCCGTGCGGCCCAGCGCGGCGGAGCCGCCCTGCCCACGCTGGTCGGCACCGCGGCCCTCGGCGGCCTGGTCTGGGCCAGCCTGTCCGTCGGCACCTACCACGAACCCTGGCTCTACCAGGGCGGACTGGCCGTCGTCGCGGCGCTCGCCGCCGTGCTGACCGCCTCGCTCTGCCACGACCGCGGCCCCCTGGTGTGGCTGCTGTCGCTGCCCCCGCTGCGGCTCACCGGAACCATCTCGTACAGCCTCTACCTGCTCCACCTGCCGGTGTACTGGCTGCTCCAGCACTACGTGGACGACATCTCGCCGCAGAAGCTGCTGCTGATCGGCGGACCGCTCTCCTGGGTGCTGGCCTGGCTGCTGCACACCGGCACCGAGAAGCTGCGGGTGCTGCGCTGGCGGGCCTTCCCGGCCGTCCCGCTGCTCGCCGTCACCACCGCGGTGGCCACCGCCGGGGCCTGGTACCTGCCCGCCTGGGTCACCCACGACATGCGGTCCGGGCCGAGCGGCAAGCCGATGGTCCTGGTCCTCGGCGACTCCTTCGCCCAGGACCTCGCCACCGGCCTCTACCGGCACGGCGACCGCTACCGGGTGGTCGACGGCGGCATCAGCGGCTGCGGGGTGTTCGACCCTGACAAGGTGCGCACCACCTCCCAGGTGGAGTTCGACACCGAGCCGGACTGCCGGGACCGGGCCGCCGTGTGGGACCGGCAGCTCGCCTCCGCCGCCCCGCAGGCCGTCGTGGTCCACCTCGGCTGGGACGCCGCCGAGCAGCACCTGGACGGCACCTGGCTCAACCCCTGCGACGACGACTACCGCACCCGGTACCGCACCCAGCTCGCCCAGGCCATGGAGCAGATCCACCGGCGGGCACCCGGGGCCCAGGTGCTGCTGATGAACGAGCGGGTCGAGAACGGCGCCATCAGCAAGGCCTGGGGCACCTGCTACGACCAGCAGATCTCCGACTACGTGAAGTCCGCCGGCGGCACCGTCCGGCTGGTCGACCTGGACACCTTCTACTGCCCGTACGACACCTGCGCGTGGAAGGACAAGGACGGCCACTGGATCACCCCCGCCAACGACGGGGTGCACCTCACGCCGGCCGGCATGCGCTTCGTGACGCCGTGGCTGGAGAAGCAGATCGCGGACGCGCTGGCCGGGGTGCAGCCGGACCACCCGGCCGCCCCGGCGCCGACGGCGACCCCCACGCCGACCCCGACGCCCACGCCGACCCCCACGGCCTCCCCCACGCCGACGCCGACCACCGGCAAGCCCACCACCCGGCCGACCACCGGCAAGCCGGCCCACACCCCGACCACCAGGGCGACGGCAGGCGAACCCCCGGCCCGGCAGTAACCGGGCCCGGGGCTGCCGGTCCCGCGTCGTGCGCCCGGCAGGCTCCGCGCCGAACCGGCCCTACGCGGGCGGGACTTCGTAGGTCTGCGAGAAGCAGTCGCGGATCGCCTTCTCGGAGCCCGCGCGCCCCGCGTAGTCCATCCGCGGGGTGTCCGGGGTGATCGGCAGGGTCGGGTCGATGCCGAAGTACAGCGACCAGAAGTACACCCCGCTCAGCTTGCGCTGCTGGGCCACCTGGCAGACCGCGGTGAACCAGGCGGCCTGGACGGCCTCGTTCACCTCGGTCTTCCTGTAGTACTCACCGGGCGTCTTGTACGCGCCCTTCTGCGCCGGGATGCCCACCTCGGTGAGCTTGGTGGCCGGCTGCGCGCCCTTGCCGCGCTTGTCGAGCCACGCGTTCCAGCTGGCCTCCAGCTGGGCGATCGGGGCGTCGTCGTCGGCGTTCTTGGCCGGCGGGTAGGCGTCCACACCCGTGACGTCGGCGGGCACCGCGATCGGCGCCTGGGACCAGTTGTCGAAGTTCGCGTCGTACGCCAGCTCGCCGTGGAAGGTCTTCCGCGCCTGCTCGATCAGCCCCGGCCAGTGCGCGTCGCCCTCCAGCGAGTTGAACTCCGTGCCGATGGTGAACTCGGCCGCGTTGTGCTCCTGGGCGGCCTTCAGGTACGGCTCCAGGAAGGCGGCGTAGCTGGCGAACCAGGCGTCCCGGTCGGTCGGGGCGATGTTGCCGCGCCACTTGAGGGTGTTGAGGTAGTCGAACACCTCCTCGTCCATGATCGGGCGCACGGTGGTGCGCAGTCCGGCCCGGTGCGCGGCGTCCAGCAGCATGGCGAGCCGCTCCGGGGTGGGCGAGGTCGGCCGGGCGGCGACGGCGTTCGACTTGGTACCGGTGGTGTAGTACGGGAAGGTCACCGACAGGGAGTTGGCGTTCAGGCCGACCACGTACTTGACGATGCGGTCGACCTTGCCCTGGACGAAGTTGTCCGGGTCCGCCGGGTCGTCCAGCCAGTACACCTGCACGCCCCACTCGGGGCTCCCCTTGGTCCACGGGCGGGCCACCTTGGGGCCGGTGTCCGCGACCGGCGGCGCGTCCTTGCCGAAGCCCCAGACCCGGCCCTGCTCGGTGGGGGCGGCGAAGTGGACGGTGGTGGGGCGCTGGTGGTCGAACCGGATCGGGTGGTCGCCCCACACCACGGGGACGGCCACGGTTATGGCGACGACGATGGTCGGCAGGATGAAGATGGCGGGGCGCTTCAAGGGTCGTGACTTCCGATCAGGCCGGCTTGGCGATGACGACGAACTTGTTCTCCTCGCGCTTGAGGAACTTGATCAGCCCGCGCAGCCCGCCCCAGCCCTCCAGGAAGGAGAACACCGGGATGCAGGCCACCACGACGATCGGCTCCCACCACTTGCGCCGGTGGTTGGCGGAGGCGACCACGTTCAGCCGCAGCCCCTCCCAGTAGGTCCAGATCACGTAGGCGAAGTTGATCGCCCACAGCAGCACCACGGACTGGGTGACCGGTGAGGTGTTCCAGGTGCCGGTGAACCAGGCGACCAGCAGCACCAGGCCGACGTGCTGCAGCGGGCCGAGGACCCAGCTGACCATGCCCATCCCGATGAACAGCCGGTACCGCAGCGGGATCGTCTTGTTGAAGCAGAGCGCGACCAGGCCCCAGGCCCAGCGCTCGCGCTGCTTGAGGAAGTCCTGGACGCCGGCCGGCGAGGCGCCGTAGCAGCGCCCGTTGAACCAGTCGCTGCGGCCCGGGTAGCGCTGGCAGAAGTTCAGCGCCATCTGGGCGTCCTCGACGATGGTCTTCGGCCCGAAGTCCCAGCCGATGGTGGCCTCCACCGAGGAGCGCACGATCAGCAACTCGCCGTGGACGCCGGCGATCGGGGTGCCGGTGCCGGTCATCGCGCGGAAGCGGGCGATGTCGTCGGCCGGGCGGATCGCGTCGGCGAGCCAGGTGAAGGTGGAGACGGCGTTCTCCCGCGGGTACGTCAGGATGCCCTGCGCCATGTGCTTGGCGTCGTCCCCGGCCCGGCGCTGCCGGTTGACGAACTGGGCGACGGCGGCGGCGGTGTCCGGCCCGACGCCGGTGTCATCGTCCATGTGCAGCACCCAGACGTCGTCCTGCGCCTCGCCCTCCTCGATCCGCAGCTCGTGCGAGTAGTGGTTGGCGCGGGCCTTGAACTTGGTGCCGTTGGCCGTCTCGTACGCCTTCGGCACGGTCACCACCCGGATCAGCGGGTGGCGGTCGGCCAGGTCGTCGATCTTCTCGGCGGCGGCGCAGCCCTCCTCGGTGAGGATGTCCACCCGCATCCAGGGGAAGTACGGCGGCAGGTGCTCGACGTACGAGAGCACCGAGCGCTCCAGCGCCGGGTAGGTGTCGTGCCGGCCGATGGTCGGCACCAGCACGATCAGGAAGTCGTCCTCGGCCGGTGCCGGCGGGGTCATCCGGCCCACCTGCCGCAGCCGTCGGCGGACCATCAGCACCCCCTGGAAGCCGATCAGCACGCCGAACACCGGCATGCCCCACAGGATGGTGATCGCCCAGCCGAGCGGGGTCGGGTTGGGCACGTACGCCCAGATCGAGAAGGTGAAGATGATCGCGAAGGCGATGTAGAACGGCAGTACCCGGGGCTTCCACGACATCTGCCGCTCGGCGAGCCGGGCGGCCTCGCGGGAGGTGGTGAGCACCGTCCGCGCGGGGGCTGTCGCTGTCATGGCGGAACTCGTTCCTCGTCTGGTCTCGGTCCGGCCCCCGGACGGGGCTCGGGTGGGTGGTGGGCGGTCAGGCCTGCGGCGGGCGGTTCACCGGCGGGGCGTCGGCGGGCGGCGGCACGACCGGGCCGGGGGCCACCGGGCCGGGCGCCACCGGGCCCGTGGTCGGCTGGCCGGGCGCGGGCCACTGCTGCTGGACCACCGTCGGCTGGTACGCCGGTGCCGCCTGGGGCGGCGGCTGCTGGGCGTACCCACCCGGCGGCGGCACCTGCTGGGGCTGGGGTTGAGGCTGGGGCTGGGCCGGCGGCCACGCGGCGGGCTGGGGCTGCGGCTGCTGGGGCTGCGGCTGCTGGGGTGCGGCCGGCTGCTGGTGCCACGCCGGCTGGGCCGGCGGCTGCTGGTGCCACCCGGGCTGCGGCGAGCCGTACGGCGTGGGCTGCGGGGCGACCGGGGCGGTCTGCCCGACCTGCCAGGGCGCCCCGGCCGGGGCGGCCTCCAGCCGGTCCCGCCACGAGGAGCGGGCGAGCAGCGCGATCAGCGTCGCGGTGACGACCACGCCGAGTGCGAAGGTCGCGAGCTTCAGCCAGCCCTCGGTCGTCCCGGTGAACCACTCCCGCTGCGGCTTGTCCAGCAGCGCACCGGTCAGGCTGCGCACTCGGTTGTAGCCCTCGACCAGGGCCACGCCCGCCGCGACGCCGAGCGCCCAGTTGCGCCCGCGCAGCAGCAGGAGGCCGGAGAGCAGGTACAGCAGGCCGTAGTTGAGGCTTCCGGTCTCGGCGTCCACCGAGGTCCCGCCGTAGTAGAAGATGCCCTTGAGGTAGGTCGCGAAGCCGACCTGCCCGAAGCAGTTGTAGGCCGCCCAACCGAGCAGCACCACGCCCCAGCCGACCGCCAGGCCACCGGCCCCACGCATCGGACGCGCCTGTGTCATCCCGCACCCCGCCCCTTCGGCCTTCTCCCGACCGTCCGCCCCGCCCTCGGTTTCGCCGCCACAGGATGCCACACGGCACAACGGACCCGGAATTCAACCCGTTCAACGGATCCCGGCGGCGGGTCCCGGCCGCGGATCCCGGCGGCTCAGCGGACGTGCAGCCCGCTCCAGTCGATGCTCCCGCCGGAGCGGCCGGAGCCCCCGGTGATCGCCAGCGGGCTGTGGTAGGTGGCGTTGACGTCCGCACTGGAGTTGCCGGGCTGGTCCGGGGCCAGGTTGTCGGCGGTGAGCGCCTGCCCCCAGACCGTCCAGATCGTCCAGGGGGTGCGCCGCAGGGTGTCCGGCTGGCGGGAGTTGACGGGCACGGCGAAGGACTCGGCGAGCATCCGCGGCTTGTCGTAGGCGGCGAGCCCGTCGTAGTAGCGCTTGGTCCACACCTCGCCGGTGCCGATCGGGTGCGCCGGGCTGCCGCTGTAGTCGTCCACCCCGACCACGTCGACGTACTGGCCGCCCGGGTAGTAGTCCCACGGGTCCACGCCCGGGGCACCGTCCCAGGACACCGGCGTCCAGACGAACAGCAGGTTGTGCAGGCCGCGGGTCTCCACCAGGTACTTGTAGGTGATCCGCCACAGCGCCTGGTAGTCGGCCGGCTTCTGGCCTGCCCACCAGAACCGGCTGGCGCAGTCCTTGACGTTCATCTCGTGGTACGGACGCAGCAGCACCGGCACGTCGTGGGCGGCCAGGTACTCCAGGTGGTCGGCCAGGTAGGACAGGTCGGTGATCAGCGCGCGGTACTCGGGGGTGTCGCCCGCGGCGTCCACGACCCGGCCGAACCAGCCCGGGTCGGTGGCCGCCGGGGAGTTCGAACAGAGCACCCGGTCGAAGGACTTGACGTCGGATCCGGGGTAGGGCTCGTGGAAGGACATGCCGACGATCCCGGCCGGGGCGCCGCCGTTGTCGGGCAGTTCGGTGGTGCTGCCGTCGCAGTTCTGCTGGACGCCGGCGCTGTCGTAGGAGCCGTCGTCCGCGCGCGGGTGGCCGGACCAGACGGCGGCCATCAGGTCGACGGCGTCGTCGGTGTACTGCCAGCCGGCCCGGCAGGTGGGCCAGCGGCCGGCCGAGTAGGAGCGCGGGTTGCCGACGCCCCAGGCGTTCTGGCCGTAGCCGGGGCCGAGGTCGGTCTCCATGAAGCCGGGCAGCCGGCCGGTGAGGTCGGCGGCCTTCTTGTAGTAGTAGCCGACCTGCTTGGTGCCCCGGTAGTCGCCGTACCCCGGGTTGTCGCGCTCGTTGTGCGCCTCGACGTGCTGGCCGATCACCGTGCCGCCGCTGTGCCCGGTGCGGGCCTGGGCCTCCAGGTCCGCCAGGAACTGCTGGACGGCGCGGGCGTTCGGCGAGGCCTGCGGGTCCCGGGCCAGTAGGTCCCGGCCCACGTCCGGGGGCAGGGTCCGGCCGGGGGCGCCGACCGACACCGGCACCCGCACGGGCGGTGCGATGTCGGCCCGGCCGTCGCGGTCCAGCAGGACGAGGCTGCCCGCCGCGACCACGATGCCGGCCGCGGCCAGGACGGCCGACTTGCCGCGCAGGGCTCTGGGCAGGGCCACGACCGCTCCTCCGGTTCTCGCCGGTACCGACCCCCACGGACGCAACCGGAACACGCGTACGACTCACTCCGACGAGAGCCTGCCACACTCCCCCGGCCCCGGCGAACGGCCCCGGCGAACGGCCGCCGGTGCCGGGGTGTCACGACGGATCAGCCGGCCGGGGCGGCCCCCGGGGTGCCCTGCGAACCGGGCGTGGCGGAGCCCGCCGACTTGGCCCGCTGGAGCAGCTGACCCTTCACGTGCTCGGCGAACCCGGAGGACGCCGCGGTCGCGGTGGCGTCGGGGGTGTTGCCGCCCTTGGCCGTGCCCTCGACGGTGAAGTAGGCGTACCGGCCCAGGCTGCCGTGCGCGCCGGTGCAGCCGGGGTTGGCGCAGAACGCCGGCGCGCCCGGCGCGGGCAGGCCCTTGAGCTGCCCGGTGAAGTTCTTCATCGCGGTCTCGGCCTGGATCTTGTGGTCGAAGACCGCGACGCCGACGGTCACCGCGCTGTCGCCGGAGACGTACGTCGCCCGGAGCACCTTCTGGCAGCCCTGGTCGCCGAGAACCTTGCCGAGCCCGCCGGTGGTGGAGTTGCCGTCCCAGCAGGGCTGGTCCAGCGAGACCACGGTCCGGTTCCAGGTCGCGCCGTTGATCGTCACCTGCAGCGCGGAGAACAGCGCCCCCGCGTCCTGCGGCGCCGGGTCGGTGGCGGCCTCCCAGATCGGCTTCGACGGGTCGTCCGGCTGACCGCCCTGGGACGCGCTCGGCGAGCCGGGGGTCGGCTTGTTCGAGGCGGTGGCGACCGGACCGCCGGCGGCCTTCTTCGGGTCGTCCTTCTTGCCGAGGAGCAGCACGCCGCCCGCGACCGCGCCGCCCACCAGGACGACGGCGGCCACGATGCCGATGACCTTCACCCGGCGCTTGCGCCTGGCGTCGGCCTCGTTGCGGTTGGCCAACGCCTCCCAGTCCGGCTCGACGCGCTGCGGCGGGACCGGCTGGGGCGGACCCGGCTGGGGCGGACCCGGCTGCTGGGGAGGCTGCTGCTGCCACTGCGGCTGCGGAACCGGCGGCTGGACCGGCTGGGGCACCGGCGGGACGGGCTGGGAGAACGGCTGCGCGGGCGGCGCCACCTGCCCGTAGGAAGCCGGCGGCGGGCCGAAGCCGCCGCTCGGCGGTGGTACCGGACCCGGCACCACCGGCTGCTGATTCTGTCCGCCCCCCGGCCCGGCGGGAGGCGTCCCCTGCGGCCCGTGCCCAGGTACGCCAGTTCCGTCGCTCATGCGCCCAGATCGTAGGGCATCCCCATGACGGTCCCTAGGCCCGGTGACCGTTCCGTATCGAAACCAGGACGCGGGGTGCGTCGGGCGGGGCCGTCCGAAGCGCCGGCAGAGGGCTCCGGACGGGCCGTCACGCCGTGCCCGCGGCGCGCCTCCGGGCCTCGGACGGCCACGAACCGTCGCCCGCCCAGGCACCGCCGGTCATCGCACCAACACGCCACGCCGCACTACATGTGGTGTCGCATCGAGGAGACACCACTACATGTATGCTCGCTTCTGCTGTCGATGCAGGGGAACCCGGTGCGATTCCGGGACTGCCCCGCAGCGGTGTGCGGGCGGCTCCAGCAGCCGTACCGCGAGTCCGAGTACCTGCCGAACAGTGTGCGCCACGGCCCTCCCGCAGAGGCCGCGCCGGCACCAGAACGACCCCCTCCGGGCCTCGCGGGCGGGCCGGGGAGACACCTCGCGCGACGCTTTTTTGCGTTCGCGCCGTGCTCCCCTGCCCACATCGGCCCGGGTGACCCCGATCACGCCGCCGATCGCCGCCAGGAGAGAGCGCCTTGACCACCGCTGCCTCAGTCACCCTGCCCACCCAGGGCACCGGAACCGCCTTTGTCGACCCGACGGTCTCCGACCCCGGCGGCGCGCTCCTGCGGCTGCTCACCGACCGCAGCGCCGACCTCACCGAGGTCGACCCCGGCCATGTCGCCGCCGCCGCGCTGCGCGGCCGCCACGCCGGCTCGGACTTCGCCGAGCTGCGCGGGCTGGCCGTGGACGCCGCCGCGTCGATGATCGCCGAGGACCCCCAGTACTCGAAGCTGGCGGCCCGTCTGCTCGCCCTGGAGATCGTCGACGAGGCGAACAGCCAGGGCTCGGCCTCCTTCTCCGCCTCGATCGCCGTCGGTCACGCCGAGGGCCTGATCGGTGACATCACCGCCGCCTTCGTCGCCAAGCACGCCGACACCCTCGACGCGCTGATCGACACCGCGGGCGACGACCGCTTCGAGTACTTCGGCCTGCGCACCGTGCAGTCCCGCTACCTGCTGCGCCACCCGATCACCCGCAAGGTGATCGAGACCCCGCAGCACTTCCTGCTCCGCGTCGCCTGCGGCCTGGCGGTCGGCGACTCCGAGCAGTCCGTGCGCGAGGTCGCCGAGCTGTACGGCCTGATGAGCCGCCTGGAGTACCTGACCTCCTCGCCGACGCTCTTCAACTCCGGCACCCGGCACCCCCAGATGTCCAGCTGCTACCTGCTGGACTCGCCGCTGGACAACCTGGACTCGATCTACAACCGCTACGCGCAGATCGCCCGCCTCTCCAAGCACGCCGGCGGCATCGGCCTGTCCTACTCGCGCGTCCGCTCGCGCGGCAGCCTGATCCGCGGCACCAACGGCAAGTCCAACGGCATCGTGCCGTTCCTGCGCACCCTCGACTCCTCGGTCGCCGCCGTCAACCAGGGCGGCCGCCGCAAGGGCGCGGCCTGCGTCTACCTGGAGACCTGGCACGCCGACATCGAGGAGTTCCTGGAGCTCCGCGACAACACCGGCGAGGAGGCGCGCCGCACCCACAACCTGAACCTGGCGCACTGGATCCCGGACGAGTTCATGCGCCGCGTGAACGCCAACCAGGACTGGTCGCTGTTCTCCCCGGCCGACGTCCCCGAGCTGGTCGACCTGTGGGGCGCCGACTTCGACGAGGCGTACCGCAAGGCCGAGCTGGCCGGCAAGGCCGTCCGCACCATCCCGGCGCAGACCCTCTACGCCCGCATGATGCGCACCCTCGCGCAGACCGGCAACGGCTGGATGACCTTCAAGGACGCCTCCAACCGCGCCGCCAACCAGACCGCGCTGCCCGGCCGCACGGTGCACTCCTCCAACCTGTGCACCGAGATCCTGGAGGTCACGGACGACTCCGAGACCGCCGTCTGCAACCTGGGCTCGGTCAACCTCGGTGCCCACGTGGCCGCCGGCGCCTCCGCCGACGACCTGGTCAACGCCATGGACTGGGAGCGCCTCGACGCCACCGTCCGCACCGCCGTGACCTTCCTCGACCGCGTGGTGGACATCAACTTCTACCCGACCACCGAGGCCGGCACCTCCAACTCCCGCTGGCGGCCGGTCGGCCTCGGCGTGATGGGCCTGCAGGACGTCTTCTTCAAGCTGCGGATCGACTTCGACTCCGCCGAGGCCGCCCGCCTGTCCACCCTCATCGCCGAGCGCATCATGCTCACCGCGTACGAGCGCTCCGCCGACCTGGCCGAGCAGCTGGGCCGCCACGAGGCGTACGGCGAGACCCGCGCCGCCCGCGGCGAGCTGCACATCGACCACTTCCCGACGGCCGCCCCGCAGTGGACCGACCGCTGGACGGCGCTGCGCGCCCGCATCGCCGAGACCGGCCTGCGCAACTCGCTGCTGCTCGCGATCGCGCCGACCGCGACCATCGCGTCCATCGCCGGTGTGTACGAGTGCATCGAGCCGCAGGTGTCCAACCTGTTCAAGCGCGAGACCCTCTCCGGCGAGTTCCTCCAGGTCAACCCGTACCTGGTGCGCGAGCTCAAGGAGCTCGGCGTCTGGGACCAGCAGACCCGCGACTCGCTGCGCGACGCCAACGGCTCGGTGCAGGAGCTCGGTTGGCTGCCGGAGGAGGTCCGCTCGCTGTACCGCACCGCGTGGGAGCTGCCGCAGCGCGCCCTGATCGACCTGGCCGCGGCCCGCATGCCGTACCTCGACCAGAGCCAGTCGCTCAACCTGTTCATGGCCGCGCCGACCATCGGCAAGCTCAGCTCGATGTACGCCTACGCGTGGAAGGTCGGTCTCAAGACCACCTACTACCTGCGCTCGCGCCCCGCGACCCGGATCGCCCAGGCCGCCTCGGGCACCGCCCGCGCCGCCGCGCCCGTGCCGGTCAACACCCCCACGCTCACCCCCGAGGAAGAGGCCGCGCTGGCCTGCTCCCTGGAGAACCCCGAGTCCTGCGAGGCCTGCCAGTAATGACTGCCGACGACCGCAAGATGCTGCTCGACCCCGGCTTCGAGCTGACCCTGCGCCCGATGCGCTACCCGTCGTTCTACGACCGGTACCGCGACGCGATCAAGAACACCTGGACCGTCGAGGAGGTGGACCTGCACTCGGACGTCGCCGACCTGGCGAAGCTCAGCGAGGGCGAGCGCCACCTGATCGGCCGCCTGGTGGCGTTCTTCGCGACCGGTGACTCGATCGTCGCGAACAACGTGGTGCTGAGCCTCTACAAGCACATCAACTCCCCGGAGGCGCGGCTGTACCTGAGCCGTCAGCTGTTCGAGGAGGCCGTGCACGTCCAGTTCTACCTGACGCTGCTGGACACCTACCTTCCGGACCCGGAGGACCGCAACGCGGCCTTCGCCGCGGTGGAGAACATCCCCTCCATCCACCAGAAGGCCCAGTTCTGCTTCAAGTACATGAACGCGGTCGACCACATCGACTCGCTGCAGACGAAGGAGGACCGCCGCGCGTTCCTCCTCAACCTGATCTGCTTCGCGGCGTGTGTCGAGGGCCTGTTCTTCTACGGCGCGTTCGCGTACGTGTACTGGTTCCGCTCGCGCGGCCTGCTGCACGGTCTCGCGACCGGCACCAACTGGGTGTTCCGCGACGAGTCCATGCACATGGACTTCGCGATGTCGGTGGTCGACACCGTGCGCGAGGAGGAGCCCGACCTCTTCGACGACGAGATGGCCAAGCAGGTGACGGAGATGCTGGAGGAGGCCGTCGAGGCCGAGCTCCAGTTCGCCCAGGACCTGTGCGGTGACGGTCTCGCCGGCATGAACACCGACTCCATGCGCCAGTACCTGGAGGCCGTGGCCGACCAGCGCCTCGCGCGACTCGGGATGCCGATCCGCTACGGGTCGACCAACCCGTTCGGCTTCATGGAGCTCCAGAACGTCCAGGAGCTGACCAACTTCTTCGAGCGCCGGGTGTCGGCGTACCAGGTCGCGGTCGAGGGTTCGGTCTCCTTCGACGACGACTTCTAAGACAAGGTCATCCAGCACACAGCGGAGCCGCCCTCGTGGCGGCTCCGCTGTGTGCTACCCGGTGCTTCAGGGGGAGTAGCCCAGGCATGCCCAAGCTCCAACAGCGTGTGATCGACGGCCCGTTCGGACCGATACAGATCAGCCACGACCGCTGGCCATCCGTCATCGCCCGCGTCCAAGGGGCGGGGATGCCCACCGTCACGGTGGTGCCGGACCGCGACCACGGCGCGATGAACGTCAACGGCCAGGCCGTCCCGACCACCCGGAAGTCCCGCACCCGCACGGCAGTTCTGGGCGACCGCACCTACGAGCTGAAGGCGACCAGCCTGCGCAAGGCGGAGCTGCGCCGCAACGGGCAGCTCATCGCCCACGCCTACGGCACGTACCGGTCGTACGCCCCGGGGCGCAGCATCCCGGGCCTGGACGCCAAGGTCACCTGGTCCCACGGCATCGACCCGACAGATGTCGCGGTCGCCCAGGCCATGGTCCTCGCCTTCGGCGCCGGCGCCCCGGGCGCCGTCCTGCGGGGCTTGCTCTTCTGGGTCGACAACTTCAGCTGAGCGAACAGTGGTGCCCCGCACGGCCACAGCCCGTGCGGGGCACCACTGGTACATCAGTCGGCCAAAAACTCCCCAGACTTGACCCCGGCGACGAACGAAGCCCAGGCATCAACCGGGAAGAGAAGAGCCGGCCCCTCCGGATCCTTCGAGTCCCGAACCGGCACGACTCCCACGACGCCTATGGCTATCTCCACGCAGTTGCTCTGCGCACCCGAGAACGATGACTTTCTCCAGATGAGGTCAACAGCCGCACCCTGAGGGACGCTACTCATCGCTGTGCTTTCCTTTCGCAATGCGTTCGATGAACGCAATCGACTCCTTGCGCGGCAGCGACTCGGCCAGGGCCCGTCGGAACAGGTTGGAGTACTTGAAGACCTCGCCCGGCTCCTCGATGTAGAGCGTGCTGAGGAGACTGTCCACATAGACGACATCCGTCTCCGTGCTCTCCGGGAAGCTCAGAATGACGAGTGGGCCGAACAGTGCCGCATGAACATCCGATTCCTCCGGCAGGACCTGGATGTTGATGTTGGGGCGGCCCGCCATGGCGACCAGGTAGTCCAGTTGCTCTCGCATCACCTCCCGTCCACCAATCCGGTGCTTCAGCACGGACTCCGACAGCACGACCCATAGCCGAAGAGGCGATTCGCGCGTCAAGACCGATCGTCGCTCCAGCCGGACCTTCGTCAGCTGCTCGACCTGCTCGACGCTGGCATCCTCTATCTGCGCCCGGACAACAGCCCGGGTGTAGTCCTCTGTCTGCAAGAGGCCCGGAACCAGGAAGGTTTCCACGCTGTAGGCGTCCGAGGCATCAGCCTCCAACGAGATGTAGTCGGCATAGAGCGGCGACAGCGCGTCCGAATATCTGTCCCACCAGCCGCGCAGACGCCCCTCCCGCGACAGCTCCTCCAGCCGGCTACGCACCACCCCGTCCGTCACCTCATAGAGGTCGAGCAGCAGCCGGAGATCCACGAGCCTGATACCGGACTGTGCAGCCTCGATCCGGCTGATCTTGCTCTCGGCACAATCCAGCTGTCTGGCCGACTGAGCCATCGTCATCCGCGCAGCAACCCGCAACTCCTTGAGGGTTCGAGCGAGCCGTCGCTGTCGAACCGTCGGATTCCTGTTCACCGGCACGCGTTGACCTCCCAGCCGTATGTGCGCTGCCAGTCTGCCGCCCTCCGCACGGGACAACAATCTTTGATCGATTCCAAAGTCGAGACTTGCACTCCAGAAGATATGAGGAGCATGCTACTCAACGTAGTCCGCTAGTTGACACATCGTGATCATGGCGGGCTTTCACCGGGCATCCCCATGCCTTCTCCCGCCGCTCTCACCTGCACACTCCAAGAGGTGACCCCGCCATGCGTGAACAGACCTGCTGGCTCCCCCGACACCCCAAGTCCCCCCGCAACGCCCGCCAGGAGCTCCGCGAGTTCCTCCTCCCCCACCCCTCCGCCGAACCCCTCCTCCCCACCGGCGAGTTGCTCCTCTCCGAGCTGGTCACCAACGCCGTCCAGCACGCCCGCACCCCGCGTGGGCGCCTGATCTTCGTCCGTCTCCAGCTGCCCTCCCCCACCACCCTCCGCATCGAGGTGCACGACGCCGACAGCGAGAAGCCCTCGCCCCACCGCGCCTCCCTCACCTCCGAGACCGGCCGAGGCCTGCTCCTCGTCCAGCAGTTGGCGCAGAGCTGGGGCTGCTGCCCGCGCAGGGGCGGCATCGGCAAGTTCATCTGGTGCCACATCACCGCCTCCGCCGAGGCGGTCGCCGCGTGAGCGCCGTCCGGGCCGGGATCAGCGGCATCCTGCTGCCGACCGTCTTCCCCAGCCTCGACCACGCGCTGCCGGTCCTCTGGGACCACGTCCGCCGAAGCCCGGTCCGTGCCGCCCACCGGGACTTCATCCGCCTCTGCATCGGCCCGGGCGGCGGCAACGGCGTCGCGGAGTGCCTCTCCCGCGGCGGCCGCTGGTCCGTCACCCTCTACATCGGCGACATGACCGACTGGACCGCCCACCCGATCACCATCACCACCCACCGCGCTGAATGACGCGAGCGCCCCCGCCCGGATCACCGGGCGGGGGCGCGTCGTCGTCGCACCTGATGTGTGGTCACCCGAACGGGAGGACCGCCGTACTGCGCCGAGCCAGGACGCGCGAGTATTCGACGGCCTCGCCGCTCAGGGCACGGTAGTTGAGCACCGGATCCCCGGCCCTGACCAAGGTGGTCGCACATGCCACGCACCACGGCTGGGGCGGGTCCACATCCAGGTCCTCGATGACCGCCTCAGCGGTTCGACACTCCGCGCAGATCGGCATTCTGCCGGCCCTCCTCGCTGTCTCAGGCCCAGGTGGCCCCGCATGACGTGCAGCCCCAACGGCCTTCCATCGGCTGGTACGTGGCGCTCGACCCGCAGGCTACCGGGCGAGAGGCTGGTGCCGGGGTGGATCCTGACGACGGGATGATCGCCCCCAACCGACCGCACAGGAAGTCGGCCCAGCCGACTTCCTGCGCACACCCCTGCGCCATCCGGCTCGACCGTCAAGGCGCGCAGGGTAAGGCACACCGCCCCGAACTTCCCCGTCCCCGCCCGGCGTTCACGCCGGGCGGGGACGACCGCGTCGCCCGGCATCCCCCGCCCCGGCCTGCCGCCCCGCCGCCAGCTCGGTGTCGGCGGCGGCGAGGATCCGGCTGAAGGTGTGCGCGATGAGGGGCTTCGCCAGGGCCCGGGTGAGGGCCGCGCCGAAGGGCAGGCGGACCTGGAAGGTGGTCGTCCACGCGACCTCCGTCCCCCCGGCGACCTCGGTGAAGGTCATCCGCCCGAGTTCGTGCCGGGACGGCGGCATGCTGCGCTCGACCGTGTAGTCGAAGTCGTACGGCGGGTTGTAGACGGTGACCCGCTCGCGGAACCAGCCGATCGCCCAGGTGTGCACCCGCACCGCCCCCACGCCGTACGGCGCACCGGCGCCCGGCCGGGCCAGTCGGGCCCGGAGGATGAGCGGGGAGCGGGTGTAGTTGGTGGTGGTGGCGCACCAGTCGAACACGTCCTCGATCGGTGCGGCGATGACGCGTCGAACGGTCAGGGTCTCCATGGTCGTTCCCCTCTCTCGGCCGGCCGTGGCGCGGTCGTCGGCGACCGCGCCCGACAGGTGGACCGGGGAGCCTCGGGAAACGTGACACTGGCGGCGCGCCCTCACCCCTGCCGTAGCGGCCGGATGATCTCCTCCACCAGCCATCGCGCCGCCCCCGCCGGGTACGGGCCGCGCAGGCTGAGCACGATGTGCGTGAAGCCCGCCGCGATCAGCTCGGCGATGACGGCGCGATCCCCCGCCGGGTCGTCGTACGACACGATGTACTGCACGGAGCGGGTGATCTCGGCCGGGTCGCGGCCGATCGCCGCGCAGTGGGCGTCGAGGACGCGACTGCGCTCGACGACGCGCTCGACGCCGTTGTGCGGCGGCCCCGGGACGTTCCAGATGTCGGCCTGCTCGGCGACCAGCCGCAGCAGCCGCGTCCCCCAGCCCCCGATGAGGATCGGCGGCCCGGGGCGCTGGACGGGCTTGGGCTCGTTCCGGTTGCCGGTCAGCCGGTGGTACCGGCCGTCGTGGTCGAAGACGTCCTCGGTCCACATGCCCCGCAGCACTTCGACGGTCTCGGCAAGCCGGTCGATGCCCTCACCGGGCGGCACCAGGTCGAATCCGTACCCCGCGTACTCCGCCGCCGCAGGATTGTCCCCCGCGATCCCCCCGGCCCCAGCCGGCTGGTGGGTGCCGCCGACACCCAGGCCCATGACGAGGCGCCCGCCGGAGATGACGTCGACCGTGGTGGCCATCTTCCCGAGCAGCGCGGGGTGCCGGAGGCGGTTGCTGGTGACCAGCAGGCCGAGCCGGAGCCGGGTGGTGCGGGCGGCGAGGGCGCTGAGCAGGGTCCAGCCCTCCAGCACCTCGCCGTCCTTGGGGCCGGCGACGGGCATCAGGTGGTCCCACAGCCAGGCGTCCGCGATCTCGGGCAGGTCGTCGGCCTCCTGCCAGACGCGGAGGATGTCCGCGTAGGGGACCCGCATGGGGGTGGTCTTGATGCCGAAGGTGACAGCGGGTAAGGCGAGTTGGCTCATATTCATCAGCCTAGCAAATCATCAGCACAGCTGACCATCAATCGCACGGAGATACCCTGACCCCCATGACCAGCGACGCAAGCCCCGACGACCTCCTGTCGACCCGCCTCGGCTACCTGCTCAAGCACGCCCACCTTCGGTACGCGGAGGCGTCCGCCCAGGCGCTGGCACCCCTCGGCCTCGACGGCCGCGAACTGGCCGTGCTCGCCGTACTCGCCACCGACGCCCCGCTCTCCCAGCAGGAGGCGGCCGCCCGGCTGGGCGTCGACCGGACCACGATGGTCGCCCTGGTCGACGGCCTGGAGTCCAAGGCCCTCGCGGAGCGCCGCCGCAGCGCCGAGGACCGCCGCAAGAACATCGTCCAACTCACCTTGGAGGGGCGAAACTTGCTCCGCCGGGCGGAACGCGTCCGGATCGAGGCCGAACAGCGCTTCCTGTCCGCCCTGCCCACCGCCGAGGCCGAGGCCCTGCTGCGCTCCCTGCGCACGCTCGTCACCGAACCCTGACCCCCCGGGGCCCGACGGGTCAGGCACCCGCCGGGGGCGGGAACCGCTCCACCGCACTCCACCCGTCCGACTGAACTCCCGAGCCACACCGGCTTCGCCCGCATACGCACGACCGGCCCCCGGCTACCGTCCGGCGCACAGCCGAACGAAAGGGGCCCGTCGTGACGACCGGAATCCTCGACTACGAGAGCGACGCCATCGTCCGCCTCATGAACATCGCGGAGGAGGACTGGACCGAGCAGGAGCTCAAGGACGCCCTCCAGCGGGCGATCATGCTGGAGTTGGCCACCATCCCCCCGTACGCCACCGCACTCTGGTCGATCACCAACCAGAACAACGACGAACCGGCGTACCACACGACCCGCGAGATCATCTTCGATGAGATGTCCCACTTCGGGCTGGTCTGCAACATGCTCACCAGCATCGGCGGCGACGTCGTCCTCACCGACCCGCGCACGGTCCCGAAGTACCCGGGCAAGCTCCCCGGTGGCGTCAACCCCGGGCTCACCGTCGACCTCGGCGGGCTGAACCAGGAGTCGGCGGCCCTGTTCGCCGCCATCGAGAAGCCCGAGAACCCGCTCGCCTACGCCTCCGACGGCACCTCGATCGGCGCGTTCTACCAGCGGATCGCGAACGTCTTCCCCCGGTTCGCGCACCTGCTCACCGGTCAGCGGCAGGTCAGCTTCCCGCTCGGGTCGAGCCACGGGGCCGGCAACGACATCGTCCCGATGAACACCATCGACGACGTGCTGAAGGCGATCACGATCATCCAGTCCCAGGGCGAGGGCACCGCCGCCTCCCCCGAGAACCCGTTCCCCGGCGAGGCGGGCGAACTCGCCCACTACTACGCCTTCAAGGAGATCGCCGAGGGCCGGCGGCTCGTCCTGAACCCCACGACCATGAAGTGGGAGTTCACCGGCGACCCCTACCCCCAGCCCGCCACCTCCCCGGTCGGCCAGGTGCCCGAGGGCGGCTGGGCGAACGACCCGGGCAACAAGCCCGACCAGGCCACCGGCGACCTCCTGCGGACGTTCAACCAGCACTACAGCGACATGCTCCGCGGTCTGGAGAAGGCCTGGCGGGGTGACGCCTCGGGCATCGGTCAGGCGATCGGGATGATGGGCTCCCTCGGGGGAGTCGCCCGGCAGCTCGCGGACGTCAAGCTGCCCGCCAACCCCCGCTTCACGTACGGCCCGGAGTGGCTGTTCGTCCCGGCCTGACCGGACACGCCGCTGCCCCGTACGGAACTCCCGTACGGGGCAGCGGCGTTCGGTGCCACACGTTCGACGCGACTACGCGTTCGGTGTCGCTACACGCGCGGTACGACGAACGCGCGGCGTGACTACGCGTTCGGCACCGTCGCGTACTTCGGGGTGCCCTCGGCCATCTGCTTCAGGGCGTCCTTGCGGTCCCGCTTCGACAGCTTGTCGATGTAGAGGGTCCCGTACAGGTGGTCGGTCTCGTGCTGCAGGCAGCGGGCGAAGAAACCGGTGCCCTCGACGCGGATGGCGTTGCCGTCCTTGTCGACGCCGGTCACGGCCGCGTAGTCCGGGCGGGGAAGCTCGGCGTAGGCGGTGGGGACGGACAGGCAGCCCTCGTTGCTGTCGTCGAGCTCCCGGCGCCGATCGGCCGGGTACTCCTCCAGCGTGGGGTTGATCACGTGGCCGATGTGGCGCACGCCCTCGTCGTCCGGGCAGTCGTAGACGAAGACCTTGAGGTCGACGCCGATCTGGTTGGCGGCCAGGCCGACGCCCTCGGCGGCGTACATCGACTGGAACATGTCGTCGATCAGCGCGGAGAGTTCGCCGTCGAACGCGGTGACGTCCTTGACCTCGCGGTGCAGGACGGGGTTGCCGACCACGGTGATCGGACGCGCGGTGCCCTTGGTCAGGTCGGGCTCCTCACCGATCACCTTCGCGGGGGCCTCGGACGCCGCCCCCTCCACGTCGTGCTCGTGCTCGTGGTCGTGCTGCTCCGCCATGTCTTCCGCTTCCATAGGTCTACGCGTACCTCACCAGGGTACTCAGCACACTTCTTCGAGATCCCGGTAAGCCCGGCTTGCGGGAGCGGCCGCGACCCAGCGGTCCAGCAGGGTGCGGACCAGGTGCGCCGGGGCCGCGAGCCCGCACTCGCGCTCGACCAGCCAGGACATCCCGGCCGCGCCGCCCTGGCTGAGGTGGCTGAGGTGGCCGGGGTGGGCGGCGTCGCCGTCGTCGTGGGGGTCGTGGTGGGCGACGACGCCGTCGTCGGAGGCCATCCGGCTCTCCGAGCAGGCGCGGCACAGCAGCCGCACCGAGGAGGTCCAGTCCTCGGCCGCGTACCCGGCCTCGGCGACCAGCCGCTCCAGCGCGTCCCGGTCGCCGGCGGTGGCGGCCTGCAGCAGCACCACGTAGGTCGGCACCGGGGAGGGCGCCCACAGCTCGATCTCGTCGAAGACGGGGTAGGCGACGCCGTCGGTGACCCGCTCGCCGTGCGGGGCGCCGTCGTGCAGCACCACCTCGCCCCAGCGCCGGCCGGAGGAGGGCAGCGGGATGGACAGCACCTCGATCCGGGCCGGGTCCAGCCGTCGGCCCCACACCACCTCGGACTCGCCGTCCGGGGACAGCCGCACCGGGGTGGTGCCGAGGTCCAGGCTGACCGGGCCGTCCCCGCCGGGGCCGCCGGGCACCTTCAGCCCGTACGCCTGCCAGGCGCGGCGGGCCAGCGGCCAGTCCTGCAGGGCGGTGGCGGTGATGCCGAGGTTCCACCAGTCGGGGGCGCCGTGCTCGCGGTCCAGCAGGGCGACGGCGCGCAGACCGGCCGAGCGGGCCTGTTCCCAGTCGCGGCGGAACTTGTGCAGCAGGGCGAGGTTGAACCAGGAGTCGGACAGCCACGGCTCCAGGTCGGCGGCCATCACCAGCAGGGCGCCGGCGTCCTCGTAGCGGCCGTCGCCGATCAGCGTGAAGGCCCGGTCGGTCGTCTGCCGCCAGGTGGCGGACGGCCGGTGCCGTGCCCGGTGGAAGATCCTCACGTTCGTCCCTGCCGTCGTCGTCCGCTCAAGTCCCCTGCCGCCGGGCCCGTTCCGTCCTCGACGGGGCCCGGGTCCCGGTGTTCCGGGTCGGTGTTCCACGCTACGACCGCATCCAACCACGCTCGCCCCCGCCCGCGCTCCCCACCGCCGAGGTTGGGGACCGCCCCTCCCCAGCCTGCCCGCCGCGGCGCACCTCCTCAACCCCTGACCGGCCCGACTCGACCACGACCCGACCGATCCCGGCGCTCCGGGCCCGAACCGGGCGCCGCTCAGCCGCGCCCCTGCCCGCCGGCCCGGGCGCCGCTCAGCCGCGCCCCTTCCCGCCGGCCCGGCCGCCGCTCAGCCGCGCCCCTGCCCGCCGACCCGGGCGAGCGCGTCCACCACCCTGGCGTCGTAGACCCGCCCGCGCCCCAGCCGCAGCACCTCCAGGGCCTCCAGCCGCCCCACCGCCTCGCCGAGGCCCCGGCCGCGGGCGGCGGTCAGCAGGTCGTCGTGGGCGTTGGCGACCCGGATGATCCGGGCGGCGAGCGGCACCGGCCCGTCGCCGGCCACCGGCCCGGGGCAGGGGTCGGCCAGTCGGGCGACCTGCTCGGCGACCTGCCGGGGCACCCCGGTGCGGCTGATCACCTCGCTGCCCAGGCGGGCGATGCGCTGCTGCTCGTCGCAGGGCAGCAGCGCGGTGGCGCCGTCCGGCACCGGCTCGACCAGGGACAGCTGGCCGACGTCGTGCATCAGCGCGGCGTACTCCAGCAGGGCGAGCTCGCGGGTGCCCAGCCCCAGCTCGCGCCCGAGCGCGCACGCCGTGTCCGCGACCCGGCGCGCGTGCCCGTGCGGGGTGTACCCGGCGACCTCGGTGGCCCGGGCCAGGCTGGCGATGGTCTGCCCGGTGGTGGCCCGCACCGCCGCGGCCCGCCGGAAGGAGATCTGGGCGAGCAGCAGCGGGGTGCAGAACAGCGGCAGCGCCCACAGCCCGACCTCGCCGGCCGCCAGGCTGACCAGCATCCCGGTGGCGACGATCGCCGAGCCGATCCCGAACAGCGAGCGCAGTTCGTCCTCCAGCGCCGCCGGGAAGCGCGGTCCGGTGGTCCCGGCCCCGCCGTCGGCCGCCCGCCCGCGGGGCGGACGGCGGGGGTTCGAGGGCCCGCCCGAGGCGCGCAGCAGCGCCGCCAGGGTGGCGTCGCAGAGCGCGGCCAGCGCGGCGACGGTGGTCAGGAACGCCCCGTAGGCCGGGCCCTCGGGCGAGAAGCGGTCGACCAGGCCGCCGTTGTAGAGCGGCTGGAAGACGGCCGCGGCGAAGCCGACCGCGAGCAGCCGGCGGGCGGCGCTGTCGCGGCGGGCCGGGTCGGCCCAGGGCGGGCGCCGGTGCGGGCGCCCGGGCCCGTGCGGCAGGGCGAGGCCGGGCAGCCAGCCCAGCAGCAGGCCGACGCCGGTCACCGCGACGACCTGGAGCGTGCCGTGCGCGGTCGGCACTCCGCGCAGCGGTCCGAGCAGGGCGTACGCCAGTGCGCCGGCCGCGCCGATGGGCGCCTGCTCGCGATCGCCCGGAAGGGTGATCCGGACGCATTCGCCCAGCGCGATCAGCGCGGCGAACGCCAGCGCGACCCTCGGCTCGGCGACCCCGCGCACCGCGACCGCGCCGAGCGCGAGCACCAGCAGCGCGGCGGCGGCCGTGTGCACGGCACGGGCGGTGCGGCCGCGCGCCGCGAGGGCGCGGGCGGTCCAGCGGGTGCCCCGGCGGGTGCCCCGGTCGGCGGTCGCGGGCCCGGGGCCGGTCACGACGGCCCGGCCGCGCGGGCGGTCCCGCCCTGGGCGGGCACCCGGCCGGGCGCGGCTCGCACCGGCTCGGGCACCCCGAGCGGGATGTCCGGCACGGACCGTACGCAGTCCTCGGAGTGCACCACCGGCTGCCAGCCGTGCACGGCCAGCGCGTCGATCAGCGCCCGCACCATCACCGGATCGAACTGGCTGCCGGAGCAGCGCTCCAGTTCGGCGACCGCCTCGGCGACGGGGCGCCCGCGCCGGTAGGAGCGGGTGGAGGTCATCGAGTCGAAGGCGTCGGCGACGGAGATGATCCGGGCGAACTCGGGGATCTGCGCGCCGGCCAGTCCGCTGGGGTAGCCGCGCCCGTCCATCCGCTCGTGGTGGTGCAGGATCCCGGAGTGGGCCTCGCCGAGGAAGTCGATCCCGCGCACCAGCTCGTACCCGTACACCGGGTGGATCTCCACGGCCCGGCGCTCGTCCTCGCTGAGGGGACCGTTTCTGCGCAGCAGTTCGGTGGCCACGCCGAGCTTGCCGACGTCGTGCAGGATCCCGGCGAAGCGCAGGGTGCGCAGCCGCTCGGCCTCCATGCCGAGCTGACCGGCGATCAGCACCGAGGCCCGGCCGACCCGTTCGCTGTGCCCGCGGGTGTACGCGTCCTTGATCTCCACCGCCTGCACCAGCGACTGCACGGTGGCCTGGTGGGCGTCCTGCTCGCGCTGGCCCTGGGCGAACACCCAGGCCGAGATGGACAGCGGCAGCAGGGCCAGCAGCGCGGCGAACGCCCCGTACGGGCCCTGCCAGAGCACCGCGACCATCAGCCCGCCGGCCGCGTGCACCAGCACCGGCAGCCCGCACATCGAGCAGGCGCCGCGCAGCACCTCGATCACCGGGCGGTCCTCGCTGAGCACCACCATGACGCCCACCACCAGCCCGTTGACCAGGCAGAACGCGGCGACGGCGGCGAAGCCGGGCAGCAGCGCGGCCGGGAAGCGGGAGCCGAGCAGCAGCTGCGGGCCGCGCAGCAGGTGGAAGGCGACGGAGGAGGCGAAGGCGCACAGGGCGAGTTGGGAGCCGTTGAACAGCTGACGCCGGCGGCAGCCCGGGCCGGTCGGGCCGCCGAGCAGCGCGGCCGGGGCGGCGACCAGGGCGGCGGCGGCCGGCGGGAGCATCAGCACCCCGGCGAACAGCACCGGGAAGAAGGCGTTCACCCCGGGCCGGGAGGGTGCCCGTCCGGTGGGCGCGGGGCGGCGCAGCAGCCGGCGCAGCAGGAGGGAGCAGGGGGTCGGCAGGCCCTGGGCGAGCGACTCCCAGCAGCCGTGCAGGAAGCCGAGCAGTCCGACCTTGGGCCAGTCCGTCGGGTGGCCGAGCCAGCGCGGCACCCCGGGGGTGACGGCCTCGGGCAGCAGCGGCAGCAGGCAGCACAGGGCGGCCACCGGGACGGCCGCCAGGTAGCGTGCCGCCCCCTGCGGCAGGGTCGCGCCTCCACTGTCGGTAGCGATCTCGACCTCCCCGCGTCCGGGCCCCGTGTTGCCTCAGCACGCCGGGGTGACCGGCGGTGAGCGTCCGTCAGGAGGATAGGCCGCCGTCCGGGCGCGGGGACGCATGATCGCGCGATGGCGCAGTTGGCGCACCGCCAACTCACCCGTACGAGTGACGGCGCATGCGAGCAGAACGGGAGCGGCCCCGGGAGCACATGCTCCCGGGGCCGTCGAACTCCCTGGTCGAACTCCCTGCTCGAACCGTTTCGCCCGCCCTCGCCGGCGGACGGCACGGGCCGCTCTGCGGCTACTCCGCGGGGGCTCCGGCGTCGACCGTCGCACCGGGGCGCACGCCCGGCTCATCGGCCGCGCGCTCCGGGGCCGGCGTCTGGGCCGGTCTGGGCGCCGGACGGGCGGACTCGGCGTGCACCTCGACCGACGCCTCCACCGCGACGACCACCTGCTCGCCCGAGCGCTGCCCGGCCCGGATCGAGTCGATCCTGGCCAGCACCTTGCTGCGCAGGTCCGTCGGGGTGTCGTCGCAGCCGCAGGAACGCTTGATCAGCGCCTTGATCGCCTGCTCCAGTCCGTACTGCTTCAAGCAGGGCGAGCACTCCTCGAAGTGCACGCGCAGCTTGGCGCAGTCGCCCTCGGCCATCTCGTTGTCGAGGAATTCATAGAGGTGGTCGAGGACCTCGCCACACTCGGTTTCGTGCGGATCGCCGCAGCTCATGAGCCCGAGCCCTTCGCTTCCTGCCCTGCCCCGCTGCCGGCCGGGACGAGCCCGCGCTCACGGGCGTAGTCCTCCAGCATGCCGCGCAGCTGACGACGGCCGCGGTGCAGCCGGGACATCACCGTACCGATGGGAGTACCCATGATGTCCGCGATCTCCTTGTACGCAAAGCCTTCTACGTCCGCGAGATAGACGGCGATCCGGAATTCCTCCGGGATCGCCTGGAGCGCGTCCTTCACATCGCTGTCGGGGAGGTGGTCGAGCGCCTGGGTCTCGGCCGAGCGCAGACCGGTCGACATGTGCGACTCGGCCCTGGCCAGCTGCCAGTCCTCGATCTCCTCCGCCGCGGTGCGCTGGGGCTCCCGCTGCTTCTTGCGGTACGAGTTGATGAACGTGTTGGTGAGGATGCGGTACAGCCAGGCCTTGAGGTTGGTGCCCTCACGGAACTGGTGGAAGGACGCGTACGCCTTGGCGAACGCCTCCTGGAGCAGGTCCTCCGCATCCGCGGGGTTGCGCGTCATGCGCAGCGCCGCGGAGTACATCGGATCGAGGTAGCCCAGGGCGTCGCGCTCGAAGCGCTCCCGCCGGGCCCCCTCGGACTCCTCCGCCGACACCCTGAAGGTGTCCTCACCGATCGCCTCGGCCAGCTCCTCACCGGTGAGCGCCTCGCCCGCAGGCAGGGCCTCGTCCGGGCCACGGCCCGGCTCGGCCTCGTGCTCGGTCCCGACGACCGGACCCACCTCCTCGGCATGACGGGCTCGGCCCACTGCGGGCCGCCCAGAAATGGAGGATATCGGGCTGACGGGCTTCTCGCCCGCGTCGATCCACTCCGGCCAGGAGGGGGTGAAGGCCGTGGCGGCCTCGCGCTCCTCAGGCCGTTCGGGGCACGCGATCGAACCCATCTGCCCTGCCTCTCACCGGTGACTCCTGCTGACGGAGACGACAACCACACCGGCCCCGCCCGCATTCCCGCCCCGACGCCCCCTTCACTCGCACGAGTGATCGAGCGGAAACTCCCTGCTCACGGCCCCGCGCCCGGCACCGGCCACCCGACACCGGCCGGCCGCTCAGACCAGCCCCAGCACCCAGTCCCCCACCGACGAACAGATCAGCTCCAGCACCTCGTCCTGCCCCACCGACGCCCGCTTGGGCACCTCGAAACCGTGGTTCCCGTACGGCAGCGCCACCAGCTCGTGCCCCGGCGGCAGCTCCGGGAACTCCTCCGGCCCGCCGAACGGGTCCGCCGCGCCCTGCACCACCAGCGTCGGCAGCCCCGATCCCAGCAGTTCCTCCGCCCGGCTCTTCTCCGGCCTGCCCGGCGGGTGCAGCGGGAACGCCAGCGCCACCACCCCCACCGCCCCGCTCGCCGCCCCCGTCCGGCAGGCCACCCGCGCCCCCGCGCTGCGCCCGCCCACCACCAGCGGCAGCCCCTGCCCCACCAGGTGCTCCGCGACCGGCCGCCAGCCGGTGTCCAGGGTCTTCGGCGCCGGGCCCAGCTTCTTCCCCGCCACCCGCCAGGGCTGCTCGACCAGCGCCACGGTGATCCCGCGCTCCGGCAGCCGCCCGGCCAGCGCCACCAGGTCCCGCGCCCCGGACCCGCCGCCCGCACCGTGCCCCAGCGCCAGCACCGCCTTCGGCGCGGCGGCCCGGTGGTAGGTGATCCGGGCGTCCCCGGCCTCGGTGGCGACGAGTTCGGAGGTGGTCATCTCAGCGGCTCCCAAGGACGGTTCAGAACAGTGTGGTCTCGTACTCGACCTCGGCCCACGGCTCCTTGAGCTCCGGGCCGTTGTTGCGGATGCTGCCGACCGCCGGCGACACCGGCGTGGCCAGCAGCGCCCCCGGCGGCGGGGGTATCAGCAGCCGGCGCGCCTCCTCCGGGTCGCTCAGCCCCGGGTCCAGCCAGTCGCCCCAGTCCCCCGGGTCGAGGAACAGCGGCATCCGCTCGTGGATCGGCGCCAGCAGCTCCTCGGCGTCCGTGGTGACGATCGTGAAGGTCACCAGCCAGGCCTCCGGGTGCCCCGGCGGCACCGCCCGGTTGCGCCAGAACTCGTACAGCCCCGCCAGCGCCAGCGGGCTGCCGTCCGCCCGGGAGACGAAGAACGGCTTCTTGCGCGCCTTGCCCCGCTCGCCCGGCACCGTCTGCCACTCGTAGTAGCCGTCCACCGGCAGGATGCACCGGCGGGCGGCGAAGGCCTGCCGGTAGGCGGGCTTCTCGTGCACCGTGTCCGAGCGCGCGTTGATCATCTTCACCGCCGTCTCGGCGGAGTTCGACCACTGCGGCACCAGCCCCCAGCGCAGCGCCCGCAGCTGCCGCACCGGCCGCGCCGCCCCCTTGGCCTGCCGCTCCAGCACCACGAAGGCGCTGGTGGTCGGCGCCACGTTCCAGTTCGGGTCCAGGGACTCCTGCGGGTCCCAGAACTCCACGTCGAACAGGTCGACGAGGTCCTCGGGCTTGCTGCTGGCTGCGAACCGACCGCACATGCGGGCCAGCTTGCCATGCCGCCCGCACTCACCACTTCCTCATCCCACCGGGAGAACCGCCCGCTGCCGTCCCGCCGTCCCCGCATGGGAGGCTGCCCCGAACGGCCCAACGCAGCGAACGGAGGCGACGACCGCCGATGAACCCGAACAACCAGAACCTCGGCGAACTGTGGGACCGGGTCACCGGCACCCAGGCCGCCCCGCCCGGCTGGCTGGTCCTCGCGACCGGCTGCGCCGCCCTGCTCACCGTCCTCGCCCGCCCGCTCTGGCACGTCGCCCGCAACGCCGTCACCATCGCCCACGAGGGCGGCCACGGCCTCGCCGCGCTCGTCACCGGCCGCAAGCTCGCCGGCATCCGGCTGCACTCCGACACCTCCGGCCTCACCCTCTCCTACGGCCGCCCCACCGGCCCCGGCATGGTCCTCACCGCCGCCGCCGGCTACACCGCCCCCGCCCTGCTCGGCCTCGGCTGCGCCGCCCTGCTCGCCGCCGACCGGATCACCCTGCTGCTGTGGCTGGCCATCGCCCTGCTGCTCGCCCTGCTGATCCGCATCCGCAACGCCTTCGGGCTGTTCACCGTCCTGGTCGCCGGCGGCGCCTTCTTCCTGGTCTCCTGGTTCGGCAGCAGTCAGGTCCAGGCCGGCTTCGCCTACCTCGGCTGCTGGTTCCTGCTGTTCGGGGCGGTGCGCCCGGTCCTGGAGCTCCAGCACCAGCGCCGGATCGGCTGGGCCCGCGACTCCGACGCCGACCAACTCGCCCGACTCACCCACGTCCCCGCCCTCGCCTGGGTCACCGTGTTCCTGCTGATCGCCCTCGCCTGCCTGGCCCTGGGCGCCAACTGGCTGCTGCGGCCGCTGTAGCGTCCCCGGCCCGCTGCCGCGTCCCCGCCGTGTCCGCCCGGTCCGCCCGGTCTGCCCTGTCCGTCCGGTCTGCCCTGTCCGTCCGGTTCGCCGTGGCTTCCCACCATGCGGCCGTCACCCGGGCCGTTCCGGTACGGCCCCTAGACTGGCCCACATGACCGAGACCCTGTGGCCCGCCCCCGTCGCCACCGCCCCCGTCGACGCCACCGTCACCATCCCCGGCTCCAAGTCGGTCACCAACCGGGCCCTGGTGCTGGCGGCACTCGCCGACGGACCGGGCTGGGTGCGCCGCCCGCTGCGCAGCCGCGACTCCCAGCTGATGGCCGACGGCCTGCGCGCCCTCGGGGTCACCATCGAGGAGAAGGTCAACAACGACTCCGGCGGCACCGGCGGCGGCGAGGCGTGGCGGGTCATCCCCGCCCCCGCGCTGCGCGGCCCCGCCAGTGTGGACGTCGGCAACGCCGGCACGGTCATGCGCTTCCTGCCCCCGCTCGCCGCCCTCGCCGACGGCCCGGTGCACTTCGACGGCGACCCCCGCAGCCACGAGCGCCCCCAGCACGGCGTGATCAACGCCCTGCGCGCGCTCGGCGCCCGGATCGAGGACGGCGGCCGCGGCAGCTTCCCGCTCACCGTCCACGGCACCGGCGGCCTCGACGGCGGCCCGGTCGAGCTGGACGCCTCCTCCTCGTCCCAGTTCGTCTCCGCCCTGCTGCTCTCCGGCGCCCGCTACAACCACGGCGTCGAGGTCCGGCACGTCGGCGGCCCGGTGCCGTCGCTGCCGCACATCCGGATGACCGTCGAGATGCTGCGCCTGGCCGGCGCCCAGGTCGACGCCCCCGAGGACGGCGGCGAGAAGGACGTCTGGCGGGTCACCCCCGGCGCCCTGCTCGGCCGCGACCTGGTGGTCGAGCCCGACCTCTCCAACGCCGCCCCGTTCTTCGCCGCCGCCCTGGTCACCGGCGGCCGGGTCACCGTCCGCGACTGGCCCAAGCACACCACCCAGCCCGGCGACCAGCTGCGCGACCTCTACACCCGGATGGGTGGCGCCTGCGAGTTCACCGACGAGGGCCTGCAGTTCACCGGCACCGGCCGGATCCACGGCATCGAGGCCGACCTGCACGACGTCGGCGAGCTCACCCCGGTGATCGCCGCCGTCGCCGCCCTCGCCGACTCCGAGTCCCACCTGTACGGCATCGCCCACCTGCGCCTGCACGAGACCGACCGGCTGGCCGCCCTCGCCAAGGAGATCAACGACCTCGGCGGCGACGTCAGCGAGACCGAGGACGGCCTGCGGATCCGCCCGCGCCCGCTGCACGGCGGCATCTTCCACACCTACGAGGACCACCGCCTGGCCACCGCCGCCGCGGTGCTCGGCCTGGCCGTGCCCGGCGTCGACGTGGAGAACGTCGGCACCACCGCCAAGACCCTGCCCGACTTCCCCGGAATGTGGGCGGAGCTGCTCGGCGAGGGCACGGCGGCGACGGACGCCTGAGCGGAGACTGGAATCATGCGCCGCTACGGCAAGGACGCCGACGAGGACGACATCCGCAACCGCCCCGCCCGCCGGGGCTCCCGGCCGCGGACCCGGATCAGGCCCAAGCACGAGGACGCCGCCGAGGCGATGGTGCTGACCGTCGACCGCGGCCGGGTCACCTGCCTGGTCGATCCGGGGACCAAGCAGGAGCGCGAGGTCGTCGCCATGAAGGCCCGCGAACTGGGCCGCAAGGGCGTCGTCGTCGGCGACGTGGTCAACCTGGTCGGCGACCTCTCCGGGGACGCCGACACCCTGGCCCGGATCGTCCGGGTCGAGGAGCGCGGCTCCGTGCTCCGGCGCACCGCGGACGACGACGACCCGTACGAGCGGATCGTCGTCGCCAACGCCGACCAGCTGGCCATCGTCACCGCGCTGGCCGACCCGGAGCCCCGCCCCCGGCTGATCGACCGCTGCCTGGTCGCCGCCTACGACGCGGGCATGGAGCCCCTGCTGGTGCTCACCAAGTCCGACCTCACCCCGGCCGACGAGCTGCTGGAGTCGTACGCCCCGCTGGGCATCGACTACGTCGTCACCCGCCGGGACGAACTGGAGACCACCGGCGCCGAGGCCGTCCGCGAGCACCTGCGCGGGCTCTCCACGGTGTTCATCGGCCACTCCGGCGTCGGCAAGACCACCCTGGTCAACGCCCTGGTCCCGGACCGCCAGCGGCAGACCGGCCACGTCAACGCGGTCACCGGCCGCGGCCGGCACACCACCGTCTCCGCCCTGGCCCTGCGGCTGCCCCCGCCGCCCGGCGCCAAGCCCGGCTCCCGCAAGGCGCTCGACCCGGGCTGGGTGATCGACACGCCCGGCTTCCGCTCCTTCGGCCTCTCCCACATCGACCCGTCCCGGGTCATCCACGCCTTCCCCGACCTGGAGCCCGGCACCGTCGACTGCCCGCGCGCCTGCAGCCACGACGAACCGGACTGCGCCCTGGACGCCTGGGTCGCCGACGGCCACGCCGAGGGCGCCCGGCTCTACTCGCTGCGCCGTCTGCTGGCCAGCAAGGAGGCCCGCGAGGGCGACTGACGGCCTTGCCGTCCGTCGGGTCCGTGACCCGTTCGAGGTGTCGGACCGGCCCGCCCTGGCGATCATAGGAAAGTCGGGCCGGGCACGGCCCGTCCGTCGATCGACAGGGAGGGCACCCGATGGCATGGGCCCTGGTGATCCTGGCCGGCCTGCTGGAGACCGGCTTCGCGATCAACCTCAAGCTCAGCGAGGGTTTCACCAAGCTCTGGCCCACCATCAGCTTCTGCGTGTTCGCCCTCAGCAGCTTCGGGCTGCTCACCCTCTCGCTGAAGAGCCTGCCGGTCGGCCCCGCCTACGCGGTGTGGACCGGCATCGGCGCGGCCGGCACCGCCATCTACGGCATGGTCTTCCTGGACGAGACCACCTCGGTGCTCAAGCTGGTCTCCATCTCGCTGGTGATCGCCGGGGTGATCGGCCTCCAGCTCAGCGGCTCGGCCCACTGACCGCCCGACCCGACCCGCCGACCACCCACCGAGACACCCGGACCGGCCCGACCCACTGAGCTAGGGTTTCCGGCATGGCCGACTACCACGACGATCTCCGACTCGCCCACGTCCTCGCCGACTCGGCCGACTCGATCACCCTGGAGCGCTTCCGCGCCCTCGACCTGAAGATCGAGACCAAGCCGGACCTCACCCCGGTCAGCGACGCCGACAAGGCCGCCGAGGAACTGGTGCGCAGCGTGCTCCAGCGCGCCCGCCCGCGCGACGCCGTCCTCGGCGAGGAGTTCGGCCTCCAGGGCTCGGGCCCGCGCCGCTGGGTGATCGACCCGATCGACGGCACCAAGAACTACATCCGCGGCGTCCCGGTCTGGGCCACCCTGATCGCCCTGCTGGAGGACGGCCCGGACGGCGTCGAGCGTCCGGTGGTCGGCATCGTCTCCGCCCCGGCGCTGCAGCGCCGCTGGTGGGCCGCCAAGGGCCTGGGCGCCTACGCCGGCCGCAGCCTGGCCAAGGCCTCCCGGATCCACGTCTCCGGCGTCTCCCGGATCGAGGACGCCTCCTTCTCGTACTCCTCCCTCACCGGCTGGGAGGACCGCGGCCGCCTGGACCCGTTCCTGGACCTCACCCGCGCCTGCTGGCGCACCCGCGCCTACGGCGACTTCTGGTCCTACATGATGGTCGCCGAGGGCGCCGTGGACATCGCCGCCGAGCCCGAGCTGTCGCTGTGGGACATGGCCGCGCCCTGCATCGTGGTCGAGGAGGCCGGCGGCCTGTTCACCGGCCTGGACGGCATCCCCGGCCCCGGCGGCGCCGACGCGGTGGCCACCAACGGCCTGCTGCACGACGAGACCCTGCGCCGGCTCTCCGTCTGACCCGCAGGCGAGCGGGCGGGCGAGTAACTGCCGCGGGCCCGGATGACCAGTGGGAGCTGGTCATCCGGGCCCGCCGCCCGTTCCGGTCCGGCTACTGCTTGCGCAGCTCCCGGACCGCCGCCTCCAGCCGCTGCCCGTAGTCGGCGTCGGCCTTGCGGAAGTTGTCGATCGCCCGCTCCACGATGTCCTCCCGGTCGGCCGAGACCTTGGCGATGAAGCCCGCCAGGTTGGCGATCAGCCGCTGCTTCTCCTCCTCGGAGAACAGCCGGTAGAGGTCGCCCGCCTGCACGAAGTCGTCGTCCTCGGCGTGCGAGGGCGCCGCGTGGGTGCCGGTGGAGCCGTCGACCGCGGTCGCCGCCCACAGCGGACGGCCGGTCTGCACCGGGCCGCCGAAGCTGTTCGGCTCGTAGTTCTTCTGCCGCCCGTGCCGGCCGTCGTACAGGTGGCCGTCCCGGCCGTTGGTGCGGGCCTCGGTGGCGTGCGGGCGGTTGACCGGCAGGTGGTCGGCGTTGATGCCGACCCGGTAGCGGTGGGCGTCCGCGTAGGCGAACAGGCGGCCCTGGAGCATCTTGTCCGGGGACGGCCCGATGCCGGGCACGAAGTGCGCCGGGGAGAACACCGACTGCTCGACCTCGGCGAAGACGTTGTCGGGGTTGCGGTTGAGCTCCAGCCGGCCGATCTCGACCGGCGGGTAGTCGGCGTGCGGCCAGACCTTGGTCAGGTCGAAGGGGTTGAAGCGGTACGCGGCCGCGTCGGCCGCCGGCATGATCTGGACCTGCACCGTCCAGCTGGGGTATTCGCCGCGCTCGATCGACTCGCGCAGGTCCCGCTGGTGGCTGTCCGGGTCCTCGCCGGCGAGCTTGTTGGCCTCGGCTTGGGTGAGGTTGCGGATGCCCTGGTCGGTCTTGAAGTGGTACTTGACCCAGAAGTGCTCGCCGGCCTCGTTCTGCCACTGGAAGGTGTGCGAGCCGTAGCCGTTCAGGTGCCGGTAGCTGGCCGGGATGCCGCGGTCGCCGAACAGCCAGGTCACCTGGTGGGTGGCCTCGGGCGACAGGCCCCAGAAGTCCCAGACGTTGTCGGCCTCCTGCGAGCCGGTGTACGGGTCCCGCTTCTGGGTGTGGATGAAGTCGGGGAACTTGATGGCGTCCTTGATGAAGAACACCGGGGTGTTGTTTCCGACGAGGTCGTAGTTGCCCTCCTCGGTGTAGAACTTCAGCGCGAAGCCGCGCGGGTCGCGCACCGCGTCGGCCGCGCCGAGGTTGCCGGCCACGGTGGAGAACCGCAGGAAGACCTCGGTCTGCTTGCCGATCTCGGACAGGAAGGCCGCCCGGGTGTAGGGCGTCACGTCGGCGGTCACCGTGAAGGTGCCGTACGCGCCGGCACCGCGGGCGTGCACCACGCGCTCCGGGATCCGCTCGCGGTTGAAGTGCGCGAGCTTCTCGAACAGCAGCTGGTCCTGGATCAGGGCCGGGCCGCCGACACCAGCGGTCGCGGTGTTCTGGTTGTCGGCGACGGGGGCTCCCGCCTCCGTGGTGAGGGTCGGGCGCAGCTCGTCCTGCGTGGTCATAACGGGTCGCCTCCGAGGGATCCGGTCGTGATGACACGATCCTAACTTGGACTTCGTCTAAGTCAACACTGGCACCAATCTCGGAGCCTGACTTATTCTGGTCCCATGAGTGACCTGCTGGAGAGACTGCGCGGACGCGGCTGGCGGCTGACCTCACAGCGCCGGGTGGTGGCCGAGGTCCTCGACGGCGAGCACGTCCACCTCACCGCGGACGAAGTGCACGCCCGCGCCGCCGCCCGCCTGCCCGAGATCAGCCGCGCCACCGTCTACAACACGCTCGGCGAACTCGTCACCCTCGGCGAGGTGCTGGAGGTCGCCACCGACGGCCGCGCCAAGCGCTACGACCCCAACGCCCACCGCGCCCACCAGCACCTGGTCTGCTCCGGCTGCGGCGCGATCCGCGACGTCCACCCCCAGGGCGACCCGCTCACGGCACTGCCCGCCGCCGAACGCTTCGGCTTCGCCGTCACCACCGCCGAGGTCACCTACCGCGGCCTGTGCCCCGACTGCCGCCGCTGAGGCGAAGGCCGACGGCCCGCTACGCGCTCAGCTCGGCGTGCAGCGCGCCCAGCAGCCGCCCGGCCCGCTCCGCGACCTCGGCCGGCCCGTAGTCGATCGCCCGACGGCACCAGTTCTCGGCCTGCACCGGCTCGCCCCGGCGCAGCGCCAGCAGCGCCAGGCGCAGCGCCGCCCGCCCGTGCCCGGCGTCGGCGGCCCGGGTGTACCAGAGCATCGCCTCCGCCTCGCTGTCCTGCCGGGCCAGCAGCAGCCCCAGGTTGAACGCCGCGCTGCGGCTGCCCGCCTCGGCGGCCCGCCGGTACCAGCTCTCGGCGATCTCCAGCGCCCCGCGCTCGGCCGCCCGCACGCCCATCCGCACCTGCGCCCGGCGGTGCCCGGCGTCGGCCGCCAGCGCGTACCAGTGCTCGGCCTCGGCATCCGCGTCCCCGCGCCGGTCCAGCACCGAGGCCAGCCGGAACGCGCCCTCCGCCGAGCCGCCGGCCGCCGCCTGCCGGTAGCGCTCCAGCGCGCCGGACAGGTTGCCGCGCTGCTCCTGGGCGACCGCCAGCTGCAGCGCCGCCTCGCCGTGACCCTCGGCGGCGGCCCGCGCGTACCACTCCTGGGCCTGCCGCGCCTCGCCCCGCCCGGCGTGCAGCACGCCCAGGTTGAAGGCGCCGTCCACGCTGCCGGCCTCGGCGGCCTTGGAGAACCACGGCTCGGCGCCGGACTCCTCGCCGCGCTGGAGCAGCATCACGGCCAGCGCGTTGCAGGCCTCCCGGTGCCCGGCGTACGCGGCCCGGCGGTACCACTGCTCGGCCTGCTGCTCACGGCCGGTGCCGGCGCAGAGCAGGCCGAGGTTGAAGGCGCCGTTCTGGTCGCCGGCGTCGAGGGCGGTGCGGTACCAGTGCTCGGCCGCCTTGGCCTCGCCGCGGCCGGCGTGCAGGGCGCCGAGCGCGTTGGCGGCGTTGCCGTCGCCGGCCTCGGCGGCCTCCTGCCACCACTCGGCGGCGGCGGCGATGTCCCCGGAGTCGCGCAGCAGGAAGCCCAGCGCGCAGGCGGCCCGCGGCTCCCCGTTCTGCGCGGACTGCCGGTACCAGCGGGCCGCCTCCTCCAGCAGCGACCGGTCGTCACCGGCGCGCTCCTCCAGCAGCACGCCCAGGCGCAGCGCGGCGCGGGCGTGGCTGCGGGCGGCGGCCGTGCGGTACCAGGCCTCGGCGGTCTCCTTGTCCCCGGCGGCCTCGCGCATCCGGGCCAGCCGGTAGGCGGCCTCCCGGTGCCCGGCGTCGGCGGACACCTTGAACCAGCGCTCGGCCCGTACGTCGCGCCGGTGCTCCATCAGGTCGCCGAGCGCGTAGGCGCCGAGCGGGTGGCCGTGGTCGGCGGCGAAGTGCAGCCAGTACTCGGCGGCCTCCTCCTCGCCCTGGTCGCGCAGCTGGAGCCCGAGCGCGTGCGCGGCGGGGGCGCTGCCCGCCACCGCCGCCTGGCGCCACCACTGGCCGGCCTCGGCGCGGTGGCCCTGCTGGTGCAGCAGCACGCCCAGGTTGTTGGCGGCGGCCCGCACCCCGGCGGCCGCGGCGGCGCGCAGGTAGGGCTCGGCGTCCTCCAGGTCGCCGCGGCGCAGCAGCAGGGTGCCGAGCCGGCCGGCGGCGTCCGCGTCGCCGTCGTCGGCGGCCTGCCGGTGCCGGGCCTCCAGGGCGGCGGACTCCCGGGCGGCCAGCGCGGTCTCGAAGCTGGTGGGGTCCAGCCCGGCCGGGTCCAGTGCGGCGCCCGCGGGCGATTCGTCGCCGCCCGCCCCGTACGGGCCGACGGCGGCGGAGAACTGGCGGGTGGACACGTGGACCAGGCTGTCGGGCCCGGAGCCGCCGACCGCGGGGCGCTCCGACAGCCCGCTGGTGCGCTGGGCGGGCAGGGCCCCGGGGCGGTCGTCGGGGCTCTCGGCGCTCTCCGCCCAGGCGTCGGTGTCGGCCTCGACGGCCGCACCGGACTTGGCGCCTGACTTGCCGATCAGCCTCATGCCGACTCCCGCTCCCCCAGAGTGTCGCGGCATCGTGCCCCGGCCGACGGCCGGGGGGACTCCCAGGAGAGGCGCCGGACCCGACGGCCCATCAGCGGCCGTGCACCGTCCCCCGTGTGTCCCATCGTCGCATCACCCGCTACCCGCGTACACCTGCCCCGGCCGAATTCGGGTGGGGCGGACCCGAAGCCGACGGAATTGCTTCGGCGCTTTGTCGATTTCCCGACACTTCCACCCCACAAACCCCGGTGCCGTCCCCGTTGGCGACGGTCGATAGTACCGGAGCGGTTCCCGCCGCTTCCGGACGGAAACATCCGGGAACGACAGAGGCCCGGAGGAATGATCCTCCGGGCCTCTGATACTGAGTAGCGGGGACAGGATTTGAACCTGCGACCTCTGGGTTATGAGCCCAGCGAGCTACCGAGCTGCTCCACCCCGCGTCGGTGATCAAACAATAGCACGGTTCCAACGGCGCAAATACCAGGGGCCCGGAGGAAGAATCCTCCGGGCCCCTGGCACTGAGTAGCGGGGACAGGATTTGAACCTGCGACCTCTGGGTTATGAGCCCAGCGAGCTACCGAGCTGCTCCACCCCGCGTCGTTGTGGTTGAACCGTAGCACGGACGCGGGGTGGAACCCAAAACGGTTATCGCAGCTCAGCGGGGACTACGGGTGCGGACTGGCCGCCCCCGTGCCGGTCGGCGCCGCCGTCGGGGCCGGCGCCGGGCTGCCGCCGCGGGCCGCGTCGGCCGCCTTCAGGGCGTCCCCGAGCGCCTTCTGGGCGTTGCCGTAGGCCACCCAGTCGCCGTTCTTGAACGCGGTCTGGCTGTCGTTGTACGCCTTCTCCGCGTCCGCGAGCGCCTTCTGCAGCTCCGGCGAGAGCGTCCCGCCCGGCGCCGGGGTGCCCGGCCCGGTGGGCGTGGGCGTCGGCGTCCCCGGGGAGGTCGGCGTCGTGCCCGAGCCCGGCGTCGTGCCCGGGACGGCCCCGCCGCCCGGGTTGGACGGCGCGACCGGCGTGGCCGGCGGGGCCTGCCCGGCGAACAGCTTCTTCAGCGCGTCCTCCAGGGTGTTCTCGAAGGCCACGTTGTCGTCCCCGTACACCGCCAGGACCTTCTGCAGCGTCGGGTACTTGGCGCCGCGCCCGCGCACGTACACCGGCTCCACGTTCAGCAGTCCGCCGCCGACCGGCAGGGTCAGCAGGTTGCCGTACTCCAGCTCGGTGTCACCACCGCTCTTCAGCGCGAAGATCTGGTTGGCCACCTCCTGGCGGGAGTTGAACTTCGACTGCACCAGGCCGGGGCCGGGGGCGCCGCTCTCGCCGGTCATCTTCAGGATCCGGATCTTCCCGTAGTCGTCGCCCGGATCCGCGTTGACGGCCATGAAGGCCGCCAGGTTCGGCCGCTGGTTGGGCACGAAGCTGCTGGTCAGCGAGAAGCTCGCGGCGGGGGCGTCCGGCATCCGCACCGTCACGTAGTACGGCGGCTGGACCTGCTTGGTGTCACTGGTCGGGTCCACCGGGACCTGCCAGATGTCACTGCCGTTGAAGAAGGAGTTGGCGTCCGTCACGTGGTACTGGCCGAGCAGGTCGCGCTGCACCTTGAACATGTCCTGCGGGTAGCGCAGGTGCGGCAGCAGCGTCGCCGGGATGTCCGCCTTCGGCTCGACGGTGCCCGGGAAGGCCTTCATCCAGGTCTTCAGCACCGGGTCCTTGTCGTCCCACTGGTAGAGCTTCACCTCGCCGGTGTAGGCGTCCACCGTGGCCTTGACCGAGTTGCGGATGTAGTTGACCTGGTTGGCGACGCTCAGCAGCTCACCGCGCTGGTTGGTCAGCGAGTCCTTGGTCGCGGTGCCCAGCGTCGTCTTCGACGAGAACGGGAAGCCGTCCGAGGTGGTGTAGCCGTCCACGACCCACACCACCCGGCCGCCCTGCACCACCGGGTACGGGTCGGCGTCGATCGACAGCCACGGCGCGACCTTCTCCACCCGCTCCTTCGGCGTCCGGTTGTAGATCACCTTGGCGCCGTCGGTGATCGCCCCCGCGTACAGGATCTGCGGCTCGGCGAAGCGCACCGCGTACGCGGCCCGGGTGATCGGGTTGTCCAGCGAGACACCGCTGTCACCGCCGTACGTGTACTCCACGTTCTGGCCGGTCTTGATGTCGGTGTAGTCGATCTCCTTGTTGGCGCCGCCGACGATCGAGTACGTCGTCGTCTTCTCGCCGTAGTAGATCCGCTGCTCGTAGTCGCCCAGCGAGCCGGTGGCCGGCAGGCCGGACTCGGTGAACACCGGCCCGCCCTTGTCGTCGACCTGGTTGCCCTTGGCGACGGCCGCGCCGTAGCCGTGGGTGTACTTGAAGTGGTCGTTGATCCAGTTGCGCTGCACCCCGTTGAGGTCCAGCTCGCGCAGGCCGATCACGGTGTCCTGCTTGTCCGCGCCGGTGCCGTAGCGGTCCACCGACAGCGTGCTCGGGAAGGCGTAGTAGTTGCGCTGCTGCTCCAGCGACTGGAACGTCTGCGACACGATGTTCGGGTCCAGCAGCCGCACGTCCGCGATGGTCTGCGCGTCCGGCTTCAGCGCGTCACCCGTGGTCGAGCCCTGCGGGCTGTACGGGGTGGTCTCCGAGCCCGCGATCCCGTACGCCTGCCGCGTCGCGTCGATGTTCTTCTGGATGTACGGCGTCTCCTTGGCCTGCTCGTTCGGCTTGACCTGGAACTGCTGCACGATCGCCGGGTACAGCCCGCCGATCAGCACCGCCGACAGCACCATCAGCCCCAGCCCGATCAGGGCCGGCGCCCAGGTGCGGCGGATCGGGGTCAGGAAGAACAGCACCGCGCAGATGATCGCGACGAAGAACAGGATCGTCTTGGCCGGCAGGAACGCGTTGGCGTCCACGTAGCGCAGGCCCGTCCAGCCCGAGACCCCCTTGTAGGAGCCGGTCTTCACCGCCAGCGCGTACCGGTCCAGCCAGTACGCCACCGCCTTCAGCAGCACGAACACGCCCAGCAGCACCGCCAGGTGCCCCTGCGCGCCCGCGCTCGCCCGCCGGCCCGGGCCCTGCAGCCGCAGCCCGCCGTACAGGTAGTGCACCAGCGCCGAGGTCAGCAGCGAGACGATCACCGCGCTGAACGCGAAGCCCAGCACGAACTCGTAGAACGGCAGGTCGAAGGCGTAGAAGGAGACGTCCATGCCGAACTGGGCGTCCTTCTCACCGAAGGACGTCGCGTTCGTCCACATCAGCCAGGTCCGCCACTGGCCCGACGCCGCCGCGCCCGCCACCAGGCCGATCACCAGCGAGACGCCGATCAGCGCCCAGCGCTTGAACGGCGCCAGGCCCGCCCGGTAGCGGTCCAGGCTCTGCTGCTCCACCGACATCGCCGACAGCGGCGGCCGCAGCCGGTGCGCCAGCCAGACGTTGAAGCCGACGATCACCGCCATCAGCAGGCCGAACACCGCGAACAGCCCGATCTTCGTCCACAGCTGGGTGGTGAACACCGAGGAGTAGTGCACCGACCTGAACCACAGCCAGTCCGTCCAGAACCCGGCGAACATGACGAACAGCAGGAACAGCACCGCGAGTACGCCCAGGGTCAGCAGGGCCACCCTCGCCCGCCGGGAGGGCGGGCCCACCCTCCGCCGGAAACCCGGCCCTGAGCGTTCCGGCATCTGGAATACCACGGTGGCACCTCAGCTGTGTCGTCTGGGATCAGTCGGTCGTCAGAGCAACTTAACCAGGCTTCGGCCGAGTTCCCACCGTTAGCAGACGGTTACTACGGCGTTCCCGCCCGGCCCCCGCCGGGCCCCTCGCCCGGCCCCTCGCCGAGCCGCCGGCGGCCGCCCCGGCGAGCGCCCGCCGCCCGGCGTGTGAGGATTGAGTCATGTCCGACGCGTCTGATCTGAACAACTCCCCCGACGACGTCTCCAAGCTCCCCGCCGCCACCCCGCTCACCCGGGCCGCGCTGGAGATCGACGAGTACGCCGCCACCCTCGGCTGGGACCTCCCGGCCCGGCTGTTCGCCCTGGTGGACAGCGCCGCCCTGCGCAAGGCCGACCCGCACATCGCCAAGCAGCTCGGCCTCGCCGACACCGACGAGCCCGGCCTCACCCCGGTCGAGCAGGACGAGCTCCCGGAGGGCATGGAGCTCGACAAGTTCCTCGGCACCATCGCCTGGCCCGCCGCGGTGGCCGGCTGCGCCCTGGTCGTCGAGCGCCTGATGCTCCCGCCGGGCGCCGAGCAGTCCCGCCCCCGGGGCGCCAGCGACGCCCAGCTCGCCGAGTGGGTGGCCAACCACCCCAAGCGCGAGGAGGTGCGGATCACCGCCGCGGTGCTGCGCAACGGCAAGAAGGAGATCGCCCTGCGGCTGCGCTCCAAGGACGTCGCCCGCGAGGTGCTGACCGGCCCGGACCTCGTGCCCGGCCTGACCGACGCGCTGCTGGCGACCTTCTCCTGACCCCCGCGCCCCGGCTACTCGGGGCAGGACGGCAGCGCCGAGGTCTGCCCGGAGCGGATCTGCTCCAGCGACTTCAGCGCGCCGTCCAGGGTGTCGGTCTTGATCAGGGTCAGCCCGGACGGCACGTTCTTGTCGGCCTCGGCGCAGTTCGAGGACGGGGTGAAGAAGTACTGGGCCCCGGCGTCCCGGGCGGCGATCAGCTTCATCGATATCCCGCCGATCGGGCCGACCTTGCCGTCGTCGTCGATGGTGCCGGTGCCCGCGACGAACTTGCCGCCGGTGAGGTCGCCGCCGGGGGTGAGCTTGTCGATGATGCCGAGCGAGAACATCAGCCCGGCGCTCGGGCCGCCGACGTCCTGCAGGCCGATGTCGATCTGGAACGGGTAGGTGTGCCGGATCCCGGTACCGATGCCCACCACCGCGAGCTCGGCCCGCTCGGCCGGGGCCTTCGGGTCGAGGTCCTTGGCCCGCACGGTCGGGACGGTGACGTCGGTCTTCGTCCCCGGGGTGGTGGTGGCGTTGCCGGAGGCGTCCTTGGTCCGCGGCACCACGGTGAAGACCACCGACTCGCCGGGCTTGTGCTTGGTGACGGCGGCGACCACCTGGTCGACCGAGTCGACGGCCGTGCCGTCCACCGCGACGATCTGGTCGCCCGCGTGCAGCCGGCCCTCGGCCGGCGCCCCCGCGGTCACCGACTTGACGATCAGTTCGTCGCCGACCGGGACGCCCAACTGCTTGAGCGCCGCGGTGCGGGCGCTGTCCTCGGAGGAGGCGAACTCCTCGGCGTTCTGCTTCTTGGCGTCGGCGTCCGACTGCCCCTTGGGGTAGACGTTGTCGTGCGGAACCACCAGCACGTCGTCGCGCAGCCAGCCGACCACCGCGTTGACCAGGCTGGGCTCGTACTTGGCCCCGGTGACCTGGACGGTGGTCATGTTCAGGTGCCCGCTCGTCTTGTACGAGTCGTGCCCGGTGATGGTGATCACCGGCTTGCCCCCCTGCTCGCCCAGCGTGTTGTACGTCGGGCCCGGGCTCATCTCCGTGTACGGCACCTTCATCAGCACCGAGACACAGAGCAGCGCTATGAGCAGCAGGGTGGCAGCGAGCATCGTCGCGGAGCGGCGTGGCATGCCTCGACAGTACGGGACGCCCGTGAGAGGGCGCCCGCCGGGCTACCGGCCCGGGTGCTCCCCGGGAGCGGCACTGCCCGCGGTGGTGCGTTCCATCGCGGCCATGAAGCGCCGGTGCTCGGCCAGCGAGGCAGGGTCCCCGGTGGCCTTCGGAGCCCGCTGGGCCCAACCCGCCCAGGCGGCGGCGACCAGGACGGCGACAACCGGAATGATCAACCAGGCGAGCGCACCCATATCAGTACTCCCAGCTCGTCGTGTCTATGAGCAGATTAACCACTCCGGCGGACAACGCGGCCGGCGCCATCCGGGTTACGGGACGGCCGATCGGCTCACTTCCAGGGAGTATCCGGTGCCCCCGGCCGGACCCGTTCGGGTGAGGCCTCGGCGCGCCTGCCCCGAAAGACGTGTTCCGTGTGCGGCCGGTTCCGCGATGCCGGGGGCGGGAGCACGGATCGGATCAGCAGCCGCCGGCGCCGACCCACTCCTCCTCGCCGTCGGCGAAGACCTGGTGCTTCCAGATCGGCACCTCGTGCTTGAGGTCGTCGATCAGCCGACGGGCCGCCGCGAAGGCCTCACCGCGGTGGGCGCAGGAGACGGCCACGATCACGGCCTTGTCGGTGATCTCCAGCCGGCCCACCCGGTGCACCGCGGCGAGCGCCCGGACCGGGAAGTCCGCGACGACCTTCTCGGCGATCCGGCGCATCTCCTCCTCGGCGGAGGGGTGGCAGCTGTACTCCAGCGCGGAGACCGACTTGCCGCCGTCGTGGTCCCGGACCGTCCCGACGAAGACGGTGGTGCCGCCGGCCGCGTCGTCGCCGACCGCCTCGTACACCTCGTCCAGCGAGAGCGGGGTGTCGCGAATGGCGAGCAGGCGGATGGGGTCGTGGTTCTCGGACATGACCCCATGATGGCTCATCCGGGGCCGACCGGGGCAAGGGGCTTCCGCATCACGATTCCGAAATTTCGCATCGTGAGAATCTTGGTCGTCGCCCCGCCCAGCCCACCCGGCCCGCCCATACGCCTCTGGCCCTCCCGGCCCTCCCGGCCCTCCCGGCCCGCCCGGCCCGCCCGGCCCGCCCGAACCTCCCGTCCGCTCCCGTCTCAGAAGCGGCGCCGCTTGCGGGCCCGGCGCACCAGCGCCGCCGTACCGACCAGCGCCACCGTCGCCCCGGCCGCCCCCAGACTGGTCGCGGCCTCCTTGCCGCCCAGCCGGCGCCCCGCCACCGCGTGCTTGCCGGACACCTGCGCCAGCAGCTCGGCCAGCACCTGCTCATTGGTGAACTCCGGGCGCCAGCCCGCCTCGTGCAGCCGGCTGCCGGACACCACCCACGGATACATCGTGTACGCCAGGTCCCCCGCCGGAGCCGGGGTCAGACCCAGCCGGTGCAGCCGGGCCGCCGTCCCCAGCGCCAGCGCGGCCGGCAGCTCCATCCGCCGGATCCCCGACAGCCGCTCCACGTCCTCCTGCTCCAGCCAGCCGTCGCAGCCGACCGTCACCTCGCCCTCGACCAGGCCCAGCGCCGCGTACTCCAGCGCCGCCGCCAGGTCGTCCACATGGCAGAACTGCCAGCACGGGCGGGAGCCGGCCACCACCAGCAGCCGGGGCGCCTCGAAGTGCCGGGTCAGCACGGTGTCCACCCCGGGGCCCACCACCACCGCGGGGCGCAGCACCGTCACCTGCAGGCCCGGGTGGGCCCGCGGCGCCCGCCGGGCCAGCCGCTCGATCTCCAGCAGGTCCCCGACCAGCGAGGCCTCCTCGGTCGCCCGCAGCTCCGAGTCCTCGGCCAGCGGCACCTCGTTGTCGGCCAGCGCGCCGTAGACCATCGCGGAGGTGCACAGCACCACCCGGTGCACCCCGGCGGCCGCCGCCGCGGTCAGCACCGTCTGGGCGCCGCGCACGTTGTAGGCGCTGCGGGCCCGCGGATCGGACTCCATGCCGAAGTCCATCGCCAGGTGCACCACGACGTCCACCCCGGCCAGCCGCTCGGCCACCGCGGGGTCCCGCACGTCCAGCACCCGCCACTGCACGCCGGGGACCTCACCGCGCCGGTCGTCCACCGCCAGCACTCTGCGCACGTGCGGCGAGGCCACCAGCCGGGCGGCGACCCGCTCGCCCAGCACACCCGCGGCACCGGTCACCGCCACGGTCAGCGGCCGCCCGCCGTAGGCTGGAGGCGGCGACGCCGTGGCGTCCGGATCGTCCTCTCCAGCGGTCAGCCCAGAGCGAACGTCCGAGGGCGGGGAACTCACCGGCCATCCTCCACGGTTAGCTTATGTGCGTACGGACGTGTGTCACGTACGTCCATCCTGCCCGAGGCGAAGGCCCGGCGGTGCACCCGGCGCGGGCCTTGCGCCCGGGAGCCGCCCACGAGTCCCCCGCTCCACCGGAGCCCCGGGCGGACCGCACTTCCCGCCACACCCGTATGACGGCCTACCGGATCGAGGACCCCGTGAGCGACCTTCCCTTCGGATTCGGCGTTCCTCCCGAGGAGCCCGAGGACGGCAAGGCCAAGCCCGACGACGCGCAGAAGAAGGACCAGGGCCAGGAGGGCGCCGGCGGCCCCCAGTCGTTCGGCTTCGGAGCCGGCAACCCCTTCGGCGCGATGTTCGGCATGCCCGGCGCCCCGGGAGCCCCGGGCGGCCCCGGTGCCGACAACCCCTTCGCCGCGATGTTCGGTGGTCTCAACCCCGGCGACCTCGGCGCGGCCTTCCAGCAGCTCGGGCAGATGCTCTCCTTCGAGGGCGGCCCGGTCAACTGGGACCTCGCCCTCAACATCGCCCGGCAGAGCGTCGTCGCCGAACCCGCCGAGGGCAAGAGCAAGGACCGCTCGGTCGGCGCCGTCGAGCGCGCCGCCGTCGAGGAGGCCGTGCGCCTGGCCGACCTCTGGCTCGACGGCGTCACCGAGTTCCCCTCCGGCGCCGGCACCGCCGTCGCCTGGAGCCGCGCCGAGTGGATCGAGGCCACCCTCCCGGTCTGGAAGGACCTCGTCGACCCGGTCGCCGAGCGCGTCGGCACCGCCATGGGCGGCGTCCTGCCCGAGGAGATGCAGGCCATGGCCGGCCCGCTGATGGGCATGATGCGCTCCATGGGCGGCGCCATGTTCGGCACCCAGATCGGCCAGGCGCTCGGCGCCCTGGCCGGCGAGGTGGTCGGCTCCACCGACGTCGGCCTGCCGCTCGCCCCGGCCGGCAAGGCCGCCCTGCTGCCGCAGAACGTCGCCGAGTTCGGCGAGGGCCTGAACGTGCCCGCCGAGGAGGTCCGGCTCTACCTCGCCCTGCGCGAAGCCGCCCACCAGCGACTCTTCGCCCACGTGCCGTGGCTGCGGGCCCACCTGCTGGGCGCCGTCGAGGCCTACGCGCGCGGCATCAAGGTCGACACCTCCCGCATGGAGGAACTCGTCGGCCAGCTCGACCCGAGCAACCCGGAGGCACTCCAGGAAGCGCTGGCCGGCGGCCTGCTCCAGCCCGAGGACACCCCCGAGCAGAAGGCCGCGCTCGCCCGCCTGGAGACCGCCCTCGCCCTGGTCGAGGGCTGGGTCGACGCCGTCGTGCACGCCGCCGCCGAACCCCACCTGCCGCAGGCCGGCGCCCTGCGCGAGACCGTCCGCCGCCGCCGCGCGGCCGGCGGGCCCGCCGAGCAGACCTTCGCCACCCTGGTCGGCCTGGAGCTGCGCCCGCGCCGCCTGCGCGACGCCGCCCGGCTGTGGGCGCTGCTCGCCGACGCCCGCGGCGTCGAGGGCCGCGACGCCCTGTGGGAGCACCCCGACATGCTGCCCACCGCCGCCGACCTGGACGACCCGGACGCCTTCGTGCACCGCGGCAGCGGCGACCTGGAGGGCGGCTTCGACTTCGACGCCCTCGACAAGCTCCTCGGCGAGGCCGCGGCCGGCAAGCCCGACCTCACCAAGCCCGAGCAGCCCGGGACCGACGAGGACGGCACCGACGGAAAGGGCGAGCCCACCGCATGACGGCCACCGGCACGCACGCGCCCGCCCTGCACGCGGACGCCGTCCGCACCCTGACCGACTGGCGGCCCGCCGACCGGGACCAGGAACAGCTGCGGCTCGACTACCTCGCGCACCTGGCCGAGCAGCCCGAGGGCCTCTACCGGTCCTGCCTGCCCGCCCACATCACCGCGAGCGCGGCGGTCGTCGACCCGGCCGCCGGGCGGGTGCTGCTCACCCTGCACCCCAAGGTCGGCATGTGGCTGCAGATGGGCGGGCACTGCGAGCCCGGCGACGCCGACCTCGCCTCCGCCGCGCTGCGCGAGGCCGTCGAGGAGTCCGGCATCCCCGAGCTCACCCTGCTGCGGGACGGCGGCACCGCCGTCCCCGCCAAGCTGGACCGGCACCTGGTCCGCTGCACCGGCAAGGACCGGCCGGAGAACACCCACCTGGACGTCCAGTACATCGCGCTCGCCCCGGCCGGGGCGCAGGCGATGATCAGCGAGGAGTCGCTGGACCTGCGCTGGTTCGACTACGACAGGCTGCCGGAACTGACCGACCACTCGGTCCGCGACCTGGTCGCCCGCGCGCGACGGCTGACCGCCTGACGGACTGAGGTGCGGCGCGCCAAGGGGGCGCGGACCGATGTGGTCCGCGCCCCCTTTCGCCTGTCCGCCTTTGCCTGTCCGCCTTTGCCTGTCCGCCTTTTGCCTGTCCGTCTGCCTCAGCCGCAGGACGCCGCCGGGTCCGGCCCCGGCGCACCGTGCCGGGCCCCCGGGATGTGCGGCAGCCGGGCCGCCGACACCACGCCCTCCAGATAGCCGCGGGCCCGCTCCGTCCGGGGGTAGGCCTCCAGCAGCGCCCAGAACGCCGCGCCGTGGTCCGGCACCAGCAGGTGCGCCAACTCGTGCAGCAGCACGTAGTCCAGCACGTACTCCGGCATGCCCTGCAGCCGGTGGGACAGCCGGATCGTCCCCTCACTCGGGGTGCAGGAGCCCCAGCGCGAGTTCTGGTTGGTCACCCAGCGGACCTGCACCGGCTGGGCCCGTCCGTCCAGGTAGGCGGCCGACAGCTCCCGGGCCCGGGCCATCAGGGCGTCGTCCCCGAGGATCCGTCGGCGCTCCTGGGCGGCGAGCTTCTCCAGCATCTGCGCGACCCAGCGCTGTTCCTCGGCGTGCGACAACCGGGCCGGGATCAGCACGACGGTGCGGTCGCCCTCGCGGTAGGCGGAGACGGTGCGGCTGCGGCGGGCGCTGCGGCGCACCTCGACCCGGCTGCGGTCGTGCGCCTCGGGCGGCACCGCCCCGGCGGGCGGGTGCTGCGGCCTCGACTGCTGCTGCTCGTGCGACTTCTCGCGCTGCTTCTCGTCCGGGCGCCCACGTGTGCTCGGCGCCGCCGTCTGGGACCCGGACGCTGCACGGGCACGCCGACGCGACGCCGATGGATGGGAGTCCCGCTCGGCTGCCATGGCACACGACGTTACCCGGTACCGCTGACAGAAGTCCGGTGCCGTGGCCGAAATCTTTCATGGAGCGATCGGGAACGAAAGGCCGACGGGGGGTGTCCGGAAACCGACGCCCGGAAGGATGGGCAGTTATCCACAGGGCTTGCGAACAGATGGTGTGATCATGACCCCGGCCCTGTGGATAACTTTCCGCACGCCGTCGGCACGATGGGGCATGCTGCGGTCAGCCGTCTGGAAACGATCGGAAGGGAGATCGTCGTGCGCCTCACGCTCAAGCCCGCCCTGTCCCGCAGCTGGCGGGACTCCGAGACCCTGCAGTTCGGCACCGTCACCCGGTACGCCGGGGTGCTCGGCAACGCCGACAAGACGCTCTGCGAGTTCCTCGACCTGCTCGACGGAACGCGCGACCGGCCCGAGCTGCTGACCGCCGGCGAACGGATCGGCCTCGGCCGCGAACCCGCCGACACCCTGCTGAGCGAACTGGAGGAAACCGGGCTGCTCGACGACGCGGAGGCGACCGACAAGGCGCTGTCCCGCTTCCCTCTGCCCCACCGGGACCTCCTCGGGCCCGACCTCGCCTCACTGTCCCTGGTCCACTCCGGCCCCGGCGCCGCGCCGGCCGTCCTGGCCCGCCGATCCGAGGCCCGGATCGAGGTACGCGGCGCCGGCCGGGTCGGCGCCGCCGTCGCGGCGGTGCTCGCCGCCGGGGGCGCCGGCAGCGTCACCGTGGCCGACAGCGGGCGGGTCCAGCCCGGCGACTGCTCCCCCGCGGGGCTACCGCCCTCGGACATCGGGCGGTTGCGCTCGACCGTCGCCCGGGAGGCCGTGCAACGGGCCGCCGGGCGCCCGCTGGTCCCGGTGCCACGGCGGAAGAGCGACGGCCCGCCACCCGACTTCGTGGTCCTCGCCCCGCGGGACGGCAGCGCCGCCTTCGCGGGCGGGACGTACGAGGCCCGGCTGCTGCTCCGGGCCGGGGTGCCACATCTGTACGTGGGCGTGGTCGAGGAGTTCGGCATCATCGGGCCGCTGGTGATCCCGGGAAGATCGGCCTGCGGGCACTGCCTGGTGCTCCGGCGCGAGGACGAGGACGCCGACTGGCCGCGAGTCCTCGCCCAGCTGGCGGACAACGGCCCCGGCCGGGCCCGCACACCGGCCTGCGACACCGCCCTGGCGACGACCGTCGCCGGACTGGCGGCGCTGCACGTCCAGGTGTACCTGGACGGCGGCCGGCCGCCCAGCGTCGACGGCTGGTGCGAGATCTCCGCAGGCGACGGGATGCCCCGCCGTCTGCGGCTACGAGGCCACCCGGACTGCGGCTGCCTGTGGCAGCCGATGCCGCCGAGTTGAGGAGGAGGGAGGAACCAGGACGAAGGCACGGACCCGGACCGGCGGCTGCAGGGCTCAGCAGCCGCCCCACCCGAGGCCCGAGCTGACACGGGCGCAGCGCCCGGCCCGGTGAGCCCATGGCCAGGTGAGCCCATGGCCAGGTGAGCCCATGGCCAGGTGAGCCCATGGCCAGGTGAGCCCATGGCCAGGTGAGCCCATGGCCCGCGCCCTGCCTAGGGGCAGGGCGCGGGCCGGGAGAAGCGGGAGCCGCTGTTCCGAGGTGCAGGGCAAGCGTGGGAGGTGGGTGGGCAGGCGGCGGGTGAGGTGGGAGGAGGGTGGGTGGGGGGTGGGGGGGAGGGGGCGGGCCCCCGGAGCGTCAACAAGGCGCCCCGGAAGTCACCGCCCCCCGGCCCCCGAGAAATACCGCCGGAACCAGCCCCGGAACCGGGCACAATGGCGTAGTGATGGTGGGCCGTCCGGCGTCGGGGGGCCAGGGGATTGGAGGCCCGGGTGAGCGATCTTCCGCGCAAGGCAGTGACCCGCACGGCACGGCTCGCCGCCCTGCCGTTGGGGATAGCCGGCCGCGCCACGCTCGGACTGGGCAAGCGGATCGGCGGCCGGTCGGCCGAGGTGGTGACGGCCGAGCTCCAGCAGGCCACCGCCGACCAGCTGTTCAAGGTCCTGGGCGAGCTCAAGGGCGGCGCGATGAAGTTCGGGCAGGTGCTGTCCGTCTTCGAGGCCGCGCTGCCCGAGGAGGTCGCCGGCCCCTATCGGGCCGCGCTCACCAAGCTGCAGGACGCCGCTCCTCCGATGCCCGCCGCCAAGGTGCACACGGCGCTCGCCCAGCGGCTCGGAGACGGCTGGCGCGAGCTGTTCCTGGAGTTCGACGACCGCCCGGCGGCGGCCGCCTCGATCGGCCAGGTGCACCGGGCGGTCTGGCACGACGGCAGACGGGTCGCGGTGAAGGTGCAGTACCCGGGCGCCGGCGACGCGCTGCTGGCCGACCTCTCCCAGCTGAGCCGGGTGGCCTGGCTGCTCGGCCCGCTGATCCCCGGGCTGGACATCAAGCCGCTGATCACCGAGCTACGTGAGCGCGTCTCCGAGGAGCTGGACTACGAGCTGGAGGCCCAGGCCCAGCGCCGGCACGCCGAGGAGTTCGCGGGCGACCCTGACATCGTGGTGCCGGTCGTGGTGGCGCAGGCCGACCAGGTGCTGGTCACCGAGTGGATGGACGGCACCCCGCTGGCCGAGGTGATCGCGAACGGCACCCAGGAGGAGCGCGACCGCGCCGGACGGCTGCTGGCCCGGTTCCTGTTCGCCGGGCCGTCCCGGACCGGTCTGCTGCACGCGGATCCGCACCCCGGTAACTTCCGGCTGCTGAAGGACGACGGCCCGGCCGAGGGCTGGCGGCTGGGCGTGCTGGACTTCGGCACGGTGGACCGGCTGCCCGGCGGGCTGCCCGCACCGATCGGGGCCTCGCTGCGGATGGCCCTGGACGGTGACGCGGCGGGCGTGCTGAAGATGCTGCGCGAGGAGGGCTTCGTGAAGCCCTCGGTCCAGCTGGATCCGGACGCGGTGCTGGACTACTTGCTGCCGATCATCGAGCCGGCCGCGGTGGACAGCTTCCACTTCACCCGGACCTGGATGCGGGCCCAGGCGGCCCGGATCGCCGATCCGCGCTCGCCCGCGTACAACCTGGGCAAGCAACTGAACCTGCCGCCCGCGTACCTGCTGATCCACCGGGTGACGCTGAGCACCATCGGGGTGTTGTGTCAGCTGGGCGCCAAGGCTCCGTTCCGGGCCGAGATGCTGGAGTGGCTGCCCGAGTTCGCCGGTGAGCGGCCCGAGGAGCCGGCCGAGCCGGTGGCCGCCCCCGCGAAGCGCACCACCCCGGCGGCCGGGAAGAGCACCAAACCCGCCCGCCCCTGACACACCGGACGGACGGCCACGGCCGACGGCACCGGCCCACGACAACGGCCCACGACAACGGCCGCAGGCCGCTCCCCGAGTACGGGGGGCGGCCTGCGGCACGACGGGGGTCAGTCGGATCGGCGGCGAGCCGCCTGCTTCCGGCGCGTCACATCAGCGCGACGGCGAGCGCCTTGCGGGCCCGGAGGGAGGCCCGCTCGGCCCGCTGCCGGAGCTTGCGCGCCCGGACGACCCGGCTGACGAGGCGTTGTTCCTCCGCCTCGTGGAGCCTGTCTTGCATATGGGCACGGGCCAGGGATTCATGCATGAGTTGCATTTCGAGGGTCCTGTTCTGGATCTGAAGTTCGGTGGTCTGCTCAGCGCGGACGGTCGGATCGATGGCGGCGGGGGTCATGTGGTGGTCCTGCTCGTGGTGCGTGCTCGGGAATGGGATGGTGCGGGCTGCTGCGTCGGCCTTGGCGGCGGCTATCCGTACGGACCGGCGGAGGGCGCTTTCCAGCGGGGGCTGCTCTCCCCGGCGGACTGCCCTGGCGTCGTGGGCGGGGTTCACGCCATGACCTCGGTCTTGCGCGGACGGCCACGCGGCCGCTTGCGGGCCACGACGACACCCTGGACGAAGAGCTCGCCGCCCCAGACGCCCCACGGCTCGCGCCGCTCGAGGGCGCCGGTCAGGCAGGCGTCCTTCACCGGGCAGGTGCCGCAGAGGGACTTCGCGTACTCGACGTCGGCGGGCGTCTCGGCGAAGAAGACCTCCGGGTCGAAGGCGCGGCACGGGATGGGGAGACCGAGCGCCTCGGCCTGCTCGATCGAGTTGAGCTGCATGAACGGAACCTCCGGGGGGTCGGCCTGGTCGGCCTCGTTGATCTGGCTTGTCTGCGGTACGGACGGGATGGGCGGCGTGATGACCGTGGACACTGTGGGCGTCTTCCTCGTCTTCTCAGTGGTTCCGGCCCAGTGGACTGGTGGTGCTGGGCCGGAGGCCCCGGAGGGCCTGGGTGGTCTTGCGTACCGGACAAAACAGAAGGGCCGCGGATCCCGGTGTGACGGGTTCCGCGGCCCTGGAGGTGCCGACCTGAGGCTGACTCAGGTTCGTTCTCTCCAGGGTTCAGGGCCGCGGAAGGCCCACATCCGGATGGCCTTGGCGCCGGTAAAGGCGGCCATGACCTGGTTGATCTGCTGCTTGTTCTGCTTCTGGGCGTTTCCGGCACCGATGACCTGCGCATAGTCGCCATGCCTGGCGGCGATTACGACGGACTTCGGTGCCTGGAGCGGTCGCTCATCGCACTCGGGACGCGACGTGCTGACCTGCGCCCAGCCACGGGACAGACCGGTCTCGACGACGGTGCCTTCGACACTCCTGCCGCCCGTGAGGCACAGATCAGTGTGCCCAAGGCCACTGACAGCGGAGGCGACGGAGACACCGGTGGTGTCGAGACCCAGACCGGTTCCACCGAGCTCGGCGAGCGCCCGCAGGCGGGCGGCACGCAGGGAGGCAGCGACAACGGTCTGGCCAGTCATTTTGGTGATCATGATGTTTCCCACTGTCTTCGCCTCCTCTCGGCGTCTCGCGGAGCCTGGTTCCCCTGGCTCCGAATGTTCGGATGTCTGTCTCGGTGAAGCTGTGTGAAGCTGTGTGGCGAGGGGGATCGGCACAGGTGTCACCCCGTGCGACCGCGTCCCCTTGACCGCTCCGGCAGGCTATTGCGCTCCCGGTATGCCGCGCAAACTATTTTTCACGCGAGTTCACGCGACGCCATCGACGGCGTGGTCCGCGCGACCTTCCGCAGCGGTTGCGAAGTCCCCCGAGCAGTCCCCTGGACCGCGCCCGTGCCGGCTCACGCCGGATCGATCGGACCGTCGTCCTCGACGCCGTCCGGATCCTCCTCGGGCTCCTCCCCCGCACACAACGAGAGCACGGCGGCCCCGTACTTGTCCAGCTTCATGGCGCCGACCCCCGAGATCAGGGCCAGTTCCTGGCGGCCGGCGGGCACGTCCTCGGCGATCGCCATCAGCGTCGCGTCGGTGAACACCACGTAGGCCGGGGCGCCCTGCTTCTTCGCCTGCCGGGCCCGCCACTCGCGCAGTCGTTCGTACAGTGCCTCGTCCATCGTGGACGGACAGTCCTCGCAGCGGCGCAGCTTGCGTTCGACGGCGTCGGTCAGCGGCTTGTCGCAGACCCGGCACTTGACCGGGCCGCGGACCCGTCGGCCGGCGGAGCGCTCGCCGGGCTCGACGCTCCCCCGGCCGCCCCGCGCGCCGGTGCGTGCGCCCGGTGCGGCGGAGCCGGGGCGCAGTCCGTCCATGAAGCGGCTGGGCTTGCGGGAGGCGCGGCCGCCCGGGGAGCGGGAGAGGGCCCAGGAGAGGCTGAGGTGCTTGCGGGCGCGGGTGACGCCGACGTAGAGGAGGCGGCGCTCCTCCTCGACCTGCTCGTCGGTCTTGGCGTAAATGATCGGCAGGGTGCCCTCGGTGAGGCCGACGAGGAAGACGGCGTCCCACTCGAGGCCCTTGGCGGCGTGCAGCGAGGCGAGGGTGACGCCTTCGACGGCGGGGGCGTGCTGGGCGGCGGCGCGGGCGTCGAGTTCGGCGACGTAGGCGGCGAGGTCGGTGGTCAGGCCCTCGGCGGTGCGGGTGCGCTCGAACTCCTCGGCGAGGCGGACGAGGGCGGCGAGGGACTCCCAGCGGTCCCGGACGGCGCCGGAGCCGGCCGGCGGTTCGGGGGTGAAGCCGCGGCTGGCGAGGACGGCGCGGACCTGGCCGGCGAGGTCGGGGGCGCCGGCGGTGAGCGGGTCGGCGGCGGCGCGGGCGGCGCCGCGCAGCAGGACGCCGGCGTCGCGGACCTCGGGGCGTTCGAAGAACCGTTCGGCGCCCTTGAGCTGGTAGGGCACGCCGAGGTCGGCGAGGGCCTGTTCGTAGACCTCGGACTGGCCGTTGGTGCGGAACAGGACGGCGATCTCGCTGGCGCGCACGCCGGCGGCGAGGAGGTCCTTGATGCGGCGGGCGGTGGTCTCGGCCTCGGTGGGTTCGTCCTCGTACTCGGTGTAGACCGGTTCGGGGCCGGCCTCGCGCTGGGAGACGAGTTCCAGGCGGTGGCGGGCGGCCTCGCCGCGGGCCTGGGAGAGCAGCCCGTTGGCGAGGTGGACGACCTGGGGGGTGGAGCGGTAGTCACGGACGAGCTTGACGACGGTGGCCTGGGGGTGGCGGCTGCGGAAGTTGAGCAGGTAGTCGGGGGTGGCGCCGGTGAAGGAGTAGATGGTCTGGCTGGCGTCGCCGACGACGCAGAGGCTGGCACCGCCGTCGGCGCCGGTCCAGCGGTCGAGCAGGCGCTGCTGGAGCGGGGAGACGTCCTGGTACTCGTCGACGGTGAAGTGCCGGTACTGGCTGCGGACCTGGTCGGCGATGTCGGGGCGGTCCTCCAGGATGGCCGCGGTGAGCAGCAGGACGTCCTCGAAGTCGATGTTGCCGCGGCGGCTCTTGGTCTCCTCGTAGACCCGGTAGACCTGGGCGGTCTCGGCGGGGTCGCGGGGGGCTTCGCGGCCGGACTTGGCGACGGCGGCGGGGTAGTCCTCGGGGGCGGTCTGGGTGACCTTGGCCCATTCGATCTCGGCGGTGAGGTCGCGCAGTTCGGTGCGCTGGACGCGCAGTCCGCAGCGGCCGGCGGCCTCGGCGACGAGCTGGACCTTGCGTTCGAGGAGCTGGGGCACCGGGCCGCCGATGGCGCGGGGCCAGAAGTACTGGAGCTGGCGCAGGGCGGCGGAGTGGAAGGTGCGGGCCTGGACGCCGTCGGCGCCGAGCTGGCGCAGTCGGCCGCGCATCTCGCCGGCGGCGCGGGCGGTGAAGGTGACGGCGAGGACCTGCTGGGGCTGGTAGACGCCGCTGCGCACGCCGTAGGCGATCCGGTGGGTGATGGCGCGGGTCTTGCCGGTGCCGGCGCCGGCCAGGACGCAGACGGGGCCCTGCAGGGCGGTGGCGACGGCGCGCTGTTCGGGGTCGAGCCCGGCGAGCACGGCGTCGGGGCCCGTGGCGGCGCCGGGGTCGGCCCAGGGGGAGCCGTGGGGGCCGTCGTAGGGGCTGCCGCTCAAGAGGTCATCCTGCATGCGTTCCATCCTCTCAGCCCGGTGGGACAACCTGGGCGGGGTTGTCCACAGGCCCGGTGTGATCGCAGGATGATCGCTCCGCTCTCGTACGGGTCACGGGTCACCGGCCTCGGGTCACGGGTCACGGGCCACCGGCCACGGGTCACCGGCCTCGGTCACGGGGCCGGTACGCGCCCGGTCCCCACGCGGCCGGCCCGCACGCCCCCCTTCGGGATCCGGCCGGAATGACTGCCGTCCGGTGGACGTTGCGGGTGTGAGACCGTACGAACCCCTCTTTCGAAGGAGCCCTCTCGATGTCCGGCACCGTGACGATGTACAGCACGACCTGGTGTGGTTACTGCAACCGGCTCAAGAGCCAGCTGGACCGTGAAGGCATCGGCTACACCGAGATCAACATCGAGGAGGACCCGGCGTCGGCGGCGTTCGTCGAGTCGGTGAACAACGGCAACCAGACGGTGCCGACGGTGCTGGTCCAGCCGGTGGGCGGTGGCGAGCGGGTCGTGATGACCAACCCGAGCCTGATCCAGGTCAAGAAGGCCCTGGCGGCCTGAGCCGGCCGGGCCGGGTCGGGTCGGCGCGCGTCACGGCGCGTCGGCCCGGGCCGGGTCGACCGGGGTGGCGGGGGCGGGCAGGGTGGTGCGCGCGCCGAGGTCGCCGATGCCGTAGACGAGTCGGCTGCGGTCGGCGGAGTAGCGGGTCTCGATGACCCGGACGGGGCCGCGCCGGTCGTAGGTGACCCGGGTCTGGACCACGAGCGGGACGCCGGGGCCGCCCTGGAACCACTGGGCCTCCTCGGGGCCGGGCATCCGGGCGACGAGGTGGTCGACGGCGCCGATCTCGGTGCGGCCGAGGGTGGCGAGGACGGCTTCGTCCCCGCCCTCGACGGGGTCGGGTTCCATCAGCGGGGTGCCGGCGGCGAGTCCGGCCCGGTAGTGGCTCTCCTCGATGGAGTAGGGCTCGCGGTCGAGCAGGCGCAGCTGGCGGCGGACGACGATGGCCTCGCCGGGGCGCAGTCCGAGGCGTTCGGCGATGTCGACGCGGGCCCGGACGATCATCATCTCGAAGTCGGTGCTGAGTTCGCGCCCGGCTTCGGCGGCTTCGCCGAGGTAGACGGTGGAGGGCGCGGCGAGGCAGTCGCGCGGCGCGGGGGGCTGGGTGGGTCCGTAGGCGTGGTGGTCGAGCACGGGGTGTTCGCGCAGGTAGGTGCCCTTGCCCTGGAGCCGGACGAGTCGGCCCTCGTTGACCAGGACGTCGACGGCGAGCCGGACGGTGTTGCGGGCGACGCCGTACTGGCGTTCCAGTTCGCTCTCGACCGGGAGGGCGGCGTCGGCGGTGAACTCGCCCTCGGCGATCCGGCGGCGCAGGTCCGCGGCGAGGCGCTGGTATTTGGGGGATTGGGCGGTGCCCCGGGGGATTGTCACCCGAGTGAATGTAGCGAGCGCGGTGACGCGGTTTCAGCCGTTTCCGGCAATGTCGTCCGCGCGGGTTGACGGTGGGGGCCCGGAAGTGTCCTGCGGTAGCAGAACTGGCCCGTCCGGCCACGAACAGCCGGTCGTGCGGGATTCGGGGCGGGCTTGGAAAGGAAATCGGGGGCGCGCGGCATAAGCCACGCGCCCCCTTAGGTGCAGATGTGCGCAGAAGTGCACGGAAGCACCGGGAATTCGTACAGGATTACCAGCGCGCCGCCGACGGCAGCGGTTCGCCGTACCAGAGTTCGACCAGGTGGCGGGCGATCGAGATGCCGGAGGGCGGCAGGATCTCACCGGCCTCCATCCCGGCCCGCAGCTCCTCGCGGGAGAACCAGCGCGCCTCGGCCAGCTCCTCGCCGTCCACGGTGATCTCGGTGCCGCCGGGCAGCGCCTTGCCGGTGAAGCCGAGCATCAGGCTGGACGGGAACGGCCAGGGCTGGCTGGCCACGTAGCGGACCTCGCCGACCCGCACCCCCGCCTCCTCGTGCACCTCGCGGGCCACCGCCTGCTCGATCGACTCCCCCGGCTCGACGAAGCCGGCCAGCGTGGACCAGCGGCCCTCCGGCCAGATCGCCTGGCGGCCGAGCAGGCAGCGGTCCTGCTCGTCGGTGATCACCATGATCACCGCCGGGTCGGTGCGCGGGTAGTGCTCGGCCGCGCAGGAGGTGCAGCGCCGCACATGCCCGGCGCCGGCCTTCTCGGTCGGGTGGCCGCAGCGCGAGCAGAAGCTGTGCAGCCGGTGCCAGTGCTCCAGGGCGACGGCGTGCACCAGCAGGCCGGCGTCGCGGTCGGACAGCATCGCGCCGACCTCGCGCAGTCCGGCCGGGCGGGCGTCGCCGTCCAGCCGGCCGGGCAGGCTCTCGCCGGCCAGCGCGAAGTAGGAGACGCCGTCCTCGTCGGTGCCGAGGAAGTAGCGGTCCCCGGTCTGCGGCGCCTCGAAGGAGGGCAGCAGGACGAGCTCGGTGCCCTCGGCGGTGTCGACGACGAAGGCCTCGCCGCCGGCGATCGGCAGCACCCGGGTGGCGGGGTGGCTCCAGGCGGCCGCCAGCCAGGGCTCGTCGAACCGGTGCTCGGCCGCCCGCTCCACTCCGGCCCTGGACAGGGCCAGGGCCCGCGGACGCTCGGTCTCAGGCACGGTGCTCACGTCGTTCCATCCCCACGTGGTGAATCATCCGGATGAGTGATCTGACTGCCATGGTGCGAAAGCAGGCGCGAGAGAGGCTCACGCGCCGGGCCGGAAGTTCTCGGCCAGGTCGCCCCACAGGTAGGCGGCGGTCTCGACGCCCTTGGCCAGCAGGTCCAGCTCGACCTTCTCGTTGACCGAGTGCCAGCCGTCCGAGGGCACCGAGATGCCGAGGAACAGCACCGGCGCGCCCAGCACGTCCTGCAGGTCGGCCGCGGGGCCCGAGCCGCCCTCGCGGGTGAAGAGGATCTTCTGCCCGAAGGCGCGGCCCATCGCGCGGACGGTGGACTGCAGCGCCGGGTGGTCCAGCGGGGTCAGGCAGGGCCGGGTCGCGCCGGGGAAGACCAGCTCGTACCGGATGCCCTCGGGGACCTGCTCGGCGACCCAGGCCCGGACCGCCTCGCGGACCTTCTCCACCTCCTGCCCGGCGACCAGCCGGAAGGACAGCTTGAGGTGGGCCGAGGACGGCACGATGGTCTTGCCGCCGGGGCCGGTGTAGCCGCCCCAGATGCCGTTGACCTCGGCGGTCGGACGGGCCCAGACCCGCTCCAGGGTGGAGTACCCGGCCTCGCCGCGGGTGCCGTGGGACTTGGCGACGCGCAGCCACTGCGCCTCGTCGAAGGGCAGTTCGGCGAACAGCTCGCGCTCGCGCTCGGTCAGCTCCACGACCCCGTCGTAGAAGCCCGGGACGGCGACCCTGTGGTCGGCGTCGTGCAGGGCGGCGGCCAGCTCGGCCGCGACCTGCGCCGGGTTGGGGACGGCGCCGCCGAAGGAGCCGGAGTGGATGTCGGTGTCCGGCCCGTACAGGTCGAGCTGGGCGTCGGCGAGGCCGCGCATGCCGGTGCACACGGTCGGCGTGGTCTCGGACCACATGCCGGTGTCGGAGATGATCACCACGTCGGCGGCCAGCCGCTCGGCCTCGCGCCGCACCAGGTCGGCGAAGTGCGGCGAGCCGGACTCCTCCTCCCCCTCGATCAGCAGCTTGAGGTTGACGGCCGGCGCGGTGCGGCCGGTGGCGGCCAGGTGGGCGCGCACCCCCAGGGTGTGGAAGAACACCTGGCCCTTGTCGTCGGCGGCGCCGCGCGCGTACAGCCGGCCGCCGACCACGGTCGGGGTGAACGGCTCGGTGTCCCAGCCGTCCTCCTTCGCGGCGGGCTGCACGTCGTGGTGCCCGTAGACCAGGACGGTCGGCGCGGACTCGTCCCCGGACGGCCACTCGGCGAACACCGCCGGCAGCCCGTCGGTCTCCCACACCTCGGCCACCGGGAAGCCGGTGTCGCGCAGCTTGGCGGCCAGCCAGTCGGCGGAGCGGCGGACGTCCCCGGCGCGCTCCGGGTCGGCGGAGACCGAGGGGATGGCCAGCCATTCGGAGAGGTCGGCGAGGAACGCGGCCTGGTGCTGGTCGATGTGGGAGCGGACGGCGCTGTCCGGGGTTCTCGTCATACCGACGACTGTAGTTCGCCCGTACGGGTGCCCGCCCCGGCCCTCCGGGTGCCGGACGCCGTCGGGGCTGTAACCTCCGTCACCCCCGCCGCCGGGCAGGGCGGGCGGGGGTGACGGGAGCCGGGCGCGGGCGTCAGCCGGTGCGGCGCAGCAGCGAGATCCGCGAGCGGGTGAGGGCCGCGGCCAGGCCCGCCGCGAGCAGCGGCAGCACCACCACGGTGGCGGCGACGGTGGGCCAGGGGAAGACCACCGAGGACTTCTCGGCGATCTCCTCGGGGCTCATGCCGGGGTAGCTGCTCGCCAGGCCCTGGACCTTGCGCAGGGCCACGGCCGGCAGGACGCCGCAGACGGTGCCGAGCAGGGTCCCCATGGCGGCGATCACCCCGCACTGGAAGCCGGAGAGCGAGCGCCGGATGCGCGGTTCGGCGCCGACCGCGGCGAGGGTGGTCAGGTCGCGCTGGGAGTCGGCGGCGGCGAGTCCGGTGGCGATGCCGGCGGCGCCGAGGGCGACCAGGGCGGCGAAGCCGTTCAGGCCGAGGCCGATCAGTCCGGCCCGGGACTGGTAGCCGCGCTCGATCGAGAACTGGCTGTGGTCGCTGACCTTGGCCAGTGCGCCGTTGGCCTTCTGCTCGGCGGCGTCGGTGGGCGGGCCGGCGGGCAGCCAGACCGAGCCGGCCGGGGTGGTGCCGAGGCCGAGCCGGCCGGCGGTCTCGGGGCTGATCACGGCCTGGCCGTGGGCCGGGACGGTGGCGGACACCAGGACGGCGTCGACGGTGAGTTCGGTGCGCGCCGGCTTGGCCTGGCTCGCGCCGCCGACGCCGCGGTCGAACGGCTCGGTGGTCTCGATGATCAGCTTGCCGTCCTTGACGTAGCGCGGGTCGAAGACGACGGCCTTGCCGGCCGCGAGGGCCGTGGCGGCGGCCGGGTCGGTGACGCCGAAGAGGTTGCGCACCAGGGTGGGGTCACCCGCCGTCAGGTTGCTGAAGTGGTTGCCGCTGCGGTCGCGGACCTGGCAGCGCGGGTCGGAGGAGGTGATCCGGTTGATCTCCTCGTTGCTGAGCACGGTGTCGCCGTCGTAGGCGGGGCAGCGCAGTTCCTTGGGCAGTTCGATCCGGACGAAGCCGCAGGGCTTGCCCCCCGAGCAGTCGCCCTTGTAGATGACCCGGGCGACGTCGGCGCGGGGCCCGATGTCGGGGATGGAACGTTCGACGGTGTCGCGCAGCTGCGGCAGCAGCTTGGCGTCGCTGTCGCTGATCCAGCCGCCGAGCATGACGGCCCCGGCGGGGCCGCCGGCCACGTACTCGTGGCGCTGCTGGTCGTCGTAGCTGGCCAGGTAGATGCTGACCGCGACGGAGCCGGCGACGGCGGCCATCACGGCGGCGACGGCGGGCGCGGTGCGGCCGCGGTGGCGTACGGAGTCGCGCAGGGCGAGCCGGGGGCCGAGCGAGAGCCAGCGGCCGAGCTTGCCGAACAGGCCGACCAGGTACGGGGTGAGGGCGACCATGCCGAGTTCGGCGAGGGCGGAGCCGCCGAGGACGGCGAGGCTGCGGCTGGTGAAGCCGCTGGTGGCGCCGAGCAGGGCGAGGGCCGTTCCGGCGGCGAGCATCAGCAGGCCGAGCAGGGCGAGCTTGCGGCTCGGGGGCTTGAGCGAGTCGCGGCCGGTGAGCGCGGAGACGACGTCCTGGCGGGAGGCCTGGACGGCGGGTACGACGGCGGCGAGCAGCCCGGTGACCAGGCCGACCAGGAGCACCCCGAGCAGGTCGAGCGGCTGCAGGTTGAAGTGGCCGAAGCGCTGGCCGGCGTAGTCCTCGGCCTGGGTGCGCAGCAGGGCGACCAGGCCGACGCCGAGGCCCAGCCCGACGGCGGCGCCGGTGACGCCGAGGACGACGCCGCCGCCGAGGACGACCGCGCGGACGTTGGCGCGGTCACCGCCGGCCGCGGCGAGCAGGCCGAGCTGCCGCCGGGAGCGCCGGGCCCCGACGGCGAAGGCGGGGCCCGCGAGGAGCACGATCTCCAGCAGGGCCATGCCGGCGACGGTGCCGAGGATGACGACGGAGGTCCGGTCGAAGAAGGCGGTGCCTCCGCCGCCGAAGCGCTTGTCCATCTCGGTGTAGAAGGGGACGTCGGCGCGGGCGGGCGGGTCGAGCAGGACGGCGCGGGAGGCGACGGTGAAGCCGTAGCCGTTGAGTTCGGTGACCTTGGCCCAGTCGAGGGTGGCGCCGGCGGGGAGCTTGACCAGCCAGCGGGTGGCGGTGTCGGGGGCCGGGGCGGGGGCGGGGTTCTGGCCGGGGTTCTGGCCCTGGCCCGTGCCGGGGGCGCCGGCCAGCCGTCCGACCAGGGCGCCGGGCCGGGCGATGATCTCGGTGGCCTTGAGGTCACCGGGGAACTCGACGGCGGCGGTGATGGTGAAGGGGTTGGACTCCAGTCCGCGCACGGTGGTGCGGTCGCCGAGCTTGAGGCCGGAGCGGCTGAGGAACTCGCGGGTGACGGCGGCCTCGTGGTCGTCGGCGGGGGCGCGGCCCTGGACCAGGTTGACCCGGCCGTGCCAGACCGGGTCGGTCAGGTCGGCTTCGCCGGTCTGGGTGGCGAGCAGGCCCTCGGTGCTGCTCGCGGCGGTGCTGGGGCCCTCGTGCTCGGGCACCAGGGTGCTGCCGGGCGGGAGCAACTGCCGCACCAGTTCACCGGGTTCGGTGTCGAGGGAGCGCTGCTGGGCGGGGGTGTAGACGGGGGCGGCGCCGTCCTTGGCGTCGTCCTTGGGGTTGTCGGTGAGGACGCCGTCGTCGGGGTTGGGGGCCTGTTTGACGGCGGAGCCACGCTCGGCCAGGTTGAGTTCGGCGTCGGACTGACCCATGATCCGCACGACCCGTTCGGCGGGTTCGAGGGTGGAGCTGCGGTAGAACACGTCGGCGCCGGTGACGCCGAGGACGGGCAGGGCGACCATCGCGACGACCAGGGCGCTGCGGCCCTTGGCCCGCAGGGCGTCACGGCGGGCGATGCGCAGGGCGACCCGCCAGGCGCTGAGCTTCACTCGTCCACCTTCGCGCTGTTGGTGGCGGCGACGACGAGCAGGCTGGCGGCGTCCTGGCTGACGGACTCGTCGACCATGCGGCCGTCGCGCAGGAAGACCACGCGGTCGGCCCAGGCGGCGTGCCGGGCTTCGTGGGTGACCATCATGGCGGCGGCGCCGGCGTCGCAGCGGGCGCGCAGCACGGCGAGGACGGCCTCGCCGGTGGTGGAGTCGAGGGCGCCGGTGGGTTCGTCGGCGAGGACGAGGCGGCGGTCGCCGATCAGGGCGCGGGCGATGGCGACGCGCTGCTGCTGGCCGCCGGACATGTCGTCGGGGAAGCGGTCGGCGAGCTCGGGGATGCCGAGTTCCTCCAGGGCGGCGAGGGCCTCGCGGCGGGCGGCCCGGGCGGACAGGCCGTCGAGTTCACGCGGCAGCGAGATGTTCTCGGCGGCGGTGAGTGCCGGGATCAGGTTGTAGTCCTGGAAGACGTAGCCGACGGAGCGGCGGCGGACCTGGGCGAGCTTCTTGCGGGTGAGTCCTCCGAGGGCGACGCCCTCGACCAGGACCTGGCCGCCGCTCGGGCTGTCGAGGCCGCCGGCGAGGGTGAGCAGGGTCGACTTGCCGGAGCCGGAGGGGCCCATGACGGCGACGAACTCGCCGGGGTGGACCTTGAGGTCGACGCCGCGCAGGGCCTGGACCTCGGCGGCGCCTTGGCCGTGGACACGGGTGACGTTCTCCAGGTGCAGCACCGGTGTCTGCCGGGACTGTTGGGTGTGGGACACGGTTCCCCCCTCTGGGCTGGGTACGGGCGGGCGCCGCGGCGCCCGCCCGTGGTGCGGGTGGCTGGGCGCGACTGCGGCGGCGGGTGGTTTCGGGTGGCCGGGCGCGGCCGGGGTGGCTCTGGGTCCGGACCGGGCCTGGATCCGGACCGGGCCTGGGTCCGGTCCGGGCCCGGGCGCGGCCGGGGCGGCTCCAGGTGTGGCTACGGCGGCTCTAGGCGCGGCTGCGGCGGCCGAGCCGCTTGGGTTTCGCGGCGCCGTCGCGGGCGGCCTCGGCGGCGCGGGCCTGCTGGAGTTCGGCCTGCTGGGAGAGCCGGGTCTCGCAGTGGTCGAGCCAGCGGATCTCGGCCTCGGTCTGGAAGATCAGCTGGTCGAGGACGAGCAGCCAGGCGAGGTCGTTGCTCTCCGAGGGCACGGTGCCGGGTCTGGCCTCGCCCGCCAGGGCGCGGCCCTTGAGCCGGGTGTAGTCCTGGAGCGCCTTGATGCTGTGCCGGCGCTGGCCCTGGACGACGGCTGAGACGTCGACCCCGGGCACGGTGACGGCCATGGCGAGCTTGATCGCCAGTTCGTCGCGCGGGGGGTTGGTCCGGGGCACCGGGGTGTCGAACCAGGCCCGCAGTTCGGCGCGGCCGGCGTCGGTGACGGCGTAGAACTGGTGGCCCTCGGCGTCCTCGCCGGCGGCTTCGACCAGGCCGTCGCGCTCCAGTCGGGACAGCGTGGTGTAGACCTGCCCGACGTTGAGCGGCCAGGTGGCCCCGGTGCGCGCCTCGAACTCGGTGCGCAGCTGGTAGCCGTAGCGGGGGCCCTGATCGAGCAGGGCGAGCAGACCGTGGCGGATGGACATACCGAGTATGTATACCCGGTATGCCCTGCGGCCTCAAGCCGCGCGCCCTCCGGTACCGTCGTGCGGTGTGAGCCAGTTGCGCATCGCTACCTTCAACCTGTTGCACGGCCAGCCGCTCGGCCCGGACGGCGCGCCGCTGCCCTACCCGGCCGACGCGGGAGACCCGTTGGCGCAGGCGGTGGCCGCACTGGACGCCGACGTCCTGGCCCTGCAGGAGGTGGACCGGCACCAGTCGCGCTCGGGCGGCACCGACCAGGCGGCGGTGGCGGCCGCGGCGATGGGCGCCGGCGACTGGCGCTTCGCCGCCGCCCTGCACGGGCGCCCGGCGCCGGTGGCGGGCTGGGTGCGGGAGCCGTCCGGACCCGACGGGCTGCGGGTGTACGGCCCGGCCGAGGTGGGCGACGGCGCCGCGCCCTCGTACGGGACGGCCCTGCTGACCAGGCTGCCGGTCCGGCACTGGCGGGCCCGCCGGTTCGCCCCGGCACCGTTCGGGCTGCCGCTGCGGGTGGCCGGGCGGCGCGGGCTGACCCCGGTGCCGGACGAGCCGCGGGCCGCGCTGGCGGCGGTGCTGGAGGGCGAGCGCGGGCCGTTCACCGTGGTGGCCGCGCACCTGTCCTTCGTACCCGGCTGGAACATGGCGCAGCTGGCCGGGATCCGGCGCTGGATCGCCGATCTGCCGCAGCCCTACCTGGTACTGGGGGACTTCAACCTGATCGGCGCGGTGCCGCGCACGGTGCTCGGCGGGGCGACGGCGCTGGAGCGCACCGCGCCGCGGGCGCGGGTGCGGGAGCTGCGGGCGGCCCGGCGGGCCCGGCCGGTGCTGGCCGAGCCGCGCCGGCGGCGGGTGCGCGAGCCGCGGGCGCGGCTGCAGGGCTGGTACGACCTGGCGCGCACGCCGACCTATCCCGCGCACCGGCCGGCGGTGCAGTTCGACCACGTGCTCGCGGTGGGGGTGCCGCGCGCGGCGGTGGGCCCGGCGGCGGCGCCGCGCGCCGGGGTGTCGGACCACCGGCCGCTGCTGGTCCGGGTGTCGCTCTAGGAGTCAGCGGTTGGTCAGGACGCCCGCCTGCTGGGGCAGGTGGGCGAGGGCGGGCGGGGTGGGGTCGTACTGGAGGAGCAGCATGGCCGCGTCGTCGCCGAGTTGGCGGCCGACGTGGCGCACCACGTCCTCGTGCAGGCGCTGCAGGACGTCGGCGGGGCGGCCGTCGGCGCAGTGCGGGAAGCGTTCGGCGAGCGGGTAGAAGGCACCGGAGCGGTCCCGGGCCTCGATCACCCCGTCGGTGAACAGCAGCACCCGGTCGTCGCCGTGCAGCGGGACCCGGTGCACCGGGGGGCGGACGTCGGCCGGGTCGAGGACGCCCAACGGCGGTACGGTCTCGGCGAGTTCGAGCGGCTGGACGCGGCCGTCGCGGAGCAGCAGCGGCGAGGGGTGGCCGCAGTTGACGAGTTCGGCGGTGCCGTCCGGTCCGACCCCGATCAGGACGAGGGTGACGAACTCCTCCTCCACGCCCGGGTGGTCGTTCTCGTGCAGGGCGCGGTCCAGGCTGACCGCCAGCCAGCCGGCCACCCGGTCGAGGGCGGGCTCCTGGTGGGCGGCCTCACGGAAGGCGCCGAGGACGGCGGCGGCGGTCTCGACCGCGCCCAGGCCCTTGCCGCGCACGTCGCCGACCACGGCCCGTACGCCGTGCCGGGTGTTGACGACCTCGTACAGGTCGCCGCCGATCCGGGCGTGGGCCGCGGCGGCCTCGTAGTGGACGGCGGCACGCACGCTGCCGACCCGTTCCGGGACGGGCCGCAGCAGGACCCGCCGGGCGATCGAGGCGACCAGCTGGGCGTCGGCCAGGGCGCGTTCCTGGCGCAGTCTCAGGGTGGCGCTGACCCAGCCGATCGTGGCGACCAGCAGGATCGCGATGACGCTGGCGGCGTGCACGGACTCGCCGAGCGCGTCGCTGCGGAAGGCCATCAGGAAGGCCGCCGCCTCGGTGCACAGCCCGATGACGAGCGGGTACCAGGTGCGGCGGCTGACCACGGCGGCCAGTGCGGGTACGGCGGTGAGGGCGGGTTCGACCGTCACCTCGGTGCCGCTGAGGTAGTCGAGGACGACGATCAGCGCCATGCCGAGGAAGGGCAGCGCGAGCGCCGTCCTCGGCCAGGTGCCGGTCGTGCCCGGAGCGGGTCCCGGGGTCGGCCCGGTGAACCGCTCTCTGATCCATCCGGTCGCGCTCAACTTCGGTCTCTCCAGCAGAAGACGCCGATGCCGGGGGCACCTGCGGTGATGACTGAGGGTCAGGGAATACGGGCCTCGCTGGCGGCCGGAGCACGGGGTTGACCGGTTACCGACCCCACAATAGGCGCGAAACGTGCACGACGCACAGGTTTCGGGCGTCGGCGCGATGACTCGGGTGCTCTGCGTGACTCATTAGTCACTGTTCCCGATCAGGAGCCGTTCCAACTCTTTTCGGTCGGGAAGTCCTTCCGGTCTGACGATCCGCCCGCTGCGGACGTACAGGAACGACGCCGTGACCTGCTCGGGATCGACGCCCGCCGACTCGGCCCAGGCCAGCCGGTAGACCGCGAGCTGCAACGGGTCGGCGGTCTCCTCCCGATGGGTCTTCCAGTCCACCACTTCGTAGCGTGACGCACCACCGGATTCCGACACACCGTCACCGTCCCGGTAGACCGCGTCGATCCGGCCGCGCACCACCCGCCCCGCCAGCACCAGTTGGAACGGCGCCTCCACCCGGTAGGGCCGGCGCTGGGCGTACGGGGTGCGCAGGAACGCCTCCTTGAGCCGCTCCAGGTCCTGCTCGTCCTCGATGCCGTCGTCGTCGGCGCCGGGCAGCGCGCCGGGCTCGATCAGCAGCAGCGGCTCGATCCGGGACTGCACCCAGGCGTGGAAGCGGGTGCCGCGCCGGGCGGCGGGCTGCGGGGGGCGCGGCATCGGGCGGGCCAGGTCGTGGGCGAAGCCGTCCGGGTCGGCGGCCAGCCGCAGCAGCTGGGTGGCGGACAGCGCGGCCGGCAGCGGCACCTCGCGGGCGGTCCGCCGGGAGCGCTCCAACTCCCCCAGCAGCGCGGTCAGGTCGCGGTCCCAGGAGGCGACCTGGCGCTGGTCCTCGACGGCCATCGGCTCCGGATCACCTGCGGGCGCCCCGGCGAGCCGGCGCCGGACCACCTCGGCGACCCGGCGGCGGGCGTGCTGGGCGGCCGGGTCCAACGGCAGCGGCCAGGTGTGCTCGACGGCGGCGGCCAGCGCCGGGTTCCCGGCGCCCTTCTCCGGCTGCTCGGCCCAGTGCTCGACCTCGCCGGCGCCGGGCTGCTCGCAGTGCGCGCGCAGCTTTTCCAGGAAGACCGACGGGCCGCGGACGGTCTTCTGGCTGGGGCCCCACCAGTGCCCGGAGGCCAGCAGCAGGGACTTCGGCCGGGTGAACGCGACGTAGCCCAGGCGCAGTTCCTCGGTGCCCGAGTGCTCGGCCAGCTCCTTCTTGAACGCGGCCATCGACTTGGACGTCCAGCCGCCCCGCACGTCGGGCAGGGTCGCGGAGTCACCGCGCAGGGCGTGCGGGAGCACGCGCTTGGTGCTGGTCCAGCGTTCGCGCGGGGAGCCGGACGGGAACGCGCCCTTCACCAGGCCGGGGACGGCCACCACGTCCCACTCCAGGCCCTTGGACTTGTGCGCGGTGAGCACCTTCACGGTGTCCTCGCCGCCGGGCAGGCTGCTGTCCAGTCCGCGCTCGTACTCCTGGGCGGCGCGCAGGAAGCCGAGGAAGGCGGCCAGGCCCGGGTCGCCGTCCAGGTCGGCGAAGGAGGCGGCGACGTCCAGGAAGGCGTGCAGGGTCTCCCGCCGGCGGGCGGCCAGCGCCTGCGGGGAGGCGGCGAGTTCGACCTCCAGACCGGTGACGGTCAGCACCCGGTGCAGCACGTCCATCAGCGGGTCGGCCAGCGAGCGGCGCAGCTCGCGCAGCTCGGCGGCCAGCCGGGCCAGCCGTACCCTCGCCTCGGCGGAGAACGGCAGGTCGTCGGGCTGGTCGCCCTCCCCACCGGATGGGGCCGTCAGGAAGGTCTCCACCGCGTCGGCCAGCGAGACCACCTCGGTCGGGTCGGCCTCGGCGACGGCCGCGGCCAGCGCCTCGACGCCCTCGGGCCGCTCGGTGCGCACCAGTTCGGCGGCGCGCCGGCCGAGCAGGGCGAGGTCGCGCGGGCCGATCCGCCAGCGCGGGCCGATCAGCAGCCGTACCAGGGCGGCGTTGGCGGTCGGGTCCTGGAGCACCTCGCAGACGGCCACCAGGTCGGCCACCTCGGGCAGTTGCAGCAGCCCGCCGAGACCCACCACCTCGACCGGCACCTCGCGGGCGACGAGCGCGGCGTGGATGTCGGGGAAGGCCGCGCCGCCCCGGCACAGCACGGCGATCCGGCCGGGCGCGGTTCCGGTGCGCACCAGGTGGGCGATGGAGTCGGCGAGCCAGTCGATCTCCTCCGCGTGGGTGGGCAGCAGCGCGGCCCGCGCGTAGCCGTCCAGTTCGGCGCCGGGGGCCGGGCGCAGCGCCTCGACGCCCTCGTGCATGGCGCGCAGCGGGGCGGCGAGTTCGTTGGCGAAGGCGAGCAGCCGGCCGCCGCTGCGGCGGTTCTCGCTGAGCGCGTAGCGGTCGGCGGGGCGGCCGTCGGCCTGGGGGAAGTGCCGGGGGAAGTCGTCGAGGTTGGCGACGGAGGCGCCGCGCCAGCCGTAGATGGCCTGACAGGGGTCGCCGACGGCGGTGACCGGGTGGCCGCCGCCCTTGTGGTCGGGGCCGGCGCCGAACAGGCCGGCGAGCATCAGGCGCTGGGCGACGGAGGTGTCCTGGTACTCGTCGAGCAGGACGACCCGGTACTGGCCGCGGAGCAGTTCGCCGACCTCGGGGCGCTGCTGGGCGAGGCGGGCGGCGGCGGCTATCTGGTCGCCGAAGTCCATCAGCCCGGCGGCCTGCTTGCGGCGGCGGTAGTCCTCGACCAGGCGCAGCAGTTCCAGCCGGGCGCGAGCGGTGGCGGGCACGGCCCGCAGGTCGTCGTTGCCGAGCTTGACGGTGGCGAGGGTGTCGAGCAGCTCCTCGTCGTGGGCGCGCAGGGTGGCGGGCTCGACCAGGTGCTCGGCGAGTTCGCCGTCCAGGGCGGTGAGGTCGGCGACGAGGTTGGCGAAGGTGCCGGTGAGGGCGGGGAAGGGGCCCCGGGCGGTGCGCAGCACCTTGGCGGCGAGCTGGAAGCGGGTGGCGTCGGCGAGCAGCCGGACGTCGGGTTCGATGCCGATCCGCAGGCCGTGTTCCTTGAGCAGCCGGCCCGCGAAGGCGTGGTAGGTGGAGATCTCGGGCTCGCCGAGCGGTTCGGTGTCGTCCCGGTCGGCGACGCCGGCCCTCAGCAGGGCGGTGCGGACGCGTTCGGCGAGTTCGCCGGCGGCCTTGTTGGTGAAGGTGAGGCCGAGCACCTCCTCGGGCCGTACCGCGCCGGAGCCGACCAGCCAGACGACCCGGGCGGCCATCACGGTGGTCTTGCCGGAGCCGGCGCCGGCCACGATCACGGCCGGGGCGAGCGGGGCGCCGATGGCCGCCATCTGCTCCCGGTTGAACGGGATGCCCAGCAGCTCCTTGAGCTGGTCGGGATGGCTGAGCACGGCGGTCACCCCGCAACCGTAACCGGCGGAACCGACAGGCCGGGCGCCCGGTCGCCGTGACCCCGGCTACTCCCCACCCCGAGCGGAACAGAGCCGCCCGGAGGCGAGCGGGCGAGTTACAGAAGCTGCGCCCCGTCGCGCTGGGCGGAGCAGCTGCGGCGGAAGGAGCAGCGGTCGCAGCCGCCGCCGGTCTGCGGGACGAAGCGTTCGGCGAGGACCTTGCCGGCGGCCTTGGCGAGCAGGTCCTCGATCCACGGGTCGCCCTCGGGCGGTTCCTGGCGCTGCACCTTGGGGGCGTCCGGGTCGGCCTTGGCGGCGGCCTCGCGCAGGTGGACGAGTTCGGCGCCGCCGGTGGCCGGGGGGTGTTCGGTGAAGCCGGGCAGCTCGTTGAGGGCGCCGGCCCGGACGGCGAGCTGGTAGACGGCGAGCTGCTTGTGCTCGGGCATGGACTTGTCGGTGGGGATCTGCTTGCCGGTCTTGAAGTCGACCACGTAGGCGCGACCGGCCCGGTCCTTCTCGACCCGGTCCATGGAGCCGCGGATGCGCACCGAGACGCCGCCGACGTCGAGGGTGACGTCGAAGCCGTGCTCGGTGGCGACCAGGTCGCGGCCGCGTTCCAGGACGTGCCAGTTGAGGAAGCGCTCCAGGGCGGCGCGGGCCTCGGTCTTCTCCTGGTGGGACTTCCAGGGGGCGTCGAAGGCGAGGGCGTCCCAGACGGTATCCAGGCGGGCCATCAGGACGGCGAGGTCGGCGGGGGTGCGGCCGGAGCCGACCTCGTCGGCGAGGGCGTGCACCACGTTGCCGAAGCCCTGGGCGGCGCTGCCGGCGCCGCGGGCCTTGACCTCCTTGTCCAGGAACCACTGCAGCGAGCAGTTCTCCAGCTGTTCCAGGCCGCTGCCGGACAGCCGTACGGGCGCGTCGGCGCTGCGCAGCGGCTCGGGGGCGGTGGTGGCGTCGTCCAGGCCCCACCAGCGGTCGGGGTGGGCGGCGGGCACCAGCGGCAGCCCGTCCTCGTCGGAGGCGGCGGCGAGGACGGCGAGGCGTTCGGCGGCGGCGCGGCGCAGTTCGGGCGAGCGGGCGGGGTCGACGGTGACGGCGCGCAGTTCGGCGACCAGGGCGGCCACCGACAGCGGGCGGCGCGGGCGGTGGGTGACGTCCTCGACGGTGACCGGCGGGGTGCGGCGCACCACCTTGCCGGTCCTGGGGTCGACGTCCTCGCGGTAGAGCTCGCGCAGGAAGCGGGAGGGTTCGTCGCCGTCGTCGGCGGGCGCCTTGACGGCGGTGACGATCAGCCGTTCCTTGGCGCGGGTGGCGGCGACGTAGAAGAGCCGGCGTTCCTCGCCGAGCAGGGCGGCCGGGGAGAGCGGTTCGGCGAGGCCGTCGCGGCCGATCCGGTCGGCCTCCAGCAGGGAGCCGCGGCGGCGCAGGTCGGGCCAGAGGCCGTCCTGGACGCCGGCGACGACGACCACGCGCCACTCCAGGCCCTTGGAGCGGTGGGCGGTCATCAGCCGTACGGCCTCGGGGCGGACGGTGCGGACGGTGAGGGTGTCGGCGGCGATGTCCTGGGCTTCGAGTTCGGCGAGCAGGTCGAGGGCGCTGCGGTGGCCGGTGACCTGTTCCTCGGCGCGGGCGGCGGTCTCGAACAGGGCGCACAGCGCGTCCAGGTCGCGGTCGGCGTTGCGGCCGGCGGCGCCGCCGCGCAGGGCGGCCCGTTCCAGGCGTTCGCGCCAGCGGCGGCTGCCGTCCCAGAGTTCCCACAGGGCGTCCTCGGCGGTGCAGCCGCCGGCCAGCAGTTCGCGGACCTTGCGCAGCAGGGTGCCGAGGTCGCGGGCGCGGCGGGCGGTGGCCGGGTCGAGGGCGATCAGCCGCTCGGGTTCGGCGAGGGCCTCGCGGATCAGCTCGCCGGCCGGGCGGGGGGCGGCGGCGGGCCGGCCGTCGGCGCGCAGCGCGGCGCGTTCCTCCTCGCGCAGGGCGCGGCCGAGCCGGCGCAGGTCGGAGCCGTCGAGGCCGCCGAGCGGGCCGGTGAGCAGGGTGTGGGCCAGGTCGGTGGTGAGCGGGTCGGGGGTGTCCGGGCCGGGGGTGTCGAGGAGGACCTGCTTGTCGCGGGCGGCCTGCTCGGCGCAGACCCGCAGGGCGAGCAGCAGCTGGGCGACGGCGGGTTCCTCGCGCAGCGGCAGGTCGTCGCCGTCGATCTCCAGCGGGACGCCGGCCGCGCCGAGCGCCCGCCGCACGCCGGGGATGGAGCGGGCACCGGCCCGTACGAGCACGGCCATCTCGCCCCAGGGCACGCCGTCCTCCAGGTGGGCGCGGCGCAGCAGGTCGGCGATCGAGTCGAGCTCGGCGCCGGGGGTGGGGTAGGTGTACACCTCGACCCGGCCGCCCTCGCGGGAGGGCAGCAGGGCGCGGTGCTGGGCGAGTTTGTCGGCGGGCAGCCGGCCCATCGGCATCCGGCGGGCGAGTTCGCGGGAGGCGGCGAGCAGGACGGCGCCGGAGCGGCGGGAGACCCGCAGCACCTTGACCTCGGCGGGGGTGCCGTCGGCGCGGCGGAAGGCCTGGGGGAAGTCGAGGATGCCGTTGATGTCGGCGCCGCGGAAGGCGTAGATCGACTGGTCGGGGTCGCCGACGGCGACGAGGTCGCGGCCGCCGCCGGCGAGCTGGCGCAGCAGCCGGACCTGGGCGGGGTCGGTGTCCTGGTACTCGTCGACGAAGACGACCTCGTAGCGGCGGCGCAGTTCCTCGCCGACCTCGGGGCGTTCGGCGAGCAGCACGGCGCGGTGGACGAGTTCGGCGTAGTCGAGGACGCCGCGCAGGTCGAGCACGTCGAGGTAGTCGGCGAGGAAGTGGGCGGCGGCGGCCCAGTCGGGGCGCTGGACGCCCTGGGCGAAGCGTTCGAGTTCGGCCTCGCCGAGGCCGAGTTCGCGGCTGCGGGCGAGGACGGCGCGGACTTCGTCGGCGAAGCCGCGGGTGGTCAGGCAGGCGCGCAGGTCGAGCGGCCAGGCGATCCGGCTCAGGCCGAGTTTGGCGTCCTCGGCGCCGCCGGCCAGCAGTTCGCGGACCATGACGTCCTGTTCGGGGCCGGAGAGCAGCCGCAGCGGCTCGGCGTAGTCCTCCGGGTCCTGGTGGGCGCGCAGCAGGGCGTAGCAGAAGGAGTGGAAGGTGGTGGCCTGCGGGGCGGCGGCGGTGCCGCCGAGCCGGCCGGACATCCGGTCGCGCAGTTCCACGGCGGCCTTGCGGCTGAAGGTGAGGACGAGGATCCGCTCGGGGTCGGTGCCGTCCTGGATCCGCCGGGCGACCGCCTCGACCAGGGTGGTGGTCTTGCCGGTGCCCGGTCCGGCGAGGACGAGCAGCGGGCCGCCGGTGTGCTCGACCACGGCGCGCTGGTAGGCGTCCAGCGCGGGCGGGTCGGGCTGGGCGAGCGGGCTGCGCACGAGCCGGTAGGGGGAACTCACGAACGTCCTGGGGTTGTGCGGAGGGGCATGGCCGGGGTGGCCCGCGGAGGGCCCGCCCGCATCGAGCCTACGATCCTGCCCCGTCAATCCCGTCCGCGCGGACGGTTCGGTGGAATCTCCTCGCCGTCCCAGCGGGCCCGTCTGAGGTCGACCCGGGGCGGGTCGGCGAGTTCGCGCAGCGGGGTGCCCTCCTCGCCGTAGTGGGCGAGGGCGCGGTGCTCGTGGCCGGGCAGGAAGCGGCCGTCCGCGCGGATCACCCGCCACCAGGGCACCGAGCCGCCGTACAGGGCCATCACCCGGCCGACCTGGCGGGGGCCGCCCTGGCCGAGGTACTCGGCGACGTCGCCGTAGGTCATCACCCGGCCGGGTGGAATCCGCTCGGTCAGGTCGAGCACGAGTTCGGCGAACGGTGGTAGGGCGTCCGGGACGCCGTCGTCTGTTACGTCCGTCACCTGCGGCATTCTTCCTTACAGGGACGCGCGCGAAGCCCCGTACGAACGACCCGCCGCGCCCGATCCGGCCCCTGTCCAGCACGGGGGGTCGGGGCATGCCACCATCTTCGGGGCGGTGAGTGGTGATACGAGGACAAGACCAGATGACCGGGACGGCTGACGTGGGCGTGGACAGGGACTCCGACGAGTCCGGCTCTGCCGTGCCCCCGGCGCCCGGTGACGAGTCCGAAGGGCGGCCCGGAAGCGGGCCGACGCCGGAAGTCTCCCTGATCAAGGACCTGACGATCAAGACCCCCACGCCCGAGAAGTCTCCGGAGACGTCCCCGGAGACGTCCCCCGAGCCGGCCCCCGCGGCCGTGCCGGAGCCGCCCGCCCCGGCGCCGCCGGCCCCGCGGACCGAGTACCACGACCCGCTGGACGACGCCCCGCACCTGGACGTCGACGAGCCGCTGCTCGCCGCCCGCGCGCACCGCCCGTCCGACCTGATCCGCTTCCTGGCCGGCGTCTTCGGGATAGTCGCCGTCTTCGTCCTGGCCGGCATCGCCACCTCGACCACCACCGGCATCGAGCAGGACATCGCCACCAACGCGCCGCACTTCTCCGCGGTGCTCTCCACCATCACCGGCCTGGTCTCCAGCGTCGCGGTGCTGGCGGTGCCGCTGGCCTTCGCCGTCGAGCGGCTGATCAAACGCGACGGCCTGCGGGTCGCCGACGGCGTGCTCGCCTCGGTGCTCGCGTACGGCGTCTCGCTGGGCATCGACTGGTGGGTGGCCGAGGGCGCCTCCGAGCACATCCGGGACGCCCTGACCCGGCTGCCGATGGACAGCAACGGCACCCTCACCGACCCGGTGCACGGCTACCTCGCCCCGGTGATCGCCTACATGACCGCCGTCGGCATGTCGAGCAGACCGCGCTGGCGGGTGGCCCTGTGGGTGGTGGTGGTCTTCAGCGGGATCACCGAGCTGCTCGGCGGCTACACCACCCCGCTGTCGCTGATGCTCACCGTGCTGATCGGCTGGTCCGTCGCCTACGGCACGCTGTACGCGATCGGCTCGCCCAACATCCGGCCCACCGGCCAGCACCTGATGATCGGCCTGCGCAAGGTCGGCTTCACCCCGGACGGCGCCCACCGCGCCCCGGACGCCCCCGGCGGCACCCGCCGCTACTACGTCACCCAGCAGGACGGCCCGCCGCTGGACGTCCACATCATCGACCGCGAGCAGCAGGCCTCCGGCTTCTTCTACCGCGCCTGGCGCCGGCTGCGGCTGCGCTCGGTGGCCGTGCGCCGCAGCCCCCAGTCGCTGCGCCAGGCGCTGGAGCAGGAGGCCCTGATCGCGTACGCGGCGGCCGCCTCGGGCGCCCGGGCGCCGCAGCTGGTGGCCACCTCCGAGCTGGGCCCGGACGCCGCGATCCTGGTGTACGAGAACGTCGAGGGCCGAACGCTCGACGAGCTCGCCGACGAGGAGGTCACCGACCGGGTGATGGCCTCGCTGTGGCAGTCGGTGGCCGCCCTGCACGAGCGCCGGATCGCCCACCGCCGGCTGACCGGCGAGTCGCTGCTGGTGGTGGACGACGCCACCGCCTGCCTGGTCAACCTGTCCGGCGGCGACATCGCCGCCACCGACCTGACCCTGCGCATCGACGTCGCCCAGCTGCTCACCACCTTCGCCCTGCGGATCGGCCCCGAGCGGGCCGTCGCCACCGCCAACGCGGTGCTCGGCGCGGACCGGGTCGCCCAGGCGCTGCCGCTGCTCCAGCCGGTCGGGATGAGCCGCTCCACCCGGGTCGACCTCGCCAAGCTCACCAAGGAGCGCAAGGCCGCCGCCCGGGCCAGGGCCCTGGAGCAGGTCGCGGCCGGCGAGCGCACCCAGGAGCAGGCCGAGGAGGACATCGCGGTGGCCGGCGAGGACCTGCTCAGCCGCATCCGCGGCCAGATCCTGCAGATCGCCCCCGAGGCGCCGATGGAGCCGGCCAAGCTGGAACGGCTGAAGCCGAAGAGCCTGATCATGGTGATCGCGCTCACCTTCGCCGCCTACCTGGCGCTGACCACCATCAAGCCCGCCCAGCTCAAGCTCTCCCAGATGAACTGGGCCTGGGCGGCGGCGGCCCTGCTGGCGGCCGCGTTCAGCTACGTCGCCGCCGCGATGAGCCTGACCGGCTTCGTCCCCGAGCGGCTGCCGTTCCGGCGCACCGTCGCGGCCCAGCTGGCCGGCTCCTTCGTGAAGCTGGTCGCCCCCGCCGCGATCGGCGGCATCGCGCTCAACACCCGCTACCTGCAGAAGGCCGGCATCCGCCCCGGCCAGGCGGTCGCCTCGGTCGGCGCCTCCCAACTCGCGGGCCTGGCCGGGCACCTGCTGCTGCTGTTCAGCTTCGGCCTGATCACCGGCAGCCAGACCAACGGCGACCTCTCCGCCTCCCGGGCGGTGATCATCGGGGTGCTGACCGCCGCGGTGCTCGCCCTGGTGGTGGCCGCGGTCGCGCCGCTGCGCCGCTTCGTGCTGGGCCGGCTGCGCTCGCTGTTCTTCGGCGTGGTGCCGCGGATGCTCGACCTGATGCAGACGCCCAGCAAGCTGGTCACCGGCTTCGGCGGCATCCTGCTGCTGACCCTCTCCTTCACCGCCTGCCTGGACTTCTCGGTGCAGGCCTTCGGCGGCGACGTCAGCTTCTCGGCCGTCGCGGTGGTCTTCCTGACCGCCAACGCGGCCGGCTCGGCGATCCCCACCCCCGGCGGCATCGGCCCGGTCGAGGTGGCCCTGATCGGCGCGCTGACCGTCGCGGACGTCTCCCCCTCGGTCGCCACCCCGGCGGTGTTCCTCTACCGGGCGCTGACCTTCTGGCTGCCGGTGCTGCCGGGCTGGATCGCCTACAACGTGCTGCAGCGCAGGCAGGCGCTCTGAGAGGACGTACGGTCCGAGCGCACGTACGAGGCCCGAGGGCACGTACGGTCCGAGGGCACGTACGGGGAGGGCCCCACCGCGCTCGTCCGCGGTGGGGCCCTCCCCGTACGTCCCGACGGTCTAGTAGACCGGCTTGTGCGGCTCGATCTGGTTCACCCAGCCGAGCACCCCGCCGCCCAGGTGGACGGCGTTGGCGAAGCCCGCGGCCTTGACCACGGCCAGCACCTCGGCCGAGCGCACGCCCGACTTGCAGTGCAGCACGATCTTCCGGTCCTGCGGGAGCTTCTCCAGGGCGTCGCCCATGAGGAACTCGTTCTTCGGGATCAGCACCGCGCCGGGGATGTTGACGATCTCGTACTCACCGGGCTCGCGGACGTCGATGAGGTAGATGTCCTCCTCGTCGTCCTGCCACTGCTTGAGCTGCTTGGAGGTGATGGTCGACCCGGCCGCGGCGGCCTGCGCCTCCTCCGACACGACGCCGCAGAAGGCCTCGTAGTCGATCAGCTCGGTGACCGTCGGGTTCTCCCCGCAGACGGCGCAGTTCGGGTCCTTGCGGACCTTCACCTGGCGGTAGTTCATCTCCAGGGCGTCGTAGATCATCAGCCGGCCGACCAGCGGGTCCCCGATGCCGGCCAGCAGCTTGATCGCCTCGTTGACCTGGATCGAGCCGATGGACGCGCACAGCACGCCCAGCACGCCGCCCTCGGCGCAGGACGGGACCATGCCCGGCGGCGGGGCCTCCGGGTAGAGGCAGCGGTAGCAGGGGCCGTGCTCGGCCCAGAAGACGCTGGCCTGGCCGTCGAAGCGGTAGATCGAGCCCCACACGTACGGCTTGCCGAGCAGCACCGCGGCGTCGTTCACCAGGTAGCGGGTGGCGAAGTTGTCGGTGCCGTCCACGATCAGGTCGTAGCCGGAGAAGATCTCCATCACGTTGGAGTTGTCGAGGCGCTCCTCGTGCAGGACCACGTCGACGTAGGGGTTGATCTCCTTGACCGAGTCGCGCGCCGACTCCGCCTTGGAGCGGCCGATGTCGGCCTGGCCGTGGATGATCTGGCGCTGCAGGTTCGACTCGTCGACCACGTCGAACTCGACGATGCCCAGCGTGCCGACCCCGGCCGCGGCGAGGTACATCAGCGCGGGCGAGCCGAGGCCGCCGGCGCCGACGCACAGCACCTTGGCGTTCTTCAGCCGCTTCTGCCCGGCCATCCCGACGTCCGGGATGATCAGGTGGCGGGAGTACCTGCGGACCTCGTCAACGGTGAGCTCGTCGGCCGGTTCGACCAGGGGTGGCAACGACACGGGGACTCCGATGGGTGTCTTCTTCAGGCGGCCAGGGCCAGCCTCGGACGGGGTTGTTGCACCGCCACTCAGGTGGCTCTCTAGGCCAACAGTGTCACGCCCCGCCGGTATTCCGAGACAGCTCGTCCGGTGGGCGAGACGGCCCGCGCCGGATCGTGGAACCGCCCATCGGGCCCCCGGAAGCCCCCCGGGCCCGTGATCGCGGGCCCGGGGCGCCCCCGCGCCCGACTCACACCCGGCAGGCCGTCTCCAGCCAGACGTCCCCGAGCGACTCCTCCAGCGGCACCTGTGTCCGCCAGCCGAGACGGTCACGGGCGGTGCGCACGTCCGCCTGCCGCCACGGCACCGGCTCGCCCGGGGCGGGCCGGCCCTCCGGCCGGTGGCCCTCCGCGCGGTGGCCGGGCAGGTGGTGGCCGGGCAGGTGGTCGCCGCCCGGCCCGCCGACCTGCGCGGGCAGCAGGACCGGCCGGTTCTCCTCCACGATCGCCCCCTCGAAGCCCGAGGCCCGGACCAGCAGCTGGGCCGCGTCCCGGGCCCGTACGGCGTGCCCGCTGCCGACGTTGATCACCCCGGTGGCGGCCGAGACCGCGGCCGCCTGGATCGCCCGGGCGACGTCCCGCACGTCCACGAAATCCCGGTATCCGGACAGGTCCGGCATCCGCACCTGGTTCTCGTCCCGCTCCAGCGCCCGCCGCAGGCCCTCGGCCAGGCGCCCGAACAGCGAGGCGGTCGGCGCCCCCGGGCCCACCACGTCGAACACCCGCAGCACCGCCGCGTCCAGCCCGGAGGCCAGCACCAGCTCCGTCCCGGCCAGCTTGGACACCCCGTACGGGCCGACCGGCCGCGGCTCGGCCTGCTCGGACACCGGCACCCCGCCGGGCACCGGCCCGTACTCGGCGGCCGAGCCGACGTGCACCAGCCGGGCCGGCTCCCGGCTGCGCCGGATCGCCTCGCAGACCGTCGCGACGGCCAGCGTGTTCGACCGGATCAGGGTCCGCGAGCTGCCGTAGGTGGCGCCCGCGCAGTTGATCACCACCTGCGGCGCGACCGCGTCCAGGAAGCGGGCCAGCGCGCCCGGACTCCCGGTGGTCAGGTCGAAGCGGATGTCGGCCGAGTCGCGCCGGCCGAGCACCGTCACCTGCAACTCCTGGTCCATCAGCAGACGATCGGTCACCCGGCGGCCGATGAAGCCGTCGGCGCCCAGCAGCAGCACCCTCATCGGGGGCGTCCTTCCACGAAGCGAGGTCGGGGACGACCTGGCGGACTGAAAACAGCGAGAACAGCGAACGAGATCTGACAGGTGTTCATCGAGCGGAGGTTCATCGGGGGGCATCGGGCGGTCCACGGCCGGGTGGGGTTCGCCGGGCCGGGCTCAGCGGTGCGAGCCGGCCCGGCCGAGCACCGCCCCGCCGTGGACCGCCAGCACCGCCGCTACCGCGCCGCCGCCCAGCAGGACGGCCGACGGCCAGGGACGGCCCAGGGCGAGCAGCACCGCCGTGGCGGCGGGCCCGGCCACCGCGCCCAGCGCGGCGACCGTGGCCCGGCCACACCGGGCCAGCAGCGCGGGCAGCACCAGCAGCAGGCCCAGCACGCCCTGCGCGGCCCACGCGGCGGGGCCGGCCCGCTCGGCGGCCAGGTGCAGCAGCCCGCCGCCGTGGCCGGGCCCGGGGCGCGGCGCGACGACCGCCAGGACGGCCAGCGCCGCGTAGGTCAGCACCCCGAGCACCGCCAGGTGCAGCGCGACCGCGACCGGCAGCACCGGCCGCATCCGGGCCCGGAACCCGGCCAGCGTGCGGGCCGCCCCGAGGTGGCCCCGGCCGACCTGCCGGTACCAGCGGGCCGCCCGCTCGGCCGAGCCCGCCGAGACCCCGGCGGCCAGCACCAGCGCGGCGGCCAGCGGCCGGTCCCCGCCCGGCGCCGCCAGCGGGAGCAGCAGCAGCGCGGCCAGGCCCAGCCCCTGCCCGAGGGCGGCCGGGCGCAGCCCGGAGCCCGTCGGCCGGGTCGGTGTACGGGCCGGGCCGAGCGCCGCCGGGCGAGCCGGTCCGCCCGGCGGCGGGCCGGGCTCGGCCGGGGCCGGGGCGGTCAGGGCGGGCATCAGCACCAGCGGTACGGCGGCGGGCAGCAGCACCGGCCACCGGGCGCCGAGCGCCACCACCCCGGCGCAGGGCAGCGCGGCCAGGGCGGCGGCGGTCAGCGCCGCCCGGGCGGCGGCCCCGCACTGCCGGGGCCCGGGCGGCTCCGGGGCCGGCGGCCGGCGGGGCACCCGGGCGTACAGCTCCTCGGCCAGCGAGAACAGGTCGGCGTGCCGGCAGCGGGCGGCGGCGTCCGGGCCGTAGCCGGCCTCCTCCAGCCCGGCGGCGATCTCCAGCGGGTCGACGGCGCGCTCGCACAGCTCCCGGTGCTCGGCCATCACCTCGCGCACCGGATCGGCGCTCGGGCCGGGCCGAGCGCCGGTCCGCGGGCCGCCGGCGCCCGCCCGGGGTGCGGGCCCCGCCTCCGCGCGGCCGGGGGTCCGCGGCTGGGCCGGGCCGGTCATCAGACGGCCTCCGCGAGGGCCGGCCCGGCCGGTCTCGCCGGATCGGGGCGGCCCGCGGCCGGGGCGTCGGCGAGCACCGGGAGCGCGGCGAGGTGGCGCGGGCCCGGAGTGACGGCCTCGGCGGCCTCGCCCCGCCCTTCGCGCTCCTGCCCCTCCCGCCCCTCGCGCTCGTCCCGCTCGCCGCGCGGGCCGTCGCTGAGCCAGTACTCGGCGGGGCGGGCGAACGGGCGCGGCGCCCGGCCGTCCTCGTCGGCGCCGCCGCCGACGGGGAAGGCCGGGTACTGCGAGACCAGCTCCAGGTAGATCTCCCGGAAGGCACCGATCACCGGCTCGACGGCGAAGCGTTCCTGCGCCCGCAGCCGCCCCGCCAGGCCCAGCCGGGAGCGCCGTTCCTCGTCGCGCAGCAGCGCCAGGCAGGCCCCGGCCAGCGCGCCCGGGTCGCGGGCGGGCACCAGCAGCCCGGTCGGGCCGAGCACCTCGCGGGCCACCCCGACGTCGGTGGACACCACGGCCCGGCCGCTGAGCATGGCGTCGGCGAGCAGCCGGGGGCTGCGCTGGGAGAGCGCGGAGAAGACCGCCACCGTGCCGCCCTGCCAGGCCTCGGCGAGCGAGCCGGGCCGCCCGGCGAAGTCCACCGCCGCGGCCACCCCGAGCCGCTCGGCGACCGCCGCGCAGTGCGCCAGGTAGCCGGGGGCCGCCTCCTCGCCGTGCACCACCAGCCGGGCCGCGGGCAGTTCGGTGCGGACCCGGGCGAAGGCGTGCAGCATCAGTTCGGTGTCCCGCCCCGGCTCCAGCGCTCCCGCCCAGACCAGGGTGGGCCGCCGCGGTTCCGGCCCGGCGGCCGGGCGGTCCACCGCCGGGGTGCCCTCGTACACCACCCGGGTGCGCGCCGGATCGGCCCCGCAGCGGCGCTGCCACTGCTGGTCGTGGGCGCTGCCCGGGGTGAGTATCGCGGCCTGCCGGTAGGTCTCCTCGGTGAGCGCCCGGAAGTAGGACAGCAGCAGCGCCCGGACCGGCCACCGGTAGGGCGCCCGGTGACTCGCTCGCCGCTCGCCCTCCTCGCCCGCCATCGGGCTGGAGGGGCCCACGCTCTCGGCACCGGCGCGCCCTTCGGCTCGGGGCGCGCAGCCGAGGTACTGCTCGCGCAGGTGCAGCCCGTGCTCGGTGACCACGAACGGCACGCCGTGCAGCTGCCGGGCGACCAGGGCGGGCAGCGCGGCCGGGCCGCCGCCGACCACGTGGCACAGGTCGGCGCCGCCGAGGCCGCCCGACCCGGTGCCGTACCAGGGCGCGGACAGCGGGCGCAGGCACTGCTCCAGCAGGTCCGCGGCGACCAGGACGTCGCACACCAGCGGCTGTCCGGCCGAGGTGTCCGCGCCGGGCAGCCGCCAGGTCCGTTCCAGCACCCGGCGGGCGTGGGCGGAGGCGAGGAAGGCGGGCAGGGTGCCCGCGGCCTCCCGGGCCAGCGCCGCCAGCCGGTACAGCCCGGCCCCGAAGCCGGCCCGCTCCCCCGGCATCACCAGCGCCCGCACCAGCTCCTCGTACGCCCGGGCGTACTGGCGTCTGCGCAGCGCCCCGGGCGCCCGGCCGCGCGGGCGGCGCCCCCACAGCGCCAGGTCGCGGGCGCCGTGCCAGGCGGGCGAGAGCCGGGCGGCGGCGCCGGGGCCGTCCGGGCCGGTGAGCAGGTACAGCTCGAACTCGTGCTCCGGCAGGCCCTCGGCCAGCCGGTCGCACCACGGGTCGGCGCCACGGTCGGGATGCGGGCGGGCACCCTCGGTGAGCAGGGCGACGCGCACGGGAGACCTCCTAGGGTTGCTGCCCCTCCCAGGGGCGACCGGAGCCGCGGGGCCGTACGCCGGGACCCTTGCTGTCGCTTGTCACCCACCCAGTGGTCCGGTGTCTGCGGCTCTCCCCCACACCTGTTCGGTCCGGCAGCAGAACGGTAGGACCGGCTTCCGGCCGCCCATCGGTCACATGCCTGGCTGCCACCTGAACGAGTGAACCCCCGTGACCTCGGCCCGGACCGGGCCGTTGGCGCGCGCTATACGCCGCAGCCCCCGCCCGCGGACGGGTGGGGGCTGCGGCGGTGGGCCGGACGGACCCCAGGTCCTGTCCGGCCGATCTTGGCCCGGCAAGCTCGGCCGGACAGGGCCTAGCGGGCGGCGGCCGCGATCAGCTCGCGCACGGCCCGGGCGACCGCGTCGGGGTGCTCCATCATCGCCACGTGCCCGGACTCCGGCAGCACCAGCAGCCGGGCGTCGGCGAAGGCCGCGCAGGCCCGGCGGGCCGAGCGGTAGCCGACCAGCTTGTCGCGCAGCCCGTACACCAGCAGCACCGGCGCCGCCACCCGCTCGGCCTGCCGCCACAGCGCCTGGTCGCCGCGCTCGGTGTACGCGGAGACGATGCCGCGGGCCGAGCCGACCAGCGCCGGCATCGCGTGCGGCAGCTCCAGCCGGTACCGGTACTCGGCCACCGCCGCGGCCCGGGCGGCCGGGCTCAGAGCGGCCGGGTCGCCGTAGACCAGGCGCAGCAGGTCCTCGGTGGCGGCCTCGGCGTCCCGTCGGCCGGCCGGCAGCCGGCGCAGCAGGGCGGGCAGGCCGGGCACGGCGAGCAGGCCGGTGGGCCAGGCGGAGCGCTGCGGGGGCAGTTCGGGCAGGGCGGGCGAGACCAGGGTGAGGCTGCGGACGAGGTCGGGGCGCAGGGCGGCGAGCCGGACGGCGACGGCGCCGCCGAGCGAGTTGCCGAAGAGGTGGACGGGGCCGCGGCCGGCGGCCTCCAGGTAGCCGATGACGGCGCGGACGTGGCCGGAGAGGCTGAGGTTGCCGTCGGCGGGCGGGCCGGAGCGGCCGAAGCCGGGCAGGTCGACGGCCTCGCCGTCGACGAGGCCGGAGAGCCGGTCCATCAGGTCGTTCCAGTTGCCGGCCGAGCCGCCCAGGCCGTGCACGAAGAGCCCGGGCTCGCGCCCGTCGGTGCCGGTTTCCCCGCCGGGCCGGTGCACCGCGAGCACCGCGCCGGGGACCTGGACCGTACGTACCTGCTGCTCAGCGCTGCTCATGGTGGACGATGGTAGTGAGCCCCGGCCGGGGGCGGCGGGGGTGGTCCGGCCGTCCGATCCCTCGTCACACCACTGCCGACGCCGAGGTCAGCGCCGTATTGTGGGCTCCTGACAAGGGGGCGGGCAGCTTTTCTCGCGTTCGCCGAGGGCCGACGCGGTTACCGAAAAGTAGAATCGGCCCTCTTGCCAGCCCCGATCAACCCCGAAGTGAGGAGCGCCGTGACGGCCATCCAGGAGGCGCAGGAGCGCCCGCGCGGTGCCCGCCTGCCGCGAAGCGCCCGCCGTGAACAACTGCTCGGTGCCGCCCAGGAGGTGTTCGTCGCGCAGGGCTACCACGCGGCCGCCATGGACGACATCGCCGACCGCGCCGGGGTGAGCAAGCCGGTGCTCTACCAGCACTTCCCCGGGAAGCTGGACCTCTACCTGGCGCTGCTGGACAAGCACTGCGACGCCCTGGTCGAGTCGACCCGCGAGGCGCTGGGCACCACCACCGACAACAAGCTGCGGGTGGCCGCGACGATGGAGGCGTACTTCAACTACGTCTCCAGCGAGTCCGGTGCCTTCCGGCTGGTCTTCGAGTCGGACCTGACCAATGAGCCGGCCGTGCGCGAGCGGGTGGAGCGGGCCTCCGAGGCGAGCGCGACGCTGGTCAGCAAGGTGATCCAGGAGGACACCGACCTGCCGGAGGCGGAGTCCAAGCTGCTGGCCGCCGGGGTCTGCGGCCTGGCCCAGATCACCGCCCGGTACTGGCTGTCGCAGGGGCTGGAGATCCCGCGCGACGAGGCGGTGCGGCTGGTCGCCAGCCTGGCCTGGCGGGGCCTGAAGGGCTTCCCGATGCACCCGGGCGACCTCGCGACCTGAGACGGGCCCCAGGGTTCCGCTCAGCGCTGACGATCCACTGAGCTTCGCCTGAGCGGTGATCGGGTGCTCTATGGTGAAGCCGTACGGCGTGGTCGCCGCGGTCGCTTGTCCCAGGCGCTCCGGTGGCCGCGCGTGGAGGCTGCAACCCCGGAGGGACGGAAGCCGTGGAGGTCAAGATCGGCGTGCAGAACGCGCCCCGCGAGATCGTGATCGAGAGCTCGCAGACTGCCGATGAGGTCGAGAGCGCGGTCGCGAAGGCGCTGGAGGGCTCCACCAAGCTCTTCTCGCTCACCGACGAGCACGGCCGCCGCGTCATCGTCCCGGCCGAGCGCCTGGCGTACGTGGAGATCGGCGAGCAGGCCGCCCGCAAGGTCGGTTTCGGCACCACCTGAGGCGCCGCCCGCAGAGGGTCCGACCGGTGCCCCGCTCCCACCCGGGAGCGGGGCACCGTCGCGTGTACGGCCTGGTCGGCCTGGGTACGGCGACAGGAGCGGCGCCGGTGCCGCGCACCCGTCCCCGGGGAGGCCGCCATGCTGGTCGAATCGATCGTCTTCGCCCTGGTCGGGCTGGCCGCGGCCGCGGCCGCGCTGCTCGGCCTGCCGGGGTACTTCCGGGCGTCCCGCCCGCTGGTGGTGGGGACGGCCACGGCCGCGGCACTGCTCGGCGGGGTGGTCGCGCACTTCTGTCTGGACGGGCGCCTGCCGGTGGTCTCGGTGGCCTTCTCGGCGCTGTCCGCGGGGGTGCTCACCTCGCTGCTGGCCCGGCCGGACCTCGCCGCCGGGCGGGCCCCGGCGCACCGCCACCACCCGCACCGGGCCGGCGCCCACCGCGCACCGCGGCGGCACCGGCCGGCCTGAGGGATCGAGGCTTAGCTGGCCAGGCCGAGGGCGGCCATCCGCCGGGTGTGCGCCTCGGTGATCCGGTTGAACATCTTGCCGACCTCGACCAGGTCGAAGCCCTGCACCTGGACGCCGCCGACCAGCAGGTTGGACAGCGCGTCGCGCTCGGCGACGACCCGCTGGGCCTGGCTGAGCGCCTCGCCCATCAGCCGCCGGCCCCACAGGGCGAGGCGTCCGCCGGCCCGCGGGTCGGCCTCGATGGCCTGGCGGACCTTGTCGACGGCGAACTGGCCGTGGCCGGTGTCGGACATGACGCCGAGCACCAGCTCGCGGGTGTCGTCGTCCAGCCGGACGGCCACCTCGCGGTAGAAGTCGGTCGCGATGGCGTCGCCGACGTAGGCCTTGACCAGGCCCTCCAGCCAGTCCGAGGGCGCCGTCATCCGGTGGAACAGCTCCAGCGGCTCGACGAAGGGGCGCATGGCCTCCTGCGGGTCGGCGCCGATCTCGGCGAGCCGGTCGTGCAGCCGCTGGTAGTGCTGGAACTCGGCGGAGGCCATCCGGGCCAGCGCCGCCTTGTCGGCGAGGTCGGGCGCCAGCTTGGCGTCCTCGGCGAGCCGCTCGAAGGCGCTCAGCTCGCCGTACGCGAGCGCGCCGAGCAGGTCCAGCACCGCGGCGCGGTAGCCCGGTTCGGCCGAGCACGTGGCCCAGTCGCCGATCGAGCCGCCCGCGCCGTCCTGCGTCTCACCTTGGGTCTCCATGACCCGCCACCTTAGTCGCGCGGCGGCGGCCGCCCCACCACCGACCGCACCCGGGTGACCTGCCGGATCGGCCGGTGGAGGGCCGGTCACCGGGGGCAATGTCAGACGCGTCACGTGTTCGAGTCGTCGCCTGACTGTATGGTGGTACGGAGCCCCGTCGTGTTCGCACGGTGTCACCGCCGTCTCGGTGGCCCGCACGAGCCCGCTCCCTAGTGGCACCGTCCCCTCGGACGTGTCCGCACCGGAGGCACGGGTACTCACGTACGCGGATGCCCGGTCGGAGAGCCGATCGGCTCCGACCATGGCTTGGACTTCAAGCCTTGGCACCGCATCAGTGGCCGAGCGAGGGCCGCCGAGACCACGCCCACCTGGCGGAGGTCCCGCGCAGGTCCCTCACGGGAAACCCTCCCCGACGCCGCCGGCGACGCGCCCCGCCATCGGGCCGCGCGCACCGGCCGGCCGCAGGGACCGGCGCGGTTGTGCGTCCGCGCAGCTGTCATCAGGGCCGCCAGGCCCGTACGCAGCCGCGCGGCTGCCCGCCCGCCGCTCGCTCTCGGCCCCTCCGAAAACGGAAGAGGCAGCACCCTGTCCACCACCGCTGAACCCATCAAGACGACGTTCCGGGACCTGGGGATCCTCCCGGAGACCGCCGAGGCCCTCGAGTCCGTCGGCATCGTCCATCCCTTCCCGATCCAGGAGATGACCCTCCCGGTCGCGCTGACCGGCCACGACGTCATCGGCCAGGCCAAGACCGGCACCGGCAAGACCCTCGGCTTCGGCCTCCCGCTGATCGAGCGCGCCATCGTGCGCGCCGACGTGGACGCCGGCCGGGCCACCGAGGAGCAGCTCTCCGACTGCCCGCAGGCGCTCATCGTGGTCCCGACCCGCGAGCTCTGCACCCAGGTCACCAACGACCTGCAGACCGCCGGCAAGGTCCGCAACGTCCGCGTGCTCGCGGTCTACGGCGGCCGGGCGTACGAGCCGCAGGTCGAGGCGCTCAACAAGGGCGTCGACATCGTGGTCGGCACCCCGGGCCGACTGCTGGACCTCGCCGGGCAGAAGAAGCTGAACCTGTCCAAGGTCCGCGCGCTGGTCCTGGACGAGGCCGACGAGATGCTCGACCTGGGCTTCCTGCCCGACGTCGAGAAGATCATCACCATGCTGCCGGCCAAGCGGCAGACCCTGCTGTTCTCGGCCACCATGCCGGGCCAGGTCATCAACCTCGCCCGCCGGTACATGAGCCAGCCGACCCACATCCGGGCCGCCGCCCCGGACGACACCGGCGCGACCGTCGCCAACACCGAGCAGCACATCTTCCGTGCGCACTCGCTGGACAAGGTCGAGACGGTCTCGCGCATCCTGCAGGCCGACGGCCGCGGGCTGGCGATGATCTTCTGCCGCACCAAGCGCACCGCCGCCGACGTGGCCGACCAGCTCACCCAGCGCGGCTTCGCGGCCGGCGCCGTCCACGGTGACCTCGGCCAGGGCGCCCGCGAGCAGGCGCTGCGCGCCTTCCGCAACGGCAAGGTCGACGTCCTGGTCTGCACCGACGTGGCCGCCCGCGGCATCGACGTCGAGGGCGTCACCCACGTCATCAACTACCAGTGCCCCGAGGACGAGAAGACCTACCTCCACCGGATCGGCCGCACCGGCCGGGCCGGCGCCTCCGGCACCGCCGTCACCCTGGTCGACTGGGACGACATCCCGCGCTGGCAGCTGATCAACAAGGCGCTGGACCTGCCGTTCAACGAGCCGGAGGAGACCTACTCCACCTCGCCGCACCTGTACGAGCTGCTGAAGATCGCGCCGGGCACCAAGGGTGTGCTGCCGCGCTCGGAGCGCACCCGGGCCGGGCTCGGCGCGGAGGAGATCGAGGACCTCGGCGAGACCGGCGGGCGGGGCGCCCGCTCCGGCCGCGGCGGGCGGAGCGGGCCGGTCCGCCCGGCCGTCGAGACCCCGGCGGCGGAGGAGAAGCCTCGCCGTAACCGTGAGCGCCGCCGCACCCGCCGTGGCACGGACATCGGCGCCGAGGGCGAGGCGGCCGTCACCGCCGCGGTGACCGAGGCGGCTCCGGCCGTCGAGGGCGCCGAGGGCGAGACCGCGCCGCGCCGTCGCCGCCGCCGCTCGCGCGGTGGCGCCGCCACGGCCGAGGCCGCCCCGGTGGCCGAGGTCGTGGCCGAGGCTGCCGCCGTCGTCGAGGCCGCCGTGGTCGCGGCCGAGCCGGTGGCCGAGGAGAAGCCGCGTCGCACCCGGACCCGCAAGCCCAAGGCGGAGGTCACCGAGGTCGCTGAGGCCGTCGAGGCGGCCGCGGTGACCGAGGCTCCCGCCGAGGCCCCGGCCGAGAAGAAGCCGGCCCGCACCCGGGCCCGCAAGCCGAAGGCCGTCGCCGAGACCGCCGAGATCGCCGAGGCGGCCCCCGTCGCCGAGGCCCCGGTCGAGGCTCCGGTCGAGGCTCCGGTCGCGAAGAAGGCGACCCGGACCCGCAAGCCGAAGGCCGTCGCCGAGACCGCCGAGGCCGTCGAGGCGGCCCCCGTCGCCGAGGCCCCGGTCGAGGCCCCGGTCGCGAAGAAGGCGACCCGGACCCGCAAGCCGAAGGCCGTCGCCGAGACCGCCCCGGCCGCTGAGGCCGCCGAGGCCGCCGAGGCCCCGGCGGCCGAGGTGCCGGCCCCGCGCAAGCGGACCCGCACCCGCAAGGCCGTGGCCGCCCCGGAGGCCACTCCGGAGGGCTGACCGGCCCCACCCCCGAGGGGGCGGCCGGACCGTCGTGGTCCGTCCGCCCCCTCGGGCGTTCCCGGGCGTTCCGGCCGGTGGGAGGGGGTGCCGGGACGGCATAGGCTCGGGGCGTCGCCTGCCCCGGAGGGAAACCGCTCATGAGTACTCCGCCGTTCCTGACCCTGCCCGGCTGCGCCCACGCGGAGCGCGTGGTGACCGCGCGCGGCGAGTTCGCGGCGCTGCGGGCGGAGCCGGACGGGCCGGTGCGCGGGTCGGCGCTGCTGGTGCCGGGGTTCACCGGCAGCAAGGAGGACTTCATCGCGCTGCTCGGCCCGCTCGCGGCGGCCGGGTACCGGGTGACGGCCGTGGACCAGCGCGGCCAGTACGAGACCGGCGGGCCGGACGACCCGGCGGCGTACGCCGTGGCGGAGTTGGGCGCCGATGTCCGGGCGCTGACCGCGGTGCTGGCCGCCCAGGGCGGGCCGGTGCACCTGCTGGGGCACTCCCTCGGTGGCCAGGTGGTCCGGGAGGCGGTGCTCGCGGCCGCCGCCGAGGGCCCGCTGCCGTGGCGTTCGCTGACCCTGATGGCCACCGGCCCGGGGGCGATCGACCCGGCCGAGGCGGCCCGGACCAAGCTGCTGCTGGACGCCCTGCCGGCGATGAGCCTGGAGGAGATCTGGCAGGTCATGCGACAGCTGGACGAGAGCAGCGCGGAGCCCAGGCCCGCCCTGGCGCCGGACGTCGCGGAGTTCCTGCACCGCCGCTGGGTGGCCAACGTGCCGCGCTCGTTGGCCGTCACCGGCGCGCACCTGATGGCCGCGCCGGACCGGGTGGACGAGCTGGCCGCGGTGACCGCCGGCGTGCTGCCGGTGCTGGTGCTCTCCGGCGAGCGGGACTACGCCTGGCCGGTGCCGGGGCAGACCGCGATGGCGGAGCGGCTGGGCGCCCGCCGGGTGGTCATCGCGGGGGCGGCCCACTCCCCCAACGCCGAGCGGCCGACCGCCACGGCCGACGCGCTGGCCGCGTTCTGGGCCTGATCGGCCCCCGACCGGCGCCCGCTCGGGAGTGGTCTGTACCACTTCCGGGGGTTCCACCGGCCTCGGCGCAGGACAAAATTCGTTAGTTACGGTAATCTTTGATTCTGTCCGGGACTCATCGACGGCCTCCATCGGGGTGCCCATCAGTCGAAACCTGGACGTTACGGACGGGCAACGGCCCAGTAGCACCGCCACGGCACCGTGGTTCACGAGGCATTGGACGCACCAGGCAAGCAGGGGGAGCCCTTGCCGCAGCAGACCGCCGCACGCACGCCCCGCCCGATCCGGCCGCAGCGCCGGATCCGCAAGACCCCGAAAGGGCTGATACCGACTCAGCCGCAATCGCCCCGCCCGTCGGGGCCCGGAAAGGAGACGCCCATGACCAAGCCCATGCGCTTCGAGATCCTCCGACTGGACGACGCCAACGGCTCCGCGACCGACCGCGTGATAGCCGACGCCGAGACCGTCCGCGAACTCGTCCAGGACGCCGCCCGCACCGGCGAACGCCTGCTCATCCGCCCGTGCCCGACCGTCTGACCCTGCGCGGCGCCTCCGACCGGGAGACCCCACCCGCCGCCGACGAGCCGGCAGCGTCCGATCCGGACGTACCGATACCCGACTGACGCCCCGTCACCGCGATCGCCGTTGACGGGGCGTCAGTGCGTCCGGCCCCGGCCCCGGGACGTTTGCCGCCACCCGCCACGGGACATCCCCCAACGGGAGCCGCCCGCGGCGCACCCACCCGCGCCGGCCGGGCGTCACCACCGACAGGTGCCGCCGAGCCGTCCGTACGGGTGATCGTCCTTGACGCGGCGGTCCGGAGGGAGGAGCGTTGTCGGCTATGAGGGGCGAGCCAAGCTGCCCGAGGTGCGCCGGTCGGGTCCGCGCCCCCGGTCTTTTTGCGGACACCTGGCAATGCGACCGACACGGAGCCGTGCACCCGATGCAGCCCGTGCTGCCGCCGAGCGTGGAAGCCCTCGGAGTCGCCGTCGCCCGCTCGCAGGTCCCCGTCTGGCTGCCCTGGCCGCTCCCGGTCGGCTGGCTGTACACCGGCATCGCCCACGTCGGCGACGACATCTCGGGCGCCCGGGCCACCGCCGTCGCCTGCTCCGGGCCCGCCCCGCTCGGCGGCTTCGGCGAACTGGTGCTGGTCGCCGAGGAACTGGGGGTCGGCCTCGGCGCCCGCTACGCCGGACTGCCCGGCCCCGACCCGGGCGACTCGGTCGGCCTGTACAAGCCCGCCGACGCCAAGCTGATGGCCGCCGGGCGGCCCACCCCGATGTTCCACGTCCCGGACGCCCCGGCCGACCGCGCGGTGTTCGTCGGCGAGGCCCGCGGGCTCTGGCTCTGGGCGGTCGCCTGGCCCGAGCAGTCCGCCCTGGTGATGTACGACGAACTGGTGCTCACCGACCTGCGCGAGGCCGGCGCCGAACTCGGCCTGCTGCCCTGCGGGGCGCTCACCCCCCGACTGCTCGGCTGACCGCCGCACGAACGGCCTATCCTGGGCGGCACCCCACGAGCCTCCAGGAGTCCGCCCCGTGCGCATCGACCTGCACGCCCACAGCAACGCCTCCGACGGCACCGACAGCCCGGCCGAGCTGGTCGCGGCGGCGGTCGCCGCCGGCCTCGACGTGGTCGCGCTCACCGACCACGACACCGTCGCCGGCCACGCCGAGGCCGCCGGGGCGGTGCACGCGCTGCCGGACGGCGCCCGGCTGACCGTCGTCCCGGGCGCCGAGCTGTCCTGCGTGGTGGACGGCGTCAGCATGCACCTCCTGGCGTACCTGTTCGACCCCGCGGAGCCGGAGTTCGCGCGCGAGCGGGAGCTGGTGCGCACCGACCGGTTCCGGCGCGGGCGGGCGATCGTCGAGCGCTGCCGGGAACTCGGCGCGGACATCAGCTGGGAGCAGGTGCAGCGGATCGCCGGGGCCGGCTCGGTCGGGCGGCCGCACATCGCCAGCGCACTGGTCGAGGCGGGCGTGGTGGCCACCGTCTCGGACGCCTTCACCCCCGACTGGCTGGCCAACGGCGCCCGGGCGGACGTCCGCAAACACGAGACCGACCCGGTGCGGGCGGTCCGGCTGGTCCGGGCGGCCGGCGGGGTGCCGGTGTTCGCCCACCCCGGCGCGGTCAAGCGCGGCCGGACCGTCCCGGACCAGGTGATCGCCGACCTCGCGGCGGCCGGGCTGGCCGCGCTGGAGGTCGACCACACCGACCACGACGAGGAGACCAGGCAGCGGCTGCGCGGCCTGGCCAGCGACCTCGGCCTGCTGGTCACCGGCTCCAGCGACTACCACGGCACCCGCAAGACCGTCCGGCTCGGCGAGCACACCACCGACCCCGAGGTCTACGAGGCGCTGCTCGCCCAGGCCACCGGGGCGAAGCCGATCGAGCGCTGAGGGCGGGCGGGGCGCCGGGGCCGCCGGCGCACCGGGGCGCGGCCGGGCGGGCGCGGGCGGCCGTCCGCCCGGTCGAGGCCGGGACGGGGATCGGTCGAGGCCAGGTCCGGGATCGGTCGAGGCCGGGGATCAGTCGAGCTTGACGCCGCGCCGCCGCGGGTCGCGCAGGTCGGTGCCCTGGTTCAGCCAGCGCTCCTGCAGCGCGGCCGCGCCGTGCACCCGCTTCCAGCCGGCCTCGTTGGGCGTCATCGGCAGCAGCGGCAGGAAGCGCACCGGCTCGGCGGGCTCGGCCAGTTCCAGGTCCTCGACCAGGCCGCCCGGCTCGGCGGCCAGCACCGAGGTGAAGGGGGCGCCGTCCCAGAGCGGGGCGCCGAGGTCCAGCGAGCCGCCCGGGGCCACCACCAGGCCCTCGACCTGCGGGGTCGCGGCGAAGGTGGCGAGGCTGCGCAGCACGCCGTCGCTCCCGCCGCGCACCGTCAGCACCAGTTCGACGCGGGGGCCGCGCAGCTGGTCGGCGACCAGCGCGGTCGGGTCGGCCATCGGGGCGGCGGACATCCCGAGCGTCGCGTAGCGGACCAGTCCGTCGGCGTCCGGGCCGAAGCGCAGCACCTCGATCCGGTCGGTGCCGAGGAAGGTGACGGCGGCTCGGCCGCTCGGCTCGCCGAAGGTCGAGATCAGCCGGGCCTCGACGGCGGCCAGCACCGCCTCCCGGGTGAGTTCCGGGGAGCTGCCGCCGTGAGGGTCACCGAAGGACGGGAAGTCGTGCGCCATGCCGGTGAGCGTAACCCGGGCGGAATCGCGGTCCGCGCGGGGGCGTACGGGCTAAGACCGACCGGCAAAGGGCGGGGAAACGCCGGGGCGCCGATGCCCGGTCAGCTGTTAGGGTGAGCGACTGGCCACCGGGATCGTTCGTCCCGGGGCGGCGGCGCGAAGGAGGTGGTTGCGGTGGATACCGGCCGACCATGCAGTACCGGCAGCTCTGCCCGGCCCCGACTTCCCCGCATCCCTCGCCTCGCAGGCCGTACCGGCTGATCCAGCCGTAGCGGCCCGGGCGCGGGTAGGCGGCGGACGGACCGGCCGGGAGAGCACCCTCATCCCCTTCACCGGTGTTCCTCGCCGTCGCACCACGGCCCTGCCCGCGGTTCTTTCCGCGCCGCCGTGCGACGGCTCCTGCTTCAGGGAGCCTGCCATGTCGATGATCAACAGCCTGCGCGCCGCCGTCCGCACCAACCGTCGCCGGGGTGCCGCCGGGGTGTACGACACCGTGCCCGAGGGCACCGGCTCGGCGGTCGTGGACTGTGCCGTCTACCAGCACGGCCGGCGCAACGGCGAGGCCTGCAGCCCGCGCGAGGCCGCCCGCCGGGTCAAGGCCGCGCACCAACTCACGGACACCGCGGGGTCGTTCAGCTGGATCGGGCTGCACGAGCCGACCGGCGCTGAGTTCGAGGGCATCGCCCAGCGGTTCGGCCTGCACCCGCTCGCGGTGGAGGACGCGGTGCACGCCCACCAGCGGCCCAAGGTGGAGCGCTACGACGACGTGCTGTTCGCCGTCTTCAAGACCATCCGCTATGTCGAGCACGACCAACTCACGCCCACCAGCGAGGTGGTGGAGACCGGCGAGCTGATGGTCTTCGCCGGGCGGGACTTCGTCATCACGGTGCGGCACGGCGGCCACGGCTCGCTGCAGGAGCTGCGGCACCGGCTGGAGGCGGACGCGGACGAGGCCGGACTGCTCGCCAAGGGCCCGGCCGCGGTGCTGCACGCGATCGCCGACCACGTGGTGGACAACTACCTGCTGGTCGCCGAGCGGCTGCAGAACGACGTGGACGAGATCGAGTACGGCGTCTTCTCGGCCAAGGGCGCGCGCAGCGCGGACGTCGGCCGGGTGTACCAACTCAAGCGCGAGGTACTGGAGTTCAAGCGCGCGGTGGTGCCGCTGCTGCGCCCGATGCAGCAGCTGTCCGAGCCGGTGCAGCGCCTGGTGGACCCGGACATCCAGAAGTACTTCCGGGACGTCGCCGACCACCTGGCCCGGGTCACCGAGCAGGTGCACGGCTTCGACGAGCTGCTGAACTCGCTGCTCCAGGCGAACCTGGCGCAGGTGTCGGTGGCGCAGAACGAGGACATGCGCAAGATCACCGCCTGGGCGGCGATCTTCGCGGTGCCCACCATGATCACCGGCGTGTACGGGATGAACTTCGACTACATGCCCGAACTGCACCACGCGTACGGCTACCCGATGGTGCTCGGCGCGATCGCGCTGATCTGCGTCGGGATGTACCGGGGCTTCCGCCGCAACGGCTGGCTGTAGCCCCGTCCCCGGGAGGCGATCAGCGCCGCCCGCCGCGGGCGACCAGGACCAGGCCGAGCAGGATCAGCACCACCGCCGGGTAGGCGGCCGCCGGGGGCCACTGCCCCAGCCACAGGGCGGCGATCAGGGCCGCGCCCGGGGTCTCCAGCAGGATCGCGGTGGAGGTGATCGACGGGCCGAGGGTGCGCACCACCCGGTTGCTCAGCGAGTGCCCGAGCAGCTGCGCGGTGACCATCAGCAGCACGATCTGCCACCAGGCCCCGGCCGACCAGCCGACCAGCCCGGTCCCGGTGACCAGGCAGATCGCCAGCAGGCCGACCGCCGTGGTCGCGTAGCAGACCAGGGTGTACGCGGTGGTGCTGACGGTCTTGCGGACCTCGGCGCCGAGCAGCATGTACCCGGCCGCGGCCAGGCCGGCGGCGAGCGCCAGGGCGTCGCCGAGCAGGGCCCGCGGGGACATCGAGAGGTCCACGCCGGTCAGCACCAGCACGCCCGCGAAGGCGACGACAGTGCCGAGCCAGACCATCCGGGGCGCCCGGACGCCGAACAGCCGCATCAGCAGGATCGTCCACAGCGGGGTGGTGGTGACCAGCGCGGTGGCGGAGGCCACCGAGGTCATCCGCAGGCTGGGCATCCAGAGCGCGAAGTGCACCGCGAGCAGCACCCCGGCGGCGACCGCCAGCAGCAGCGCCCGCCGGCCGATGCCGCGCAGTTCGGCGCGGTGGCGCAGCAGCGCGTACGGGCCGAGGACGCCGACCGACATGACGTTGCGCCAGAAGGCGATGGCCAGCGCGGGCGCGGCGGTGGCGGAGATCAGCGGGCCGGAGAAGGAGATGCCGCCGATCGAGACGGCGAGCAGCAGCAGGTCGAGGCTGGGGAGCGGGTGCGCGGACCGCGGGTCGGCGGCGGTGGCTGGGGCGGGGGCGGTCGCGGGCCGGGCGGCGGGCACGGCGCTCCTTCGCTGGTCGCGGGGGCGGGGCGCTCATACGGTAAGGCCCGTGGCCCGGTAATGGAACTGTCGCCCGGCGGCTGAGACATCCGGCGGGACCAGCTTGGCCGTCCGACCTGACCACCGTGCCCGTCCTGCGCCACCACCGCGCCCGTCCGACCTGACCACCGCGCCCGGCCGGCCGACGGGGACGGGCCGGAAACCCGTACGCTGTCCGCCATGGACCGCAACTCCGCCGCCCCCACCGCCGACGACTTCCTCGACCAGGCCCTGCTGGAGGAGGCCGCGAAGAAGTCCGGTCTGCTCTGGGTGCGCGCGGACGGCGAGGCGCAGTCCCGCCCGCTGTGGCACGCCTGGCACGACGGCGCGGTGGTGGTGGTCGGCGACGGCGGCGAGCAGCCGCTGCACGGCCTGACCGCGGGCGCCGGCGCCGTGATCACCGTGCGCAGCAAGGACAAGGGCGGCCGGCTGACCGGCTGGAACGCCGAGGTGGTCGAGCTGGAGCCGAACGGCGAGGCCTGGCTGGGCGCCGTCGAGGAGCTCAAGGGCAAGCGGCTGAACGCGCCCGACACCGACACCATCGCCGAGCGCTGGGCGCGCGAGTGCCGGGTGCTGCGGCTGCGGCCGGTCGGGGCGCTGACCGAGCGCCCGGGCGCCATGCCGGACGGCTCGCACGCCGCCCAGCCGATGCCCACCCCGGCCACCACCCGCCGCCCGATCCCGGCCGGGCTGCCCAAACTGCTGTTCAAGCGCCGCTAAAGGTTCACGCCCAGGACTCCTGGGGTCGCTACCGTGCCTCACCGGGCCGGGCGTACGCCGCGCGGGTAGCCTTGGCCGAACGTGCGCCGTGGCGCGCACCGTACGGCGTCGAGCAGGTCGAGCGAGTCGAGGGAGTTCATGGCAGGGCCAGGTACCCGGGTCTTCATCTCCCATCTCTCCGCCATCGCGGTCTTCGACCCGAACGGCGACCAGGTCGGACGGGTCCGGGACGTGGTCGTGTCGCTGCGCCTGGGCGGGCGCCCGCCGAGGGTGCTGGGCCTGGTGGTCGAGGTCGTCGGCCGGCGCCGGATCTTCCTGCCGATGACCAGGGTGACCAGCCTGGAGTCCGGCCAGGTGCTCGCCACCGGCCTGATCAACCTGCGCCGCTTCGAGCAGCGCCCGTCCGAGACCCTGGTGCTGGCCGAGCTGCTGGACCGCACCGTCACCTGGTCCAAGACCGGTGAGGACGTCACCGTGCTGGACGTCGGCATGGTGCAGACCCGGCTGCGCGAGTGGGAGGTCAGCAAGGTCTTCGTCCAGGTCGGCCGGGCCTCCCGGCTGCGCAAGGGCAAGGGCGAGCGGCTCACCCTGGACTGGCAGGACGTCACCGGCTTCGCGCTGCCCGAGCAGGACCAGGGCGCGGCCAACCTGCTCGCCACCTTCGAGCAGCTGCGCCCGGCCGACCTCGCCAGCGTGATGCACCACCTGTCCGCCAAGCGCCGCGCCGAGGTGGCCGCCGCGCTGCCCGACGAGCGGCTCGCGGACGTCCTGGAGGAGCTGCCCGAGGACGACCAGGTCGAGATCATCGGCAAGCTCAAGGGAGAGCGGGCGGCCGACGTCCTGGAGGCGATGGACCCGGACGACGCCGCCGACCTGCTCTCCGAGCTGCCCGGCGACGAGGCCGAGCGGCTGCTCGGGCTGATGGAGCCGGAGGAGGCCGAGCCGGTCCGCCGCCTGCTGTCCTACGAGGAGGACACCGCCGGCGGTCTGATGACCACCGAGCCGATCGTCCTGGAGCCGGACGCGACGGTCGCCGAGGCGCTGGCCCGGATCCGGATCCGCGACCACAAGCCCGCGCTGGCCGCCCAGGTGTACGTCTGCCGGCCCCCGAACGAGACCCCGACCGGCAAGTACCTGGGCGCGGTGCACTTCCAGCGGCTGCTGCGCGAGCCCCCGTACGTCCTGGTCGGCTCGCTGGTGGACGACGACCTGGACGCGCTGCCGCCGGACACCCCGCTGCCGCTGGTCACCAGCTACCTGGCGACGTACAACCTGGTGGCCGCGCCGGTCGTGGACGAGGCCGACCACCTGCTCGGCGCGGTGACCGTCGACGACGTGCTCGACCACTTGCTGCCCGACGACTGGCGCGACGCCGCGCTGCACGCCCGGGACGACGAGGAGACCCGGCACGACGAGAGGGAGGAGACGACCGGTGGACGGTGACCGCAACGGACGACCCGGCGAGTCCGCGCGCCGGCGCCTGCAGGGCGAACTGCGGGAACTGCGCCAGCTGCGCGAACTGCGCACCCGCGAGGGCATCGGCCGGGACCGCCTGGAGACCTCCCCCATCACCGGCTCCAACCGCACCCGCCTCGACCAGCCGCGCACCGCCCGGCCGGGCCTGCTGAGCCTGCCGTCCTACGACCCCGAGGCCTTCGGCGTGCTGTCGGAGCGGATCGCCCGCTTCCTCGGCACCGGGCGGTTCATCGTCTGGATGACGGTGTTCGTCGTGGTCTGGATAGGGTGGAACACCCTGCTGCCGGCCGGCCTGCGGTTCGACGAGTACCCGTTCATCTTCCTCACCCTGGCGCTGTCGCTGCAGGCCTCGTACGCGGCGCCGCTGATCCTGCTGGCGCAGAACCGGCAGGACAACCGGGACCGCGTCAACATGGAGCAGGACCGCGCCCGCAGCGACCGCAACATCGCCGACACCGAGTACCTGGCCCGCGAGGTCGCCGCCCTGCGGCACGGGCTCGGCGAGGTGGCCACCCGTGACTTCATCCGCTCCGAGCTGCAGTCGCTGCTCAAGGAGATGGACGAACGGCGGGGCGCGGCCGAGTCGTTGTGACCCTCGGCACGCTACCGGCCGGTTAACCGGTTCGCCGGGCGCCGTACCATCAAGGCATGGCCAACGAGACAGAGGTCGCGGCCGGCGTCACGGAAGAGTCCGTACGCCAGGCGCTGGCGACCGTCAACGACCCGGAGATCAACCGCCCGATCACCGAGATCGGCATGGTGAAATCGGTCGGGATCGCCGAGGACGGCGCGGTGAGCGTCGCGGTCTACCTGACCGTCTCCGGCTGTCCGATGCGCGACACCATCGTCACCCGGGTCCGCGAGGCGGTCGGCAGGGTGCCCGGCGTGACCGGCGTCGAGGTCGAGCTGGACGTGATGAGCGACGAGCAGCGCAAGGAGCTCTCCCAGCTGCTGCGCGGCGGCGCCCCCGAGCGGGAGATCCCGTTCGCCAAGCCGGGCACGCTGACCCGCGTCTACGCCGTCGCCTCCGGCAAGGGCGGCGTCGGCAAGTCCTCGGTGACGGTCAACCTGGCCGCCGCGATGGCCGCGGACGGGCTGAAGGTCGCCGTCGTGGACGCCGACATCTACGGCCACAGCGTGCCGCGCATGCTGGGTGTCGAGGGCCGCCCGACCCAGGTCCAGGACATGATCATGCCGCCGCAGGCGAACGGCGTGAAGGTCATCTCGATCGGCATGTTCACCCCGGGCAACGCCCCGGTGGTGTGGCGCGGCCCGATGCTGCACCGGGCGCTTCAGCAGTTCCTCGCCGACGTGTACTGGGGCGACCTGGACGTGCTGCTGCTGGACCTGCCGCCCGGCACCGGCGACATCGCGATCTCGGTGGCCCAGCTGGTCCCCAACGCCGAGATCCTGATCGTCACCACCCCGCAGATGGCCGCCGCCGAGGTGGCCGAGCGGGCCGGCACCATCGCGGTGCAGACCCACCAGAAGATCGTCGGCGTGATCGAGAACATGTCCGGCATGCCGTGCCCGCACTGCGACGAGATGATCGACGTCTTCGGCACCGGCGGCGGCCAGACCGTCGCGGACGCGCTCACCCGCACGGTCGGCGCGACCGTCCCGGTGCTCGGCTCGATCCCGATCGACGTCCGGCTGCGCGAGGGCGGCGACGACGGCCGCCCGGTCGTCCTGGCCGCCCCCGACTCCCCGGCCGGCACCGCCCTGCGCGCCGTGGCCGGCAAGCTCGGCGGCCGCCAGCGCGGACTCTCCGGCATGTCGCTGGGCCTGACGCCCAAGAACAAGTTCTGAGGCCGTACCTCCCCCGCCCCGAGCAGGCGGACGGGCGAGCGGGCGAGCACCCGCCCCGAGCGGGCGGACGGGCGAGCACCCGCCCCGAGCGGGCGGACGGGCGAGCGGGCGAGCACCCGCCCCGAGCCGAAGGGGCGCGCCGGTGCCGAAAGGGAGAAGCGACGGAGCGAGGCACGAGCGAGGGAGCGCCGACCGTCGGCACCGGGCCAAGAGCGCCCCGGAGGCGAGCGGGCGACTGACTGCCAGAGGGCCCGGGTGGATCTCCACCCGGGCCCTCGGCGTCCCCAGAGGCCCTACGGGCGGGCGTAGCCGCCCAGGTCGGGGACGGTGGCGAAGCCGACGCCGTAGGCGCTGACGCCCCGGCCGAAGGCGCCGAGCAGCACGCCGGGGGCCTCGCCCGCCAGCACCCAGCCGTACTCGGACTCGCGGTAGCGGAACGGCTGCGGCAGGCCGTTGACCGGCAGGCTCAGGGTGGACCAGCCGGGGCCGGCCAGGTCGTCGGCGAGGTCCCAGGCCAGGTTGCTCTGCTGGTCCAGCCAGTCCTGGCGCAGCGTGCGGTCCAGCTGGCCCGGCCAGGTAGCGGCGAGCAGGCCGGAGCCGGCCAGCCAGGCGGCGGAGGAGGCGGAGGTCGCCTCCAGCGTGCCGGTGTTGTCGGCGCTGCGGCGGCTGTCCCGGCGGGCGACGGTGACCACGACGGCGAACTTCCGTACGTCGCGCGGCTCGAACTGCTTGGCGGGCTCGTCGCCGTGGCCGAGGGTGCCGTAGTCGACGCTGCCGGCCGTTCCGCCGCGGGGGACGCCGGCGCCGGCCTGCATCAGGTAGCGGCGGCCGGTCCAGCCGTCGTCCAGGCCGTACCAGGGGAAGTCGGCGGACAGGTAGGGCACCAGCGGGTCCGCCGGGCCTGCCTGCCCGCCGACCACCGGGCCGCCGGCCGTGACCGTCGCCCCTCCCGCCTGACTCGTCGCGTCCATCCCCGGGCCTCCTCAAACGCACGTGTGCCTGCCGTGGCGCGCTCCCATGGTGGCGTACCTCGGCGTTCCCGGGGGCCGTTCCTGGTCCGCGCGGACGCGGATGTGACGGACGGCTCAGCGGGAACAATCAGCACAATAGCGGCGCGCACGCCGCCGCCCCGCTCAGCCGGGCGGCCGGGCGGGGCGGTGGTGTCGGTGCCGCTACGTCGCGTCGGGGTCGAACGGGGGCCGCTCGCCGGGCTGCAGCGGGGCGCCGGCGGAGGCGGGCGCCGGGGCGGCCTTGTCGAAACTCACGCTGCCCGCCCGGCCGTTCACCGGCGCGGCCGGCTTGTCGTCCAGCACGGAGCGGATGTCGAGCGACTCCTTCATGTCCTTCAGGCCCAGCGGGTCCTGCTGGTCGCCCATGAGCTGCTTGCGGACGAAGGTCTTGGGGTTGAGGTCCTCGAACTCGAAGTCCTTGAACTCGGGCCCGAGCTCGCTGCGGATGTCCTCCTTCGCGTTGTCGGCGAAGGAACGGATCTTCCGGATGAAGCCCATGGTGTCCTGGATCAGCTTCGGCAGCTTGTCGGGGCCGAAGATGATGATCGCCATCACGATCAGGGTCAGGATCTCCAGCCCACCTACGTCGCTGAACACCTTTGCTCCCTAGCTCGTCGGACGACGGTTCCTACAGGGTAATGGCCACCGGCGGGTCCCTGGCCCACGGCGGGATGAAGCCGTGGTAAAGACCGGCCGGTGGCCTGGGCGCGCGAAGGGGTTCGCTAACGGATCTGCTGGCGCAGGGCGGCGATGCTGCCGGGGTAGCGCTCCGGGGAGGAGGACGGCTCCGCCTCGCGGGTGGCGGCCACCGGGCGGCCCGGGAAGTCCACCGGGACCTGGGCGTTCATCGGGACCAGGCCGGTGCGGCCGGTGGTGCCGCCCACCGGGCTGACCGTGGTGCCGTGCTGCTCCTCGCCCTGGGTGAGCCCCCCGACGCCGCCGAGCGTGACCGCGGCGACCGAGAAGGCGCCGGCGGCGGCGAACACCAGTCGGCGGCCGCGGGCCGCGGAGGGGCGTACGACGGCCGCGGCGGGCTGCGGACGGGCAGCGGCGCGGTCGGGCCGGGCGACGGCCTCCGGACGGGCGGTGCGGCGCCCCATCAGCGGCCGCAGCACCGAGCCGCGGCCGAAGGCGCGCGGGTCGACCCCGGGGACGGGGGTGTCGGCACCGAGCGCGCCCGCGCCGAAGGAGGCGCCGGCGCCGCGGCCGAAGGAGCCGCCGTCGAGCCGGCTGCCGCCGAGGGTGCCGGTGGCGCCCATTCCGCCGCCGGGCAGGTCGTCGTCGTCCCGGCCGCGCCCGCGCGGCGGCCAGTCGGCGTCCGCCGGGGCGTCCTCCGGGAGGCTGCCGACGGCCATCAGCCGGGCCATCAGCGCGGAGGAGGGGCCGGGGTTGTCGGTGCGGGTCAGCAGGTGTTTGACGGAGCGGCCCTCGTCGGCCTCGGCCTTGCACTGCGGGCAGGTCGCCAGGTGGGCCAGGACCCGCTCGCGGGAGTCGTGGCCGAGTTCGCCGTCCAGGAAGGCGGACAGCCGGTCGCCGAGGTGGTGCTCCTCGGCCGCGGGTTCGGCGGGCCGTACGGGCACCGCGCGCAGTGCCGTGTCGGCGGGCAGCGGGAGGGCGGGCAGCAGGGGGTCGCCGGGTTCGCCGAGCGCCTGGTCCCCGGTGCCGCGACGGCCCGGCAGTGCCCAGCTCCGCCAGGCCGAGGACCGGTCGGACGCATCCGAACGGTCCGGGCCGGACCGGCTGGTTCCGCTCACGATCGCCTCCGTCCGCGCCCGCCGGGCGCAGTCGCGGCCTCGGCGGCGACGCCGACCGGCACCGGCTCCTCCGAGCCGCCGCGGCGCTCGCGGCCCGGGGCCGAGCCGGGGGCGCGGTGCTTGAGCGCGGCGCGCAGGTGGGAGCGGCCGCGGTGGATGCGGCTGCGGACGGTACCGAGCTTGACGCCCAGCGTGGCGGCGATCTCCTCGTAGGAGAGGCCCTCGATGTCGCAGAGCACCACGGCGGCGCGGAACTCCGGGGCGAGGGTGTCCAGGGCCTGCTGCACGTCGGCGTCGAAGTGGGTGTCGCTGAAGTGCTGGGCCGGGCTGGGCTCGCGGGAGGCGAGCCGCTCGGCCGCGTCCTCGCCGAGCGCGTCGAAGCGGATGCGCTGGCGGCGGCGGACCATGTCCAGGAACAGGTTGGTGGTGATCCGGTGCAGCCAGCCCTCGAACGTGCCGGGGGTGTAGGTGGACAGCGAACGGAACACCCGGACGAAGACCTCCTGGGTGAGGTCCTCGGCGTCGTGCTGGTTGCCCGTCAGGCGGTAGGCCAGGCGGTAGACGCGGGCGCTGTGGGCCTCGACGATCTCCTCCCACGTGGGAGGAGTCCAGGTCTGCGCGTCGGGACCTTCGGCGAAGGTCGCGAGGACAGGGGCCTCGGTGGTACCGGCGGCCGGCGTCTCGGCGGCGGGCTGGTCCAGGTCGGAGTGCGCAGGCTGGTTCATCACGGGCTTCGGCGTACGGGCCGACGCGGTGCCGCGGAAGTGCCGCCGCACAGGGACGTCGCCCTCGGCCACACCTCCTCGGTCGGCTCTTCTGCCCAGCAGGGCCACCACCATATCCACCTCACCCGTCAAGCCCGGATAAAAGTGTCCGGGAGGTCTTGCGCACCCGGTCCTCAGTGACAACGGCCCGCCGCCGTACGCGGTTCCCGCCCGGCCAGTAACCTGTGGCAGGAAATATCGACATCCCCCCGCACCGGGCCGCCACCCGGGGCTCCGAAAGAGGCAGCCATCAGCGAGTTCGGGCCCGCGCGCGCGGCCCTCGCCGACACCTACGTGGGCGAGGACGCGGTGCTGACCTACGCCCGGGCCCAGTCCGCGAGGACCGGGATACGGGCCATCGGGCCGAGCGGCGGGGCCTGCCTGCGCCTGCTGGCCGCCGCCCTGGACGCCAAGGCGGTGGCCGAGATCGGCACCGGCACCGGGGTGTCCGGGGTCTACCTGCTGCGCGGAATGCGGCCGGACGGCGTGCTCACCACCGTCGACTCCGAGCCGGTGCGCCAGCAACTGGCCCGCGAGGCCTACCAGGCGGCCGGGTTCGCGGCCAACCGCTCGCGATTCATACCGGGCCGGGCCCTGGACGTGCTGCCCCGGCTCGCCGACGGCCAGTACGACCTGGTGTTCTGCGACGGGGACCCGGCCGAGTCCCGCGAGTACCTGCTGGAGTCGCTGCGACTGTTGCGGCCGGGCGGGATGGTCTGCTTCGAGGGGGTCTTCCAGGAGGGCCGGCTCGCCGAGCCCGAGCTGCAGGACCCGCAGACCGGCGCGGTTCGCGACCTCGTCCGGGACGTCCGGGAGAGCGAGGCGCTGCTGCCCGCGCTGCTGCCGGTCTCGGACGGACTGCTCTGCGCCGTCAAGCGCTAGCCGGGCACGCCCCGGGGCCCGCGGGGGCACCGGGAGAACGCACGGGCCCGGGTACGACGTGACGTCGTACCCGGGCCCGGCAGTACGTCTCCAGGAGACGGCGAGCACCCGCTGCGGTCAGCCGGTGACCTTCTTCAGGGCATCGCCCAGGGCGTCGGCCTCGTCAGGCGTGAGCTCCACCACGAGGCGTCCGCCGCCTTCGAGCGGAACGCGCATGATGATGCCCCGCCCCTCTTTGGTGACTTCGAGCGGGCCGTCACCCGTCCGCGGCTTCATGGCCGCCATGCTCGTTCCCCTTCCTGCAACCGCTCAGCTACGCACCGGCAGTCCGTCCACCGCCGGTATCGAACGCATTGATCGGAAGCCATTATCCCGCATGCCACGGCCTGATGACCAACATCACTCTCGGTGCATCCACGGCCGGACCGGCCGCAACCGTCGCAATTGGCGTCATAAGCCCCGGCGTGGCGGCGGTGGGGGCACCACCGGAAGGTGCGATACCTCACACTCCCCAGGCGGCCCTCCGCTCCGGCATCCTGGCACGACCACCGACGCGACGACCGTTTAGGGAGCCCTCCCCCATGTCCGATTCCGTGCTGTACGAGCTGGACGGCGGCCTGGCCGTCATCACCATCAACCGCCCGGAGGCGATGAACGCCCTGGACGTGGCCACCAAGGTCGCGCTGCGCGACGCCGTGACCGAGGCCGCCGGGAGCCCGGCGGTGCGGGCGGTGCTGCTGACCGGGGCCGGCGAGCGGGCGTTCTGCGTCGGACAGGACCTCAACGAGCATCTGGCGCTGCTGAAGCGCTTCGAGGAGACCGGCGAGGGCGCGCTGCGGACCGTCGCCGAGCACTACAACCCGCTGACCCGCGCGCTGGCCGGGATGCGCAAGCCGACCGTCGCCGCGGTCGGCGGGGTGGCGGCCGGCGCGGGCGCCTCGCTCGCCTTCGCCTGCGACTTCCGGATCCTCTCCGACCGGGCCGGCTTCAACACCGCCTTCGCCGGGATCGGCCTGACCGCCGACTCCGGCGCGTCCTGGACGCTGCCCCGGCTGGTCGGGCACGCCAAGGCCACCGAGCTGCTGATGCTGCCCCGGACGGTCAAGGCCGCCGAGGCGATGGAGCTGGGCCTGGCCACCAAGGTCGTACCGGCCGACGAACTCGCCGCCACCGCACGGGTCTTCGCCCGCGAGCTGGCCGCGGGCCCGACGGTGGCCTACGGCGCCATCAAGGAGTCGCTGGCGTACGGCGCCTCGCACTCGCTGGACGAACTGCTCGACAAGGAGGACGAGTTGCAGACCCTGGCCGGGGAGAGCGAGGACCACCGGATCGCGGTGCGCGCCTTCATCGCCAAGGAGAAGCCCGAGTACGTGGGCCGCTAGGGCCTGTTCGCCCCGCCGGCGCGGACGTGGCAGTCCGCCAGGTGGTCGTCGACCAGACCGCAGGCCTGCATCAGGGCGTAGGCGGTGGTCGGGCCGACGAAGCGGAAGCCCGCCTTCTTCAGTGCCTTCGCCAGCGCCGTCGACTCGGGGGTGACGGCCGGCACCTCGCCCAGTGTGCGCGGGGCCGGCCGGTCCGGGGCGGCGGCGAACTGCCAGATCAGCGCGTCGAGGCCGCCGTCCAGGTCGCGGGCGACCCGGGCGTTGGCGATCGCCGCCTCGATCTTGGCCCGGTTGCGGATGATGCCGGCGTCGGCGAGCAGCCGCTCCTTGTCGGCCTCGCCGAACTCGGCGACCTTGCCGATCTCGAAGCCCGCGAACGCGGCCCGGAAGCCCTCCCGGCGGCGCAGGATGGTCAGCCAGGACAGGCCGGACTGGAAGGCCTCCAGGCAGACCCGTTCGAACAGGGCGTCGTCGCCGTGCACCGGCCGGCCCCACTCGGTGTCGTGGTAGACCCGGTAGTCGTCGGTGGAGTCGCCCCAGCCGCAGCGGCGCAGGCCGTCCGCGCCGAGGACGGCGCCGTCGATCACCGCGGTCACTTCTCCTTCACCGGCTTCGCGTCCTCGGGGGCCTGCGACTTGGTGAGCGCCACCGCGGGCTCGACCACCGCGGCGAACTGCTCCAGGCCGGGCAGCGGTTCGGCGGCCGGGTCGGGGGCGGTGCCGGCCTCGACCGCGCCGCGCAGGTGGGCGGCGGCCTCCAGCTCGGCGATCCGCGAGTCGCGGTAGGCGAGTTCGGCGCCGAGGCGGTCCAGGACGTCGTCCACCTCGTCCATCCGGTAGCCCCGCACGGCCATCGGCAGGCGCAGCTCGTCCACGTCCGTCTTGGTCAGCGGCCGGTCCTGCGGCAGCCGGGCGGCGATGCGGTCCGGCACCGCCTCCGGCATCGAGCCGCCACCGCCGAGCGCCACCAGCGCGGCGCCGCCGACCACCACGGCCATGGCGACCACGATCACCCAGAACACGAGCTGTCCTCCCGAACTCCCGGTCGGCCTCCTCCGAGGTGCCAGGGAACCGGGCTGATCATGACAGCATGGTCCCTAGTGAGGCCGGGGGCCATCATCGCACCCGCAGGAGCTGTGGAGGAGACATCGGTGGCACTGCGCCTGGGACCGCGCGAATTCGGTGACGACGAGCTGGTGATCATGGCCATCGTGAACCGGACCCCCGACTCGTTCTTCGACAAGGGCGCGACCTTCGCCGACGAGGCCGCCTTCGCCGCCGCCGACCGCGCGATGGCCCAGGGCGCGGCGATCCTGGACATCGGCGGGGTGAAGGCCGGCCCGGGCGACGAGGTCACGGTCGAGGAGGAACTGCGGCGCACCGTGCCGTTCGTGGCCGAGCTGCGCGAGCGCCACCCCGAGGCGGTGATCAGCGTGGACACCTGGCGGCACGAGGTCGGCGAGGCGGTCTGCGAGGTGGGCGCGGACCTGCTGAACGACGCCTGGGGCGGGGTAGATCCCCGGCTCGCCGAGGTGGCCGCCCGGTACGACGCCGGGCTGGTCTGCACCCACGCGGGCGGCGCCGAGCCGCGCACCCGGCCGCACCGGGCCGGGTACGAGGACGTGATGGCGGACATCCTGCGGGTCACCGTCGGACTGGCCGAGCGGGCGGTGGAGCTGGGCGTCCGCCGGGACGCGGTGATCATCGACCCGGGGCACGACTTCGGGAAGAACACCCGGCACTCGCTGGAGGCCACCCGGCGGCTGCCGGAGATGACCGCGACCGGCTTCCCGGTGCTGGTCTCGCTCTCCAACAAGGACTTCGTCGGCGAGACCCTGGACCGGCCGGTGAACGAGCGGCTGCTCGGCACCCTGGCCACCACGGCGGTCTCGGCCTGGCTGGGCGCCCAGGTCTACCGGGTGCACCAGGTCGAGGAGACCCGCCAGGTGCTGGACATGGTCGCCTCGATCCGGGGCACCCGCCCCCCGGCGGTCGCCCGCCGGGGGCTGGCCTGAGGCTTTCCCCTCCTCCGGCGCTCGCTCGCCTCTTTCTGACGCTCGCTCGCCTGAGCATCTGGCGCTCGGTTCGCCTCCCTCTGGCGCTCGCTCGCGCTAGATCTCGTCGGCGGGCCGGCGGGCCTCGGCGAGGATCTTCAGGACCTCGTCGATCTCGTCGGTGATGTGGAACAGCTCCAGGTCGTGCGGGGCCGCCTTGCCCTGGGCGACCAGGGTGTTCTTCAGCCACTCGTAGAGGCCGCCCCAGTAGGCGCTGCCGAAGAGGATCACCGGGAACCGGGTGACCTTCCTCGTCTGCACCAGGGTGAGCGCCTCGAACAGCTCGTCCAGCGTGCCGAGTCCGCCGGGCAGGACCACGAAGCCCTGCGCGTACTTCACGAACATCGTCTTGCGGACGAAGAAGTAGCGGAAGTTCAGCCCGAGGTCGACGAACTCGTTGAGGCCCTGCTCGAAGGGCAGCTCGATGCCGAGCCCGACGCTGAGGCCGCCGCCCTCCGAGGCGCCGCGGTTGGCGGCCTCCATCGCGCCCGGGCCGCCGCCGGTGATCACCGCGTAGCCGGCCTCGGCGAGGGCCCGGCCGATGGCCACCCCGGCCTCGTACTCGGGAGAGTCCGCCGGGGTCCGGGCCGAGCCGAACACGCTGATCGCGGGCGGGAGTTCGGCGAGGGCGCCGAAGCCCTCGACGAACTCGGAGGTGATCCGCAGCACCCGCCAGGGGTCGGTGTGCAGCCAGTCGGTGGGACCGGTGGTGTCCAGCAGGCGCTGGTCCGTGGTGCTGGTGCCGACCTGGTCCCGGCGCACCAGCACCGGGCCCTTCTGCTTCTCGGGCCAGGCCTTCTTCTTCCGCGGCACGCCGACCTGCTCGGGGCCGTGTCCGTAGTGCTTGTCGTCTCCTGTGCCTGTCATGACGAAACCCTACGCCCGCCCTCCCCCGTTTTCAGGCAACGGGGGAAGGTCGGTTGGGCAACCGGAAGATGGCGTTCGACCCGGACGGATCGGCCTCGAACGTTTTATGTTCGGCTGGTCAGCTGGTCAGCTGGTCAGCCAGGCGCGCAGCCGGGCCTCGGTCTCGGCGATGGCGGTCAGCGAGCAGTGCTCGTCCCGCTTGTGCGCGTAGTTCGGGTCGCCGGGGCCGTAGTTGACCGCCGGGACGCCTAGCGCGCTGAACCGGGCGACGTCGGTCCAGCCGAACTTGGCGCGGGCCTGGCCGCCGGTGGCCGCCAGGAAGGCCTGGGCGGCGGGCTGGGAGAGGCCGGGGAGGGCGCCCGGGGCGAAGTCGGTCACGGTCAGCTCGAAGCCGTCGAAGACCTCGCGGACGTGCTTCTCCGCCTCGGCCTCGCTGCGGTCCGGCGCGTAGCGGAAGTTGATGGTGATCACGCACTCGTCCGGGATCACGTTGCCGGCCACACCGCCGTCGATCCGCACCGCGTTGAGGCCCTCGCGGTACTCCAGGCCGTCGATCTCCACCCGGCGCGGCCGGTAGTTCGCCAGCCGGGTGAGCGCCTCGGCGGCGTGGTGGATGGCGTTGTCGCCGAGCCAGCTGCGGGCCGCGTGGGCGCGCACGCCGGTGAGCCGCAGCTGGGCCCGCAGGGTGCCCTGGCAGCCGCCCTCGACCATGGCGCCGCTGGGCTCCATCAGCACCGCGAAGTCGGCGGCCAGCCAGTCCGGGTGGTCCTTGGCGAGGTGGCCGAGGCCGTTGCGGTCGGCCTCCACCTCCTCGCAGTCGTAGAACACGTAGGTGAGGTCGCGGTTGGGCTCGGGCAGGGTGGCGGCGAGCCGCAGCGCCACCGCCACACCGGACTTCATGTCCGAGGTGCCGCAGCCGTAGAGCAGGTCGCCGTCGACGTACGAGGGCAGGTTGTCGGCGATCGGCACGGTGTCCAGGTGGCCGGCCAGCACGACGCGTTCGGCGCGGCCCAGGTTGGTGCGGGCCACCACGTTGTTGCCGTGGCGGTCCACGGTCAGGTGGGGGTAGCCGCGCAGGGCGGCCTCGACGGCGTCGGCGAGTGCCTGCTCGTCGCCGCTCACCGAGGGGAAGTCGACGAGCCGGGCGGTCAGCGTGCCGCCGTCGAGGGTCAGGTCCAGGGGCGTCGGGTTCGGGCTGCTCATGGCGCCAGCCTAGGGCGTGTCCCGGCCCGGCGGTCGTGCACCCGGCGTGGTCGTCCTGTGACGCGGAACGCCCGTGGATCGGCAACCGGAGTGCGCCGCACATCCGTCCGAGTGGGTACGGTGTCGGATCAAGCAGGCAGGGCGCGAGAGGGGCGACGGTGGCCAGGAGAAGGCACAGCGATGAGCTGGGCGAGGAGCTGGGCGATGATGTGGCGCCCCGCCGCCGCGGTCCGGTGCGTGCGCTGTTGCTCGTGCTGGTCGGGCTGTTGGGCCTGGCGATGGTCGCGGGCCTGGCGGTGGTCGGGATCTGGTGGTTCGGGTTCCGGCAGGGCGCCTCGGAGGAGTGCACGGTGAAGACCGCGGCCGGCAGCGGCACGCTGGAGCTGCCGCAGGCCGCCAACGCGGCGACGATCGCCGCGGTGGCGCGTGCGCGCGGGCTGCCGGACCGGGCGACGGCGATCTCGCTGGCGACCGCGATGCAGGAGTCCAAGCTGCGCAACCTCGCGGGCGGCGACCGGGACTCGATCGGCCTGTTCCAGCAGCGGCCCTCGATGGGCTGGGGCACCCCGGACCAGATCGCGGACCCGGTGTACGCGACCAACAAGTTCCTGGACGGCCTGATCAAGGTCCCCGGCTACACCAGGATGCCGCTGACCGACGCGGCCCAGGCGGTGCAGAAGAGCGGCTACCCGCAGGCGTACGCCAAGCACGAGACCAAGGCGACCCTGCTCACCTCGGCGCTGGCCGGCCGGGAGCCCGCCTCGTTCAGCTGCGTGGTGAAGGACTACGCCAAGCCGGACCCGGCCGACTCGCCGTCGCCGACCGCCGGCGCCTCGGCCACCCCGGCCGCCCAGCCGGACCGCACCCAGGTGCTGTCGGACCGGGTGCGCCGGGAGTTCGGCAAGACGGTCACCCCGGCCGCCGGCTACGCCTCGACGATCAAGGGCGCGCAAAACGCCGTCGCGCTGACCCCGGACCCGGCCACCGCCGCGCTGACCACCTCGGCGGACACCGGGGCCGACGCGGGGGCGGGCGCCGAGCGGGCCAGCGGCTGGGAGGTGGCCCACTGGGCGGTCGCCCAGGCCCAGCAGCTGGGCATCGCGACGGTCGCCTACGACGGGAAGATCTGGCGCAAGTCCGAGTCCGAGGACGGCTGGCAGAACCAGACCTCGGGGACGTCCACCAAGCTCGTCCAGGTCACTCTGGCCCCGTACGGGAAGGGCTGACGGACACACGTTCGGGTTGCCGCCGGACGGGTGATTCCGGTCAACTGCGGTGGACCGGCCGCCCGTTCCGGCGACCCCGACCGGAGAACCGTCACTTCCCTTGGCCGGAGCCGGTCCGACGGCCTCCCGCGGGGTCCGGGAAGGCCACCCCTGCGGTCCTACGATCTGATCGTCGGTCAGGCTTTTTCCTTGCACCGGCCGAAACCTTCTGGCTTCTCAAGCGGTAACAACGTCGTCCGCCAGGTCCCGTCCGCACCCGGGTCGTCCGCCCGGCGGACGGGACGGACCCAGACCCCTTCGAGGAGCCTCATGTCTCACCCCCTCACGCGCCGGATCGCCCAGGCCGCGCTCGTCGTGGCCGCCGGAGCGACCCCGCTGGTCGCGGCCGGCTCCGCGTCCGCACTGGGCGGGGACGCCCTGCTTCCCAAGAGCGACCTCGCGGCGCCGCTGGGCCAGCTGACCAACACCGACACCGGTTCCACCCTGCAGCACACCACCCACCAGCTCGGCCAGGCGGCCGGCACCACCGGCGCCGCCACCGTCGCCGCGGGTGTACCGGCCTCCGCCGACGCCGCCGGCAACATCGTCGCCCACCAGCTCCCCGAGGCGAACGAGAAGGCCAGCTCGCTGACGGCGCCGGTCGACCAGACCGCCGCCACCACCGGCCAGCTCTCCGCCGTCACCCCGAAGGTCGCCTCGGCCCTGGCCGGCAAGCTCGGCGAGGCCGTGACCGGCAAGGGCATGGGCACCCGCAGCGCCGAAGCCGGCACCAGCCCGGTCGGCGGCCTCGGCCAGGCGGGCGCGCTCGCCCACGCGCTGCCCGGCGCCGACAAGCTCTCCGGCGCCGTCCCCGCCACCAACACCGTCACCGACGCGCTGCCGACCAGCGCGGTCGAGCGCGCCCTGCCGCTCGGCCCGGTCGAGCACGCGCTGCCCGGCGGCCTGCCCGGCACCGACGTGCTGGGCCTGGCGGAGCACGGCTCGGCCAACCGGCTCGGCGGCGCCGACCTCGGCCCGAACAACCCGCTGTCCGGCCTGACCGGCGCGCTCGGCCCGGTCGGCGGCCTGCTGGGCGGCGTGAACGGCGGCAGCATCAGCGGCCTGCCGCTGTAGTCCCGACGCCGAAGGGGCCGGGGTTCCGTTCGGAACCCCGGCCCCTTCCGTCGTACCGTCAGCGTGCCGCGGTCAGCCGCTCCACGGCCGCGGCGACCCGCTCGTCGGTCGCGGTGAACGCGACCCGGACGAACTCGCCGCCGGCCGGCCCGTAGAAGTCACCGGGCGCCACCAGGATGCCCAGCGCGGCCAGTTCGGCCACCGTCTCCCAGCACGGACGGTCCTGGGTGGCCCACAGGTAGAGGCTCGCCTCGGAGTGCTCGACCCGGAAGCCGGAGGCCTCCAGCGCCGCCCGCAGCGCCGAGCGCCGGGCCGCGTACCGCTCCCGCTGCTCGGCCACGTGCGCGTCGTCTGTCAGCGCCGCGACGGTCGCCGCCTGGACCGGCGCCGGCACGATCATGCCGCCGTGCTTGCGCAGCCCCAGCAGCTCCTGGACCACCACCGGGTCGCCCGCCACGAAGGAGGCGCGGTAGCCGGCCAGGTTGGAGCGCTTGGAGAGCGAGTGGACGGCCAGCAGGCCCTCGTGGTCGGTGCCGCAGACGTCCGGGTGCAGGACGGAGACCGGCTCGGCCTCCCAGCCCAGCTCGAAGTAGCACTCGTCGCTGACCAGCAGCACCCGGTGCTCCCGGGCCCACTCGACGGCGCGGCGCAGCTCGTCCGCGCCGAGCACCCGGCCGGTCGGGTTGGACGGCGAGTTCACCCAGAGCAGGCGCACCCGGGAGCCGTCCAGCTCGTCCACCGAGTCGTACTCGACCGGCTCGGCGCCGCACAGCCGTGCGCCCACCTCGTAGGTCGGGTAGGCCAGCCGGGGGTAGGCGACCTGGTCGCCCGGGCCGAGGCCGAGCTGGGTCGGCAGCGAGGCCACCAGCTCCTTGGAGCCGACGGTCGGCAGGACGGCCCGCGGGCCGATCTCCGCCCCGCAGCGGCGGTGCAGCCAGCCGGCGATCGTCTCGCGCAGCTCCAGCGGGCCCCAGACGGTCGGGTAGCCGGGCGTGTCGCTGTGCGCGGCCAGCGCCTTCTGGATCACCTCGGGGACGGGGTCCACGGGGGTGCCCACGGAGAAGTCGCAGAGGCCGCCGGGGTGGGCGAGGGCGGTGGCCTTGTACGGCTCCAGCTTGTCCCAGGGGAACACGGGGAGCCGGTCGGAAACGCGGCGCGCCGCCCCCGGGTGGCCCGGGAACGGCGCGCGCGTGCTGTTGGTGTTCACAGCTCAGTAGCCACCGATCGTCAGTGGTCGGCGTTCTGCGGCGGCAGAGCGGCGATGAACGGGTGGTCCCGCTCGATCAGGCCGAGCTTCGAGGCGCCACCGGGCGAGCCCAGGTCGTCGAAGAACTCGACGTTCGCCTTGTAGTAGTCCTTCCACTCCTCCGGAGTGTCGTCCTCGTAGAAGATCGCCTCGACCGGGCAGACCGGCTCGCACGCGCCACAGTCGACACACTCATCCGGGTGGATGTAGAGGGAGCGCTGGCCCTCGTAGATGCAGTCAACCGGGCACTCTTCGATGCACGCCTTGTCCTTCACGTCGACACAAGGCTGCGCGATGACGTAGGTCACGCTGTCGTTCCTCCTCGGAAGGGCCTGGCGGCCCGTTCTGTTCTGCTGCCGTGCGCGGTGAGCGCGGCGTCGTCGATGCCCGCCCCTAGTATCGCGGGTCGGAGCAGGCAAATGCACAGGAGGTGGCCGGATCATGACCCGAGACCAGCGGGAGAGCCGTCCGGAAGTCCGGATAGATCGCTCTGACGTGGGACTTCGAGTCTCCGTGCGACGCCTCTCGGAGTTCGTGGACGGCCGCCCGGTGTTCCGCGATGTGATCGGCGTGCTCACATCGTGGGACGATCAAGGGCTGACGGTCGAGCCCCGCTCCGGCGGACCGGTCACCTTCCCGGAGAAGCTGCTGGTCGCGGGCAAGGTCGTGCCGCCGTTCCCGGTCCGGCGCGCGCCGCTCCCCGCCGCCACCCCGGTCGAACTGCAGCGGACCGCCGGGCGCGGCTGGCCCGGGGTCGAACAGGAGGCGCTCGGCGCGTGGACGCTGCGCGCCGCGGCCGGGTTCACCCAGCGGGCCAACTCCGTCCAGGCGCTCGGCGACCCGGGCGTGCCGCTGCCCGGGGCGCTGGCCGCCGTCCGGGACTGGTACGCGGCGCGCGGACTGCCCGCCCTGGTGGAGGTGGTCACTCCCGGGACGACCGACGAGCTCCGGCCGCTGCTCGGCCCGCCGCGCTCCCCCACCACGGTGCGCACCGCCCCGCTGGCCGCGCTGGCCCGGACCGGCACCGGGCACGGGCGGGTGCGGCTCTCGCGGACGGCCGACGACGGCTGGCTGTCGCTGTACGGGAAGCTGAGCGAGGACCCGGCGGTGCGCGCGGCGGCCCGGCACGTCCTGCACGGCGGCCCCTCGGTCTGGTTCGCCACCGTGCCCGGCGCCCCCGGACAGCCGCCGCTGGCGATCGGACGCTGCGTCATCGACGGCCCGTGGGCCTGCTTCGGCGCGATCGAGGTGCAGCCGTACGCCCGCCGGGCCGGGCTGGCGACGACGGTCATGGCGGTGCTCGCGGCCCGCGCGGCGGAGGAGGGCGCGAGCGGCGCGTACCTGCAGGTCGAGGCCGGGAACGAGGCCGCGATCGCGCTCTATGACGGACTCGGCTTCACGACCAGTCACACTTACCACTACGCGCTCCTTCCCCAGGAGTAGCCGCCCGACCGTTCCATCCTGGTATGTCCGCTTGTCCGTCCGTCGTACGAAGGCCGTCGCCGTCACCGTGACCGAGCAGAGCAGAGACCGCTTCCGGACCGCCGCCCGCGCCGAGCAGCCCGACCCGGTGCTGCTCTGCCTGCTCGCCGCCGCCGAGCACGACCCCGTCCTCGACCCGGGCGATCCGGGCGAACCGCCCGGCGTGGACACCGTGCTGGCCGCCTGCGAGGCCGCCCTCGACCGGCACGCGACGGCCGTCCGGCAGGCCGTGGCCGAACGCTCGCCGTCCGGGCCGGAGGAGACCGCCGCCCTGCTCGCCGCCGTGCTCGGCGGGCGGGAACGCTTCCACGGGCGGCAGTCCGACTACCGGCGACTGGAGTCCTCACTGCTGCCGGACGTGCTGCGCCGGCGGCGCGGCCTGCCGATCATGCTCTCGCTGGTCTGGGCGGCGGTCGGCCGGCGCGCCGGGCTCACCGTCCACGGCATCGCCCTGCCCGGCCACTTCATCGTCGCGGTCGGCGGCCCGGGCGGCGGCGAGGAGTACGTCCTCGCCGACCCGTTCCACGGCGGACGGCTGCTCGACCCGGCCGACGTCGAACGGCTGGTCGCCGCCTCCGGGCACGACTTCACCCCCGCCCTGCTCACCCCCGCCCAGCCGCTGGACATCGTGCTGCGGGTGCTCGGCAACATCCGGGTCTGGGCCGCCGACCGGCCCGAACAGGCCCGCACCCAGCTGTGGGCCACCGAACTCGCCCTGCTGCTCCCCCGGCACCCGGCCCAGCTCCGCCTGGAGCGGGCCGAACTCCTGGTGCGGATGGGCGACTTCCTCGGCGGCGCGGCGGAGATGGACGACTACGCGCGGATCCTGGACGCCTTCGACCCGGACACCGCCGCGAAGGTCCGCCAGGAGGCCCGGGCGGCCCGCCACCGGCTCAACTGAGCCGCACCCCGACGGAGTTACAGCCAGCCCTTCTCCCGGGCGATCCGGACCGCCTCGGTGCGGTTGCGGGCCTCGGTCTTCTGGATCGCCATCGAGAGGTAGTTGCGGACCGTCCCCTCCGACAGGTGCAGGCGCCTGGCGATGTCCGCGTTCACCGCGCCGTCCGAGGCCGCGCCCAGCACGTCCCGCTCGCGCGCGGTCAGCGGGTTGGCGCCCTCGGCCAGCGCGGCCGCCGCCAGCGCCGGGTCGATCACCCGCTCGCCGCGCAGCACCCGGCGGATCGCCTCGGCCAGCTCGGAGGCGGGCGCGTCCTTCACCAGGAAGGCGTCCGCGCCGGACTCCATCGCCCGGCGCAGATAGCCGGGCCGGCCGAAGGTCGTCGCGATGACCACCTTCGTCCCGGGCGACCGGCGGTGCAGTTCGGCGGCCGCCTCGATGCCCGTCATCCCCGGCATCTCGATGTCCAGCACGGCGACCTGCACGTCGTTCGCCAGCACCGCCGCCACCACCTCGTCCCCGCGGCCCACCTGCGCGACGACGTCGATGTCCCCCTCCAGCCCGAGCAGCGCGGCCAGCGCCTCCCGGACCATCCCCTGGTCCTCGGCGAGCAGCACGCGGATCGAGGGACTGTTCTCTGCGTTACCCATGGCCATGACCTTAGGGCCTGTCACCCGGCGGAACGGGTGGGGATATTCGGGTGCTCCTCGACGGCCGCCCCGCCGTCCGCCACCACCGCGCCCCGGAACCGGAGAGCTAGGGAACCTGCGGGGACGGCGCCGACACCGTGCGCAGCGGAACCGAGGCCCGGACCCGGAAGCCCTTGCCGCGCGGTCCCGGGCCGGTCTCCAGCCGCCCGCCGACCAGGGCGAGGCGCTCCCCCAACCCGGAGAGTCCGTTCCCCGGCTGGGACTTGCCCGGCCCGCGCCCGTCGTCGGTGATCTCCAGGACGGCGTACCGCTCGCCGCTGCCCTCCCAGCTCTCGTCCGCCGTCACGGTGCAGACGGTGGCACCCTCGCCGTGCCGGACGATGTTGGTGACGGCCTCGCGCAGCGCCCAGGCCAGCGCGCCCGCCTCCTCGTTGGCCAGCGACGGCCAGGCGTCCACCAGTTCCGGCGCGGCCTCCAGCCGGACCTGCGCGGCGGCCAGCGCGGTACGGGCGGCGGCCAGTTCGACCGGCAGGGTGGGGCGGCGGAAGCCGGTCACCGCCTCGCGCACGTCGATCAGCGACTGCCGGGCGACCTGCTCGATGTCGGCGACCTGGGCCCGGGCCGCCTCGTCCTTGCCCGCGTCCATGAACCGGCCGGCCAGCTCGCTCTTCAGGGTGATCAGCGAGAGCGAGTGCCCGAGCAGGTCGTGCAGGTCGCGGGCGAGCCGCAGCCGCTCCTCGGAGGCGGCCAGGTGGGCGACGGCGGCCCGGGCCTCGCGCAGCTCCTTCATGGTGGCGACCAGCCGCTGCAGGCCGGTCATCGCGACGCCGGAGAGGAAGGCGCTGAACGCGAAGGTGGTGACGTTGTCGTTCCCGGCGTGGATCAGCACGCCCGTCGCGGCGGTGAGCACGGCCATGCCGACCAGTGCGCGCAGCGCGAGGTTCGGCGGGGTGATGACCGCGAGGCACACCGAGGCGTAGATGAACATGGTCAGGAAGGCGGCGCCGAGGCCCACCGAGGAGCCCACCGCCAGCACGATCATCGTCCCGACGATCACCTGGCAGACCCGCGGCTTCATCCCGGCCTGCGAGCGGAAGAACACCAGCAGCACGTAGGCGACCACGAAGACCGCCAGGCAGACCCAGCCGAGCGCCTGCCCGGCCGGGCTGTGGCCGCCGTTGACCAGGTCGCTCGCCGGGTAGGCCAGGTAGATCATCCACAGCAGCATCCAGGCGACCTTGACCATCAGCTGCCGCCGGGTCTCGACCGGGGCGCCGGGGACGTTCATGAAGGACGCGCGCGCCGGACCCGCCTCCGTCGGCTCGTCGGGGCGTCGGGTCCGGCGCTCGTCACTCATGTGGATCATCATGCCTGGCGGGTGTCACGCCGGTACAGGACCGTGGCGGCGGCCACGAACACCGCGAAGAAGGCGACCAGCCCGGAGACGGCCGCCAGGTCCAGCGAGTGGCCGGGCTGGGTGAAGGTGGCCAGCTTGTTGTACAGGAACACCGGGTTGAACCGGGCGAACTTCTCCAGCGAACCGCTCACCGGGAACCAGGTGCCGCCGAGCAGCGCCATCGCCATGTAGGTGATCATCACGATCGGCTGCACCGCGTCCGGCGCCGCCGCGTAGCCCAGCGCCACGCCCAGCGCGGCGAAGACGAAGCTGCCCAGCCAGAGCGCGGCCGCCAGCCCGATCCACTGCGGCACGCTCAGCGAGACGCCCTGGCTCGCGCCGACCGCGAAGACCACCAGGATCGCCGGCAGCGTGGTCACCGCGGTCGCCGCGATCTTGCCGACGGTGTACGCCCGGCCCGGCAGGGCGGTCAGCCGCAGCTGGCGCGTCCAGCCGCTCTTGCGCTCCAGCGAGATCCGCTGGGCGCTGCCGGTGAGCACCGCGCCGACCGCGCCGAAGGTGGCCATCGAGACCATGAAGTAGGTCTTCACGGGCAGGCCGCCGGCCTGGTTGCCGGAGCCGTAGGCGTTGATGAAGAAGACGTACATCAGCGCCGGGTAGACGACGGTGAAGAACAGGTAGCGCCGGTTGCGGAGGGTCCGCAGGATCTCCAGCTTGATCAGGGTGGTCATCGCGCGCTCTCCTCTGCCAGGTCCTGCTTGTCCAGCTCGCCCGTGATGGTCAGGAAGGCCTGCTCCAGGCCCACCCCGGCGACCTCCAGCCCGCGCGGGTACAGGCCCGCCCGGTAGATGCCGGCCATGCTGGCGTCGGCGTCCGAGGTCCTGATCCGTACCGTCCGCACCCCCGGGACGCGGGCGGTGACGTCCAGCGACCGCACGCCCGGCAGGGCGCGCAGCACGGCCTCGTCGAAGCGGGCGGCGTCCGCGGCGAAGTCGGCGTCGTGGAGCTCGAAGGCGATCCGGCGGGCTCCGGCGCGCGCCTTGATCTCCGCCGAGCTGCCGTCGGCGATCAGCCGGCCCCGGTGCAGCACCAGGACGCGGTCGGCGATCGAGTCGGCCTCCTCCAGGTAGTGGGTGGCGAACAGCACCGTGCGTCCGGCGTCGGCCTGGGCCCGCATGCTCGCCCAGAACGCCTGCCGGACGCTGACGTCCATGCCGGTGGTGGGCTCGTCCAGCACGATCAGGTCGCTGTCGCCGGCGATCGCCAGGGCGAAGCGGACCCGCTGCTCCTGGCCCCCGGACAGCTTGTCCACCCGGCGCTCGGCGAGCTCGGTGATCCCGGCGTCGGTCAGCACCTCCGTGACCGACCGGCCGCGCGGGTGCACCTTGCAGGCGAGTTCGACCAGTTCGCGGACCTTGACGTCGGTCATCAGCCCGCCGCTCTGCAGCATCGCGCCGACCCGCCCGTCCTCGATCGCCGCCCGCGGGGTGCCGCCGAACAGCGTGACGCTGCCCTGGTCGGGCTCCCGCAGGCCGAGCAGCAGGTCCAGGCTGGTGGACTTGCCGGCACCGTTCGGGCCGAGCAGGGCGACGGTCTCGCCCGGCCGCAGCACGAGGTCCAGTCCGTCCACGGCGCGCACCCGCCCGTAGCTCTTGCCGACGCCGCGGAAGGCGGCCACCTCGGTAACCATTCGCCCGGCTCCTCTTCCCTGGTGGTGTCGCGTGCGGTGCTGTCCGCACCACCTCAGGGTCCCGCTCGGGCCGGGGCCGGCGGCAGTGTCGGCCGTCGTGCCTTCGGTATGACGGATGTCATGCCGGCGGCCGGCACCCCGTCCACGGGTACCGGCCGCCGGATCGGCTGGTCAGGGGTGTTACAGCCCCAGCGAGCGCTTCACGAAGTCGACCTGGAGCAGCAGCAGGTTCTCCGCGACCTCCTCCTGCGGGGTCATGTGGGTGACACCGGAGAGCGGCAGCACGGTGTGCGGGCGCCCGGCGGCGAGCAGCGCCGAGGAGAGCCGCAGGGTGTGGGCGGCCACCACGTTGTCGTCGGCCAGGCCGTGGATGATCATCAGCGGGCGCTCCAGCCCGGCCGCGTACCCGGTCAGCGAGTTCGCCCCGTACACCTCGGGCCGCTCGGCCGGGTGGCCCAGGTAGCGCTCGGTGTAGTGGGTGTCGTACAGCTCCCAGTCGGTCACCGGCGCCCCGGCCACCGCCGCGTGGAACACGTCGGGGCGGCGCAGCACGGCGAGCGCGGCGAGGTAGCCGCCGTACGACCAGCCGCGGATCGCCACCCGGTCGAGGTCCAGCGGGAACTCCCCGGCGAGCGCCCGGAGCGCGTCCACCTGGTCGTCCAGAGTGGCCCCGGCGAAGTCGAAGGCGATGGACTTCTCCCAGGCCGGCCCGCGCCCGGGGGTGCCGCGGCCGTCGGCGACGACCACCGCGAAGCCCTGGTCGGCGAACCACTGGGAGTTGAGGTGGGGGTTGTGCGCCTGGACGACGCGCTGGCCGTGCGGGCCGCCGTACGGGTCCATCAGGACGGGCAGCAGGCCGTCCCGCTCGCGGTCGTAGCCGGTGGGCAGGAAGACGGCGGCCGGGATGCGGCGCTCCCCGGCGAAGCGGAAGACCGGGCGGGCGGTGAGGACCGGGGTCTCGGCGTACGAGGTGACGGTGGCGACGTCGTCGACCACCACGCCCTCCGGGAGGTCCCGGGCGACCTGCACCAGGGTGCCGGGCAGGTCGGGCTCGGCGGTGGCCCGGACGGTGATCCCGCCGGCGTGCACCGCGCTGGTGACGGAGGTGAACGGGCGGCCGTTGGCGGACTCCCAGGCCAGCTGCTTGCCGTCGTGGCTGATCCGGCCGACGGCGATCCAGCCGGGCTCGGGGTCGGTCTCCCCGGCGCCGCCGGCGGCGCTGAAGAACACCTCCCGCTCGGTGACCGCGACGACCGAGCGGACGTGCAGGTCGGCGCCGGTGACGGCCTGGTCGCCGACCACCAGGGCGCGCACGCCGTCCTGGTCGGAGATCCGGACCAGCTTGCCGTCCGGGGTCCACGCGGGCACCCCCGGGAAGGCCTCCAGCCAGGCCTCGTCCTGCTCCTCGAACAGCACCTCGGTGGCGCCGGTGGCCACGTCCAGGCCGAGCACCCGCTGGCTGCGCTGGTCGCGGGACTGGACCAGCAGCAGCGGCACGCCGCCGTCGGACCAGTGCACCCGGGCCAGGTACGGGAAGGCCTCGTGGTCCCAGACCACCTCGGTGCGCCCGCCGTGCAGGTCGAGCACCCAGAGCCCGACCTCGGCGTTGGCGGTGCCGGCCGCCGGGTAGGCGACCTCGGCGGGCTCGCGGTCCGGGTTGGCCGGGTCGGCGATCCACCAGCGGCGCACCGGGCTGTCGTCGGCCCGCTCGGCCAGCAGCCGCTCGCCGTCGGGGGACCACCAGAAGCCGCGGTCGCGGTCGATCTCCTCCTGGGCGATGAACTCGGCCTGGCCCCAGGTGACGTTCGGGCCGTCCGGCTCGGCGAGGGCCCGGTCGCCGCCGCCGTCGGTGCGGGTCAGCCGCAGTTCGCCGGCCGTGTTGGCGTAGGCGACGTGGGTGCCGTCCGGGGACAGCCGCGGGTCCAGCAGCGGGCCCACGGCGGGCAGTTCGGCGGTGCCGCCGGTGGCGAGGTCGGCGGTGAACAGCCGGCCGGACAGCGCGAAGGCGGCCCGGGCGCCGGCCGCGTCCAGGGCGTAGCCGACGATGCCGGCCGAGCCCTCCCGGCTGCGCTCGCGGCGGGCCTTCTCGGCCGGCGAGAGGTCCTCCTCGCCGCCGCCGAGCAGCACGGCCGGGTCGGCGGCGATCCGCTCCTCGCCGGTGGCGGTGTCGAGGGTCCAGAGCAGGTTGGCCCGGTCGCTACCGGATCGCGAGCGCAGGAAGACGACCCGCGAGCCGTCCGGGGCGACGGAGAAGGAGCGGGGGGCGCCGACGGTGTAGCGCAGGGTCCGCGCGTACTGCCGGGGGAAGGTGTCCGCAGGGGTGTGGGAGGTCATGGCACCAGACCCTACGACGGCCGACTCCCACAACCGGGTGACTGACGATCACTCGTTCGGAGCATCACCCCCGGGTACGCCCCGAAGGGGCCCACACCCCCTCCGACCGGCCCATGCGCCCCACCAGTGCCCCCGTGCCCCGGCGCGCGCGGACTCACTGAATGTAATGCTCCCCTTACTCATCGGGTATGACTGGTCAGGCGAGTGATCGTCGGCCCCGTCCCGGGCCCCGGTCACCCCACCCCGGTTCCCGTACGGTCCCACCGCCGCCCTCCCCAGGGGGCGGCGCCCGAGAAGGGGTATGAGCCCACATGGCCATGAACATCTCCGCAGCCGTGCTGATGCTCGTCATCGTGGTGGTGCTGATCCGCCGCTCCGGCCTCAAGCTGGCGCACGCCATCGTCTGCGCGCTGCTCGGCTTCTACCTGGCCTCCAGCTCGATCGCACCCTCGATCAGCCAGGTCACCAGCAACCTCGCCGGAATGATCAACGGCCTGAAGCTCTGACCCCTTCCGGCCGGTGGACAGGGGCCTGCCGCCGGCAGGCCCCTGGGCCTGTCTTCAATCTCCCGTCTGCGGGGCGACGCCGGTGCACGCACCTCGCCGCGTTGTCGTCGGTCGCCGATGCGCTGCATCGGGCTCCGCCCCCAGCCTCCGGCCGGGAGGTGCCCCCACCTCCGCCTTGCGATGCACGCACCCCAACGCCGCCCCGCCCGCCCTCCGGGCGGACGACGGGAGTTTGAAGACAGGCCCTAGGCTTCCTCCCATGACCGCGACTACCGGCCGCCGCCTCCTCCTGGTGCACGCCCACCCCGACGACGAGTCGATCGGCAACGGCGCCACCATGGCCAGGTACGCCGCCGAGGGCGCCCGGGTGACCCTGGTGACCTGCACCCTCGGCGAGGGCGGCGAGGTGATCCCGCCCGCGCTGGCCCACCTGACGGCCGATCGGGACGACACCCTCGGCGCGCACCGGATCGGCGAGCTGACCGAGGCGATGCGCGCCCTCGGCGTCACCGATTTCCGCTTCCTCGGCGGCCCGGGGCGCTACCGCGACTCCGGGATGATGGGCGTGCCCGACAACGACGCCCCCGGCTGCTTCTGGCGGGCCGACGTGGACGAGGCGGCCGGCCACCTGGTCGCGGTGATCCGCGAGGTGCGCCCGCAGGTGCTGGTCACGTACGACGACAACGGCGGCTACGGGCACCCGGACCACATCCAGGCGCACCGGGTCGCGATGCGCGCCCACGAGCTGGCCGCCGATCCGGCGCACCGCCCCGAGCTCGGCGCCCCCTGGCGGATCGCCAAGGTGTACTGGAACCGGATGCCCGGCTCGGTGCTCGACGCCGGGCTCGCCGCGACCGCCGCCGAGGCGTCCTTCCCGGGCGTCGCCCAACCCACCGACATCCCCGGGGTGGTGGCCGACGAGGTGGTCACCACCGTGCTGGACGGCACCGGTTACGCCGGGCGGAAGGCCGCGGCGATGGCCGCGCACGCCACCCAGATCACCGTGGCCGGCGCCTCCTTCGCGCTCTCCAACCACCTCGGCCAGCCGCTGTTCGCCACCGAGTACTACCAGTTGGTGCGCGGGCGGGCCGGTGCGGAACGGCCCGAACGCGACCTGTTCGCGGGCCTGGAGGGCGACTCCGCGGCCCCGGGCACCGACCCGACTCCCAGCGAGGGGAACGCCCGATGACCGCACCCGCCGCCAAGCCGAAGAGCCGATCGATCGCGGTGGCTGTCCTCGGCACCCGCGACGAACGGCTGGCCGAGCCCCAACCCCCGCGCGCCGCCCGGATCGCGGCGTATGTCCTGTTCTTCCCACTGGGCGTCGCGGTGTCGGTGTGCGGATCCTTTGTGCAGGCCCTGTGGCCGCCCGTGGGGGTTCTGCTGGCGCTCGCCGCCACCGCCGCGACCTTCTACGCGGGCCTGCGGGTCACCGGCACCCGGCTGGGCGCCGCGATGCCCGCGGCCGGCTGGTTCCTGGCGATGCTGCTGCTGATGGTGCCCCGGCCGGAGGGCGACAACGTGCTCTGGCCCAACGCCACCTCGCTGGCCTGGCTGTTCGTCGGCTCGATCCTGGGCGTGATCTGCGCCACCCTGCCGACCCGCACCAGCTGGTTCCCCGGGGTGCCCAACCCCCCTCGCTGATCCCGGCGGTCGGCCGCGTACGGTGGCGCGCACAACGCGCAGTCAGGACCACTCCCCCGTACTCTCATACCGGAGGAACCGGACGTATCAGGATCTGTCCGAAGCCGTTCACCGCTCAGTTCTTCCCAGTATGGTGGTCCCGCAGTACGTCGTACCCGACCGCCGTTTGCCCCAGGCCCGGCGACCACGAACCGCGGTCGCGCCGCACGGCCCGCCCGCGAACCCGGAGCAGAGCAGCATTGAGCAGCCGCGAATCTGACAACGCCAACCCGACGCCCCGGCGCACGGGCCCGGACGCCTACCCGTCGGGCACGCCGCCCTACGGCACCCCGGGCCTCCCCGGCGGCGACCGGGCCGCGGTCGGCGCCGACACCGGGTCGGGCGGCGAGGACGACGGTCCGAAGACCGAGACCACCCTGACCACCCGGGTCCGGATCAACATCCCCGGCTCGCGCCCGATCCCACCGGTCGTCGTCCGCAGCGCCGTCAAGAACGAGACCGCCCGGACCGACGAGGGCCCGGCCGAGCCGGCCGAGCCCGGCGGCCCGCGGCACCGCTCCGCACCCGCCTCGCCCGTCCTCGGCGTGATGGACGGCGGTGGCCACCCGGCCACCCCGCCGAACCTGCCGCCGGAGTGGCAGATCCCGCCGATCCCGCCGGCGACCTCGGAGTCCGAGTCCACCGGCGCCTGGTTCCGGCCGCGGCAGAAGAAGACCCCGACCGCCGAGCCCGCCCCGGCCGCCGTGCCGGCCGGCGCCCCGAGCGCGCCGCAGGCCCCGACCGGGCCCGGCGCCGCCGCCGAGGCCCGTCCGCAGGCCGCCCCGAACGGTGCCCGCCCGGCCCCGGCCACCGGTGCGGCCCGGCCGAACGGCCGTCCGGTGCCCGCCCAGGGCAAGGCGCCCAACCCGGGCTCCGCGCCCAACCCGGCCGCCCCCGCCGCCCCGTACGGCGCCGGGACCCCGGCCGAGGAGCCGGGCGTGTACGAGGCCGCCGACCCCTTCGCACCGGCCGTCGACCCGTTCGCGCCGGTCGCCGACCCGTTCGCCCGGACCGGCCCCGCCGCCGGTGCGCGCGGTCCGCGCGGCGGCCGTCCGCAGCAGCAGGCGCCGCAGCAGGGCGGCCTCCCGCAGGGCCCGCCCCGGGCCAACGGGGCCCGCCCGAACGGGCCCCAGCAGGGCGGACTGCCGCAGCGCGGCGGTCGCCCGCAGGCCGGGTCCGACCCGGAGGACACCTCGGTGGACGGCTTCGCGCCGATCCGCGAGAACACCCCGCCGCCGGCCGCCATACCCGGCCTGCCCCCGCACGACGCCCGGAACGGCGCCCCGCGCGGCACCGACGGCCGTCCCCAGCCGGGCCTGTTCGCCTCCGCCCCGACCGGCACCGACCCGTTCGCCGCCCAGCGCCCGGCCGCCCCCGGCCAGGACCCCTTCGCCACCCCGGCGGGCCCCGGCGGGCTCTTCCCGGGCGCGCCCCAGCCGGCCCCGCAGCCCGGCCCCGGCGGGCCCCGGCAGGCCGGCCGCGACCCGGAGGTCACCGAGGTCACCCCGCTGCCGGTCCCCGGCCCTCCGGCCGGTCCCGGCGCCCAGCCCGTCCCCGGTCCCGGCGCCCAGCCCGTCCCCGGTCCCGGCGCCGGCCCCGGTGCCACTCCGGTTCCCGCGCCCGGCTCGGCCCCCGCCAAGGCCAAGGCCGAGCCGGCGGCCCCCGCCAAGGCCAAGCGCGGTGGCGCGAAGAAGCTCGTCAAGCTCGGCGTCTACGCCGTCGGCGGGGTGCTCTTCCTCGGCGCCGCCGCGTACGGCACCGGCCTGATGCTCAACCAGTCCGACGTCCCCAAGGGCACCGTGGTGCTCGGCACGGACATCGGTGGCAACGGCCGCGACCAGGCGATCCACGCGCTGGACGCCTCGGTCGGCAAGGCCGGGCAGCAGCCGCTGAAGCTGAAGATCGGCGACCAGTCGGTCGACCTCGACCCGACCGTCGCCGGGCTGAGCTTCGACACCACGGCCACCGTGGACGGCCTCGCCGCGCACAGCTACAACCCGGTCGACGTGATCAAGTCGATCCAGGGCGGCACCAAGGCCGTCGCCCCGGAGGTCCGGATCGACCGCGCCAAGCTCAAGGCCGCGCTGGACTCGCTGGCGGCCGGCTCGGGCCAGGGGCTGCAGGAGGGCTACGTCAAGTTCGCCGACAACGGCGACCCGGTCGTGGTCCCCGGCAGGGCCGGCCAGGCGGTGGACACCAACGCCGCCCTGGACGTCATCGAGCAGGCCTACCGCGACCGCGCCGCCGGCAAGCCCGACCAGCCGATCGCGCTGGCCGTCACGGCCGCCCAGCCCAAGGTCTCCACCCAGGCCCTGCAGGCCGCCGCCGACAGCCTCGGCAAGCAGGTGACCAGCGGCAAGGTGCACATCGTGGCCGGTACCAAGTCCTGGGACTTCGGCCCCAAGACGGCCGCCAAGGTGCTCACGCTGGCCCCGGACGCCTCCGGCAAGATCGCGCCCAAGTGGGACCTCGACGCGCTGAACTCCCAGCTGAACGGGGTGTTCGACAAGGTGAAGACCAAGAAGAACGGCCAGAGCGCCGCGATCAGCCCGCAGGACGTCGCGGACGCCGTCGGCTCGCTGTTCGACAAGACCGGCGACAAGGAACGCACCTACAAGTTCCCCGCCGCCTGACGCCACCCGTCACCGTCGCCGTCGCCGTCCTCGCCGGTACCGACGAACCGGACACGAACGAGGGGCGGGACGACCGCATCCACCGGATGCCACCGTCCCGCCCCTCGACAACTCCCCCTCCCGGTCAGCAAGATGTGACGCCACACCATCCGCCACAGTCACCCCGGGAGTCACGCCGATGGGCCGCCGCCTCCAGCACCACCGGACGGCACTGCTCGCCGGTCTCGCCGTCCTCACGCTCTCCCTGGCGCTCTGCTCCTGCTCGTCCGGGTCGGACGGCGCCGCCGCGGACGCGGTGCCCGGCGCCAACGCCGGGATGCCCAAGCTCACCTCGGTCGACATCAACGCCCACGACCGCGCCCAGCTCCGCCCGGGCGGCACCCTGAACCTGGCGATCGCCCAGTTCTCCCACCAGTGGTCGCCGATCCAGACCGACGGCACGGTGTCCTCGACCGTCGCGGTCAGCAAGCCGCTGCTGCCGACCTTCTTCCGCTCGGACGCGGCCGGCACCCAGACCGTCAACCCGGCCTACCTCCAGGAGGCCCACGCCGAGATCAGGGACGGCCGCCAGGTGGTCACCTGGACGCTCAACCCGAAGGCCCACTGGTCCGACGGCACCCCGATCACCTGGCGCGACATCGAGGCCAACTGGCGTGCCCTGAACGGCAAGGACCCGGCCTACCGGCCCTCCAGCACCTCCGGCTTCGAGCAGGTCACCTCGGTCGAGCGGGGCAAGGACGACTTCCAGGCCGTGATGACCTTCGACCGGCCGTTCTCCGAGTGGCAGTCGATGTTCAACAGCGCCGCCAACGCCCCGCTGCTGCCCGCGAGCAAGGTCGCCACCCCGGACCTCTTCAACTCGGCCTACCTGGACGCCATCCCGCTCACCGCCGGCCCGTTCAAGGTCGAGCGCCTGGACCCGGCCGCGCAGACCGTCACCCTGGTCGCCGACCCGACCTGGTGGGGCGACAAGCCCGTGCTGGACCGGATCGTCTTCCACGCCATGCTGCCCGACGCGATGCGCACCGCCTTCGCCAAGGGCGAGATCGACCTCCTCGACAACGGCCCCGACCTGGCCGGCTACCAGGTCATCAGGAACACCAAGGGCGCGGCCGTCCGCCGGGCCGGCGGGCCGGACTTCCGCCAGCTCACCCTGAACGCCCGCAGCCCGCTGCTCACCGACCCGACCGTCCGCCAGGCCGTCTTCCAGGCGATCAACCGGGACGCCCTGATCCGCACCGACCTCAACGGCCTGGACTGGCCCGCCGTCCCGCTCAACAACCACCTGCTGGTCGCCAACCAGAACGGCTACCGCGACAACTCCCTGGGCCTGTCCCGCTTCGACCCGGCCGAGGCCGCCCGCAAGCTGGACTCGGCGGGCTGGAAGCTCGACGGCGACGTACGGAAGAAGGACGGCCACGAGCTGAACCTGCGGATGGTCGTCCCGACCGGGGTCGCCGTCGCCCAGAACGAGACGACGTCCCTCTCCAAGATGCTCAAGGACGTCGGGATCAAGGTCACCCCGGTGACCGCGGCGCCCAACGACTTCTTCGACAAGTACGTCAACCGCGACGACTTCGACATCGCCGTCTACGCGCTGCTCGGCACCCCGTTCCCGGCCAGCGGCAGCCGTGCCAGCTACGCCCAGAACAGCGCCGGCAACCGGGCCGGCGCGGGCAGCGCCGCCGTGGACACCGCCCTCGACCGGGCGGCCGGCGCCACCGACGCCGGCACCGCCTCCGAGGCGATCAACCAGGCCGACGGCGAGCTCTGGAAGGTGGCCGGCGTGCTGCCGCTCTACCAGCGCCCCCAGCTGTACGGCGCCCGCGCCGACCTCGCCAACCTCGGCGCCCAGGGCCTGTCCGACATCGTCTGGGAGAACGTCGGCTTCACCAAGTAGCGCCGGCCCTCAGCCGTGCAGGGTCTCCCGCCAGTAGTGGCAGGCGCTGCGGCGGCCCGGCAGCTCGGCCCCCTCCTCGGTCGCCACCGGTACCAGCGGCGGGAGTTCGGTCAGGCAGCGGTCCCGCACCCGGTCGCAGCGGGGGTTGAAGGCGCAGCCCTCGGGGACCCGCAGCAGGCTGGGCGGCAGGCCCTTGATGGCGTGCAGGTCCTGGCCCTTCTGGTCCAGCCGCGGGATGGATGCCAGCAGGCCCTTGGTGTACGGGTGGGCGGGCCGCGCGTACAGGTCGTGCACCGGCGCCGTCTCGACGATCCGGCCCGCGTACATCACCGCGATCTTGTCGGCCACGTCGGCGACCACGCCCAGGTCGTGGGTGATCAGGATCAGACCCATGTTGAACTCGGCCTGCAGCTCCGCCAGCAGGTCCATCACCTGGGCCTGCACCGTCACGTCCAGGGCCGTGGTGGGCTCGTCCGCGATGATCAGGTCGGGCTCCAGGGAGAGCGCCATGGCGATCATGATGCGCTGGCGCATCCCGCCCGAGAACTGGTGCGGGTAGTCGCCGACCCGCTGCCTGGCCGCCGGGATGCGCACCCGGTCCATCAGCTCGACGGCCTTCGTCTTCGCCTCGGCGCGCGACAGCCCCTGGTGCACCCGGTACATCTCGCCGAGCTGGTAGCCCACGCTGAGCACCGGATTGAGCGCGGACAGCGCGTCCTGGAAGATCATCGCGATCTGCCGGCCCCGGACCGTCCGCCGGAGCCTGGGGCTCATGGTCAGCAGGTCCTCGCCCCGGAACAGGATCCGCCCCGAGGTGATCTTCGCGGGCGGCATGTCCAGGATGCCCATGATCGCCTGCGCGGTCACCGACTTGCCCGAGCCGGACTCGCCCAGCACCGCCAGCGTCTCCCCCGCCGACACCGAGTAGCTCACCCCGTTGACGGCCTTGGCCACGCCGTCCTGGGTGTGGAACTCGACGTGCAGGTCCTCGACCTCCAGCAACGGCGTCCCGGGCACCAGGTTCTCCCGTCCGCCGCCGGTCACCTCCACCGCGTCCATGTGGGCAGCCCTCCTCAGCGCAGCAGCGACCATCGACAGGCGCAGAGCAACTATCAAGGAAGCGCGGCCACTTGGGGAGCCTGTGGCAGATCTCGGTTCCATCACGGCGAAGGGCGCGCCCTCGTCGCGAGGACGCGCCCTGGGGGCGGCAGCCGATCCGGCACACCGTCAGCCGGGGCCCTGCCCGTCACCCTTCTCCGCCGCGCCCTGCCCGATCTCGCGCTCCGCAACACCATCGCGCTCCGCAGCACTCTGCCCGATCTCGCGCTCCGCCGCGCTCTGCCCAATCTCGCGCTCCGCCGCGCTCTGCCCAATCTCGCGCTCCGCAGCGAAGTGACAAGCCGAGTCGTGCCGCGCCGCCCCCGACAGCCAGCCCGGCGCGGCCAGCAGCGGGACCTCCACCGCGCACCGCTCCTGCGCCTTCCAGCACCGGGTGCGGAACCGGCACCCCGAGGGCGGGTTGGCCGGCGAGGGCACGTCCCCGGTGAGCACGATCCGGTCCCGGGACTCGCGCGCCGTCGGGTCCGGCACCGGCACCGCCGAGAGCAGCGCCTGGGTGTACGGGTGGGTCGCGTGGTCGTAGATCTCGGTGTCGCTGCCGATCTCGACCATCTTCCCCAGGTACATCACCCCCACCCGGTCCGAGATGTGCCGGACGATGGAGAGGTCGTGGGCGATGAACATGTACGACAGGTTGAACTCGCCCTGCAGCTGCTCCAGCAGGTTGATCACCTGCGCCTGCACCGACACGTCCAGGGCCGAGACCGGCTCGTCGCAGATGATGATCTCCGGCTTGAGCGCCAACCCCCGTGCGATGCCGATGCGCTGGCGCTGACCACCGGAGAACTGGTGCGGGTACCGGTTGATGTACTCGGGGTTGAGCCCGACCACGTCCAGCAGGTCCTGGACGGCCTTGCGGCGGTCGCCCCTGGGCGCCACCTCGGGGTGGATCTCGAAGGGCTCACCGATGATGTCGCCGACCGTCATGCGCGGGTTCAGCGAGGTGTACGGGTCCTGGAACACCATCTGGATGTTGCGCCGGACGGCCTTCAGCGCGGATCCGGACAGCCGGGAGATCTCCTCCCCCTTGTAGCGGACAGACCCTCCGGTGGCCGGTTCCAGGTTCATCAGCACCTTGGCCAGGGTGGACTTCCCGCACCCGGACTCGCCGACGACGCCGAGCGTCTCGCCCTGCATCAGGTCGAAGCTGACCCCGTCCACCGCCTTGACCGCGCCGATCTGCTTCCTGAACAGCACGCCCCTGGTCAGCGGGAAGTGCTTGACCAGGTCCCGCACCTCCAGGATCGGCTCGCCGCGCGGCACCGGCTGGCCGAAGGCGACCTCCTCCGGTAGCACCGCGCCCATCGCGCTGGCCCCGTCAACGGTCATGGAGGGTCTCCTTCCAGAAGAAGCAGGCGCTGCCGCGCCCCTCCAGCGGGGTGCCGTCGTCCTCGGCGACCGGGAACAGCTCCGGCACCTCGGCCCGGCAGACGTCCTGCGCCCGGGGGCAGCGGGGGTTGAAGGCGCAGCCCTTGGGGATCCGCAGCAGGTTGGGCGGCAGGCCCTTGATGGCGTAGAGCTCCTGGCCCTTCTGGTCCAGCCGCGGAATGGAGTCCAGCAGGCCCCGGGTGTACGGGTGGGCGGGCCGGGCGTACAGCTCGTGCACCGGGGCGGTCTCGACGATCCGGCCCGCGTACATCACCGCGATCTTGTCCGCGACGTCGGCGACCACGCCCAGGTCGTGGGTGATCAGGATGAGCCCCATGTTGTACTCGGCCTGGAGCTCCGCGAGCAGGTCCATCACCTGGGCCTGCACCGTCACGTCCAGCGCGGTGGTGGGCTCGTCCGCGATGATCAGGTCCGGTTCCAGCGCCAGCGCCATGGCGATCATGATGCGCTGGCGCATGCCCCCGGAGAACTGGTGCGGGTAGTCGTTCACCCGCTGCTTGGCCGCCGGGATGCGCACCCGCTCCATCAGCTCGACGGCCTTCGTCTTGGCCTCGGCCCTGGAGACGCCCTGGTGGGCCCGGAACATCTCGCCGAGCTGGAAGCCCACGCTGAGCACCGGGTTGAGCGCGGACAGCGCGTCCTGGAAGATCATCGCGATCTTCCGGCCGCGGACCCTGCGCCGCTCCTCCTTGCCCATCTTCAGCATGTCCCGGCCGCGGAAGCGGATCTCCCCGCGCGGGATCCGGGCCGGCGGCATGTCCAGGATGCCCATGATCGCCTGCGCGGTCACCGACTTGCCCGAGCCGGACTCGCCCAGCACCGCCAGCGTCTCGCCCGCCCGGACGCTGTAGTTGACCCCGTTGACGGCCCTGGCGACGCCGTCCCGGGTGACGAACTCGACGTGCAGGTCCCGTACGTCGAGCAGCGGCCCCTCGTAGGGCGTCTCCCGCTCCTGCTTGCCGGTGTCCACGGCTGTACTCACGATGCGCTCCCCTCGCTCAGCGAAGCTTCGGGTCGAGGGCGTCGCGCACCGCGTCGCCCAGCATGATGAAGGCCAGCACCGTGACGGAGAGCGCCGCGGCCGGGAAGAACAGCACGTACGGCGCCGTGCGGATCACCTTCTGGGCGGAGGAGATGTCGATGCCCCAGGAGATGGTCGGGTCCTGGAGGCCGATGCCGAGGAAGCTCAGCGTCGCCTCGGTGGCGATGTAGCCGCCGAGCGCGATGGTGGCGACCACGATCACCGGGGCGATCGCGTTCGGCAGGATGTGCCGGAACATCAGCCGCCCGGTCCCGGAGCCGAGCGCCCGGCCGGCCACCACGTAGTCGGACTGCTTGACGGTCAGCACCGCGCCGCGCATGACGCGGGCGATCTGGGTCCAGCCGAGCACGCCCAGGGCGATGACCACGCTCCACACCGTGCGGGTGGCGAAGGCGTTCAGCAGCACCAGGGCGCCGAGCAGCAGCGGGATGCCGAAGAAGATGTCGATGATCCGGGAGATCACCGCGTCGACGCCGCCGCCGAAGTACCCGGCGACCATGCCGGTCAGCCCGCCCAGCACGGTGACCGCGGCGGTGACGAAGATGCCGACGGTGATCGAGGCGCGGGCGCCGTAGACGACCCGGGCGAAGATCGAGCGGCCCTGTGCGTCGTAGCCGAACCAGCCGGCCCCGAACACGTCGCCCCAGTCGGGCCGGCGCAGGTAGTCGTGCACCAGGTCGGCCTTGCGCGGGTCGGCGTCGGTGAAGGCGTACGGGAAGACCGCCATCACCACCAGCAGCAGGATCAGGACCGCCGAGATCAGGAAGATCGGCCGCCGGCGCAGGTCCCGCCAGGCGTCGCCCCAGAGGCTGCGGGCCTCCTCCCGCTTCTCCACGTCGGGTTCGACCAGGGTCTCCCGCTCGACCGACATGCCCTGCTCGCCCGCGTAGTCCAGGCGCGAGACCCCGGGCTTGGGATGTGGTTTGGCGGAGTCCTCGTCGTGGATGTCAGGCATAGCGGATCCTCGGGTCCAGGACCGCGTAGAGCAGGTCGACGAGCAGGCTGGCGACCAGGTAGACGATCACCAGGACGGTCACGATGCCGACCACGGTGGGTCCTTCCTTCGTGTTGATCGCCCGGTACAGGACGTTGCCGATGCCCTGCACGTTGAAGATGCCCTCGGTGACGATCGCGCCGCCCATCAGCGCGCCCAGGTCGGTGCCGAGGAAGGTGACCACCGGGATCAGCGAGTTGCGCAGCAGGTGCCGGACCACGATGGTGCGCCGGGGCAGGCCCTTGGCGACGGCGGTGCGCATGTAGTCGGCCCGCAGGTTCTCGCCGATCGAGGTGCGGGTCAGCCGGGCCACGTAGGCGAGCGAGAGCGATCCCAACACGACGGCCGGCAGCACGAGTTGGGAGAGGTCGTAGCTGTCCTGGACGGTCGGGGTGACCCAGCCGAGATTGGTGGCGAAGATCGTCTGGGCGATGTACGCCAGCACGAAGACCGGGATCGAGATCACCACCAGGGTCATGACGAGCACCAGGGTGTCCTGGACGCTGCCGCGCCGCAGCCCGGAGACCAGGCCGAGGGCGAGACCGAGGACCATCTCGAACACGAAGGCCAGCAGCGCCAGCCGGATGGTGACCGGGAAGGCGCCGGCCATGATGTCCGAGACCGGGCGGCCGGTGAAGCTGGTGCCGAAGTCGCCCTGGAACAGGTTCCCCATGTAGTGCAGGTACTGCTTCCAGACCGGCTGGTCCAGGAAGTACTTGTGCTTGATGCTGGCCACCACGGCCGGGTCGGCCGCTTTCTCCCCGAACAGCGCCGTCACCGGGTCACCCGGCAGCGTGTAGACCATCAGGAAGATCAGCAGCGTGGTGCCGAAGAACACCGGGATCATCTGCAGCACCCGCCGCAGCACGTAACTGCCCATCCGAGCCTCCTTCCAGGGCGGAACCGGCCGGGTCGGCCGGCGGAGAGGACCGGGCCCCGCCCTCCGTGCGGGGAGGACGGGGCCGGCGTGGGGGGCGGGTCAGCCCTTGACCTCGACCTGGGTCCAGGCCGGGTTGCCGAAGGAGTCGAACTTCACGTTCTGCACCTTGTTCGAGTAGCCCGAGTTGGTGCGGTAGTACCAGAGCGGGATGGCCGGCATGCCGCTCGGCAGCACGGCCTCGGCCTGCTGGTAGCCCGTCACCGTGTCGGCGACGCTGGCGGCCTCGTCGGCCTTGGTGGCCGCGTCGTCGAACTGCGGGTTGCTGTAGCCGAAGTCGTTGGAGGCCGCGCCGGTGCGGTAGACGTCGGACAGGAAGTTGGCGTTCAGCGGGTAGTCCTGCACCCAGCCGGTGCGGAAGGCGCCGTTGAGCTGGTGGGAGGTGATCGCCGCGCGGGCGGTCTTGAAGTCGGGCTTCGGGTCGCCCAGGCAGTCCACGCCGGTGCTCTGCCGGATCGAGTTGCAGACGGCGTCGACCCACTCCTTGTGGCCGCCGTCCGCGTTGTAGGTGATCAGCAGCTTGTTGCCGGGGACGCCGCCGCCCTCCTGGATCAGCTGCTTGGCCTTGGTCGCGTCGAACTTGCAGAAGTCGCCGCAGGCGCCGTCCTTGTAGCCCTCGACGCCTTCGGCGACCCAGGCGGTGGCCGGCTTGCGGGAGCCCTGGAGCACGGTCTTGGTGATGGTGTCGCGGTCGATCGCCATCGACAGCCCCTGGCGCACCTTGGCCTTGTCCGGCGAGGACCAGTCGCCCTGGTAGAGCGTGAAGCCGATGTTCTGGATCGCGCCCTGCGGGGCGTCGATCGCCCGGTCGCCGAGGTCGTTCTTGTACGTCGCCAGCGCGGACGGCGGGACCTGGTCCATCACGTCGAGGTTGCTGGACTGGAGGTCCGCGTAGGCGGCCTCGGACGTGGTGTACATCTTGAAGACGATGCCGCCGTTCTTCGGCTTGTCCACGCCCTGGTAGTCCGGGAAGGTCTTGGTGACCACCTCGGTGTTGTGCGACCAACTGACGAACTGGTACGGGCCGTTGCCCACCGGCTTCTGCCCGAACCCGGTCGGGTCCTTGAAGAAGGCGTCCGGCAGCGGCGAGAAGGCGATGTAACCGAGCTTGTACTCGAAGTACGAGACCTTGTGGCTCAGTTTGACGGTGAAGTGCAGGTCGTCGGTGACGGTCAGCCCGGACATCTTGTCCACGGTCGGCTTGCCGGAGGCCGGGTGGATGTCCTGGTAGCCCTCGATGTCGGAGAACCAGGAGCTGTTGATCTGGGCGTTGGCCGGGTTGGCGCCCCAGTTCCAGGCGTCCACGAAGTTCTTGGCGTGCACCGGGGTGCCGTCGTGGAACTTCCAGCCGTCCTTCAGCGTGACGTTGAAGGTCTGCGAGTCGCTGGTGTCGATCTTGTCCGCGACCTGCATCCGGATCTTGGCGGTGCTCGGGTCGTAGTCCACCAGGCCCTTGAAGAGGTTCTGGATGATGCGACCGCCGCCGACCTCGTTCGCGTTGGCGGGCTGCAGCGGGTTCTGCGGCTCGCTGCTCTGGTAGCTGAAGGTCTTGCCGGCGTCCGACGAGCTGCTACCGCCACCTCCGCCGCCACTGCTGCACCCGGTGGCCACCAGGACCACGGACGTCGCAGCGGCGAGCACCAGGCGAGCACGGGCGGCTACGGGCATGGAGGTCCCTCCTCAGGGGTGTGTGTCGCATCACACCCCATGAGATGCGCGCCCCGGCGACGGCGCGAGTCGGGAGCACCCGGACGGGTGCCGTGACCTCCCGCCGAGTTGACGCGGCGCCGGGAACACCGGACCGTCGCCGAACCGGGCCGACACGGCGTCGGAAACGCCGGAAGGGCCCGTGGCCGGAGCCACGGGCCCTTCCGGGTGCGTACGGGACGTCAGGCCGCGGCCGACTCCCGGACCTCGGCGAAGTGGCAGGCCGACTCGTGGGCGGCCGGGCCCTCCAGCGTGGTCGGGATCGCCAGCAGCGGGACCTCCACCGAGCAGCGCTCCTCCGCCTTCCAGCAGCGGGTGCGGAAGCGGCAGCCGGACGGCGGGTTGGCCGGCGAGGGGATGTCCCCGGTGAGGATGATCCGCTCGCGGTTCTCGCGCGCCGCCGGGTCCGGCACCGGCACCGCCGAGAGCAGCGCCTGGGTGTACGGGTGGGTGGCGTTCTCGTAGATCTGCTCGTCGGAGCCGATCTCGACCATCTTGCCCAGGTACATCACGCCGACGCGGTCGGAGATGTGCCGGACGATGGAGAGGTCGTGCGCGATGAACATGTACGACAGGCCGAACTCGCCCTGCAGCTGCTCCAGCAGGTTGATCACCTGCGCCTGGACGGACACGTCCAGGGCCGAGACCGGCTCGTCGCAGATGATGATCTCCGGCTTGAGCGCGAGGCCGCGGGCGATGCCGATGCGCTGGCGCTGACCGCCGGAGAACTGGTGCGGGTACCGGTTGATGTACTCCGGGTTCAGACCCACGACGTCCAGCAGGTCCTGGACGGCCTTGCGGCGGTCGCCCTTGGGCGCCACCTCGGGGTGGATCTCGAAGGGCTCACCGATGATGTCGCCGACCGTCATGCGCGGGTTCAGCGAGGTGTACGGGTCCTGGAACACCATCTGGATGTTGCGCCGGACGGCCTTGAGCGCCGCGCCGCCCAGGGTGGAGATGTCCTCGCCCTTGAACAGCACCTGGCCGGAGGTGGCCCGCTCCAGGTTCATCAGCACCTTGGCCAGCGTGGACTTGCCACAGCCGGACTCGCCGACGATGCCGAGCGTCTCGCCCTTCTTCAGCTCGAAGCTGATGCCGTCGACGGCCTTGACCGCGCCGACCTGCTTCTTGAAGAGGACGCCCTGGGTCAGCGGGTAGTGCTTGACCAGGTCCTTGACCTCCAGGATGTTCTCAGCCATGGAGGGTCTCCTTCCAAAGGTGGCACGCGCTGCGGCGGCCGGTGAGCTCCGTGCCGTCCTCGTCGGTCACGTGGTGCAGCGCCGGGGTCTCCGTGCGGCACAGGTCGGTGGCGACGTCGCAGCGGGGGTTGAACGCGCAGCCGGCCGGAACCTTGAGCAGGTTCGGAGGCAGGCCCTTGATCGCGTACAGCTCCTGGCCCTTCTGGTCCAGGCGCGGGATCGAGCGGAGCAGGCCCTTGGTGTACGGGTGCGCGGGCTTCGCGTACAGGTCGTGCACCGGGGCGGTCTCGACGATCCGGCCCGCGTACATCACGGCGATCTTGTCCGCGACGTCGGCGACCACGCCGAGGTCGTGGGTGATCAGGATCAAGCCCATGTTGTACTCGGCCTGGAGCTCCGCCAGCAGGTCCATCACCTGGGCCTGGACGGTGACGTCCAGGGCGGTGGTGGGCTCGTCGGCGATGATCAGGTCGGGCTGCAGCGACAGCGCCATGGCGATCATGATGCGCTGGCGCATGCCGCCGGAGAACTGGTGCGGGTAGTCGTTCACGCGCTGCTTGGCAGCGGGGATGCGCACCCGGTCCATCAGCTCGATGGCCTTGGCCTTCGCCTCGGCCTTGGAGGCGCCCTGGTGCACCCGGTACATCTCGCCGAGCTGGTAGCCCACGCTGAGCACGGGGTTGAGCGCGGACAGCGCGTCCTGGAAGATCATCGCGATCTTCCGGCCGCGGATCTTGCGCCGCTCCTCGTTGCTCATCTTGAGCATGTCCCGGCCGCGGAACAGGATCTCGCCCTGGGTCACCTTGCCCGGGGGCATGTCCAGGATGCCCATGATGGTCTGGGCCGTCACGGACTTGCCGGAGCCGGACTCGCCGAGCACGGCGAGGGTCTCGCCGGCCGCGACGGAGTAGTTGACTCCGTTCACGGCCTTGGCGATGCCGTCCCGGGTGTGGAACTCCACGTGGAGGTCCTTGACCTCCAGGAGCGGGGTTCCGACTTCGAGACGATCGTTCTTCTGGCTGTTGTTCTCGATCACGGTGGTCATCGGGTCGTCACCTCTTCTCTCAGCGGAGCTTCGGGTCGAGGGCGTCGCGCACCGCGTCGCCGAGCATGATGAAGGCCAGCACGGTGAGGCTCAGCATGCCTGCCGGGAAGAACAGCGCGAACGGCGCCGTACGGATCACCTTCTGGGCCGAGTTGATGTCGATGCCCCAGGAGATGGTCGGGTCCTGCAGACCGATGCCGAGGAAGCTCAGCGTCGCCTCGGTGGCGATGTAGCCGCCGAGCGCGATGGTCGCGACCACGATCACCGGAGCGATCGCGTTCGGCAGGATGTGCTTGAACAGGATCCGGGTGGTGCCCGCGCCGAGCGCCTTGGCCGCGGTCACGAAGTCGGACTGCTTGACCGTGATCACCGAACCGCGCATGACACGGGTCATCTGGGTCCAGCCCAGGGCGACCAGCGCGAAGACCACGCTCCACACGGTGCGCGAGGTGAAGGCGTTGAGGATCACCAGCGAGCCGAGCAGCAGCGGGATGCCGAAGAAGATGTCGGTGACGCGGGAGATGATCGTGTCGACCCAGCCGCCGAAGTAGCCGGCGAGCATACCGGTGATGCCGCCGAGGATCGTCACGCCGAAGGTGACGCAGATGCCGACCACGACCGAGGCGCGGGCGCCGTAGATGACGCGGGCGTAGATGCTGCGGCCCTGGAGGTCGTAACCGAACCAGTCCGCCTGGAACAGGTTCCCGTAGTTCGGCTTCGTCAGGTAGTGGTTGCGCAGGTCGCCGGCCCGCGGGTCCACCGAGGTGAACAGGCTCGGGGCGATCGCGATCACGATCAGCAGCAGGATGAGCAGCGCGGAGATCACGAAGATCGGCTTGCGACGCAGGTCGTGCCACGCGTCGGAGCCGAGGCTGCGGGCCTTCTCCGGCTTGGCGACCGCGGCGATCGCGGTCTGGGCCGGGATCTTCTCGGCCGTCTTCTTCTCGGTCAGATCAGGCATAACGGATCCTCGGGTCCAGGACCGCGTAAAGCAGGTCGACGATCAGGCCGGCGGCGAGGTAGACGAGCACCAGGAAGGCGACGAAACCGGAGACGGTCGCGCCCTCCTTCATGTTGATCGCCTGGTAGAGGGCGTGGCCGACACCCTTGACGTTGAAGATGCCTTCGGTGACGATCGCGCCGCCCATGAGGGCGCCCAGGTCGGTACCGAGGAAGGTGACCACCGGGATCATCGAGTTGCGCAGCAGGTGAGTGCCGATCACCTTCCGGCGCGGCAGGCCCTTGGCCACCGCGGTCCGGACGTAGTCGGCCTTGATGTTCTCGGCTATGGAGGTACGGGTGAGACGCGCGACGTACGCCAGCGAGAGCGAGCCGAGCACGATGGCCGGCAGCGTCAGCTGAGTGAGGTCGTTGCTGTCCTGAACGGTCGGGGTCACCCACTTGAGGTTCTGCCCGAAGATCGTCTGGAAGACGAAGCCCAGCACCGGGACCGGGATCGAGATCAGCAGCAGGGTGAGGACCAGCGCGCCCTTGTCGAACGCCTTGCCGCGGCGCAGGCCGGCGAACAGGCCGATGCCGATGCCGAGCACGATCTCGATGACGAACGCGAACAGCGCCAGCCGGACCGTGACCGGCAGCGCCTCGGTGATCTTGTCGAGCACCGGTCGGCCGTCCAGGGAAGTCCCGAAGTCACCGGTGAGCAGCTTCCCCATGTAGGTGAAGTACTGCTGCAGCAGCGGCTGGTCGAGTCCCTGCTGGTGCTTCAGGGCTGCGAGCTGCACCGGGTCCGGCGCCTTGTCGCCCCACAGTGCTGCCAGCGGGTCGCCGGGCAGCAAGTGCACCATGAAAAAGATGAGTGCGGTCGTTCCGAGGAACACCGGGATCATCTGGAGCAGTCGCCTCGCGACAAAGCGCCCCATCGTGCCTCCATGTATGACTCTGCCGGGCCCGTCAACCCGGCAAGAGATAAGTCGGCGTGCCAACGGCCGGTGCCAGTCCCCGCCCTTGTGGGGATGGGACGGGCACCGGCCGTTGTCACCGGGTCAGGCGGTGCCGACCGATTACTTCTTCTTCTTGACCTCGACGTCGGTGTAGACCGGGTCGCCGAAGGAGTTGAACTTCACGTTCTGAACGTTGTTGGAGTAGCCGGAGTTGGTCTTGTAGTACCAGAGCGGGATCTGCGGCATGTCCTTGGCCAGAACGGCCTCGGCCTGCTGGTACAGCTCCGCGGTCTTCTCGACCGTGGTGGCGGCGTCGGCCTCGTGCGCCAGCTTGTCGAACTCGGGGCTGGAGTAGCTGCCGTCGTTCGCCGCGGCACCGGTGCCGTAGACGTCACGCAGGAAGTTGGCGTTCAGCGGGTAGTCCTGCACCCAGCCGGTACGCATCATGCTGGTGACCTGCTTCTTCGTGATGATGTCACGAGAGGTCTTGAAGTCCGGCTTCGGGTCACCGAGGCACTCGACGCCGGTGGCCTGGCGGATGGAGTTGCAGACCGCGTCCACCCACTCCTTGTGACCACCGTCGGAGTTGTAGAGGATGGTGATCTTGTTGCCGGGGACGCCGCCGCCCTCGGTGATGAGCTGCTTGGCCTTGGCCGGGTCGTACTTGCACGCGTCGCCGCAGGTGCCGGCCTTGTAGCCCATGACGCCGGGCGCCACGAACGAGTCGGCGGGCTGACGGCTGTTGTTCAGCACGGTCTTGGTGATGGTGTCGCGGTCGATCGCCATCGACAGGCCCTGGCGGACCTTGGCCTTGTCCGCGCCCTGCCACTCGGGCTGGTACATCGCGAACGAGATGTTCTGGATCGCGCCCTGCGGGGAGTCGACGGCGCGCTTGCCCAGGTCGTCCTTGTACTTCGGCAGGTCGGTCGAGTCGACCTGGTCCAGGACGTCCAGGGTGTCGGACATCAGGTCCTTGTACGCGGCCTCGGGGGCGGTGTAGTTGCGGAAGACGATCCCGCCGTTCTTCGCCTTGTTGATGCCGGTGTACTTGTCGTACGCCTTCAGCGTGACGGCCTTGTTGTGCTCCCACGAGACGAACTGGTAGGGGCCGTTGCCGACCGGCTTCTCGCCGTAGCCCTTCGGGTCCGCGAAGAACCCGGTGGGCAGCGGGAAGAACGCCGAGTAGCCCAGCTTGTACGTGAAGTACGAGACGGGGGCGGTCAGTTCGATGGTGAAGTGGGTGTCGTCGACGACCTTGAGGCCGGCCATCTCCTTGGCGGTCGGGTCGCCCTTGTCCGGGTGGACGGCGTCGTAGCCGACGATGTCCGAGAACCAGTCGGAGTTGATCTGGCTGTTGGCCGGGTTGGCGGACCAGTTCCAGGAGTCCACGAAGGACTTGGAGGTGACCGGGGTGCCGTCGTGGAAGGTCCAGCCGGACTTCAGCGTGACGGTGTAGTTCTTCGCGTCGGTGGTCTCGATCTTGTCGGCCACCTGGTTGCGCAGCGCACCGGTCGCGGGGTCGTAGTCGACGAGGCCCGTGAAGAGCTGCTTGACGATACGGCCGCCCTGGTTCTCCATGGCGTTGGCCGGCTGCAGCGGGCGCTGCGGCTCCGCGCTCTGGTAGCTGAAGACGCCCGCCGGGTCAACCGCGGCACTGTCCGAGCTCCCGCCGGAGGAGTCGCTGCTGCCGCTGCTGCTACAAGCAGTCGCGGCGAGCGCGACAGCAACAGCTGCGACAACCCACTTGGCCTGGCTCACACCACGCATCGGTGTGCCTCCTGAATTCGACGATTGCGACGAGGAAGGCACCGCGGAACGGTGGTAACCGGACCCGCAATGCCGTCCGCGCTCGTGGTTTCGGCGCGCACCCCTGCGCGTTCACCCTTGACCCGAGCCTGACTGCACCCACTATCCGTCACGCACGGACACGAAAGTGACCAGTGACGATCTCAATTAGGTCACATGAACAGTCGGTAAGTTTCGAAAACCGGACATTTGAGACATAGCCAGACAGGCACCAAACGGACAGTCGTCACGGATGACGAACTGTCACGTTCGCTCAGCGGACACCTGGGTGTGATGAGCGCTATTCGGTTAATAGCGGCCCCGACAACTTGGAGTAGTTGAAAAAGTTCGCCCCCCTCTCCATTGGAAAGGGGGGCGAAGCATTCCGGCCAAAGGCCGATCAAGCCGTCCGGATCACGCCTTCTTGGCGCGCGAGGCGGTGCGGCCGCGGTCCTTCTGGTCGAGCACGACCTTGCGGATGCGAACCGTCTCCGGAGTCACCTCGATGCACTCGTCCTCGCGGCAGAACTCCAGCGACTGCTCCAGCGAGAGCTTGCGCGGCGGGACGATCGACTCGGCCACGTCGGCGTTCGACGACCGCATGTTGGTGAGCTTCTTCTCCTTGGTGATGTTCACGTCCATGTCGTCGGAGCGCGAGTTCTCACCGACGATCATGCCCTCGTACACCTCGGTGCCCGGCTCGCAGAAGAGCACGCCGCGCTCCTGCAGGTTGGTCATCGCGAAGGCGGTGACCACACCGGCCCGGTCGGCGACCAGCGAGCCGTTGTTGCGGGTGGTCAGCGTGCCGAACCACGGCTCGTGGCCCTCGTGGATCGAGTGGGCGATGCCGGTGCCGCGGGTGTTGGTGAGGAACTCGGTGCGGAAGCCGATCAGGCCGCGGGACGGCACGACGAACTCCATCCGGACCCAGCCCGAGCCGTGGTTGGACATGTTGTCCATCCGGCCCTTGCGGATGCCCATGAGCTGGGTGACGGCACCCATGTGCTCCTCGGGCACGTCCACCGTGAGGCGCTCGACCGGCTCGTGGGTCTTGCCGTTGACCTCCTTGGTGACCACCTGCGGCTTGCCGACGGTCAGCTCGAAGCCCTCGCGGCGCATGGTCTCGATCAGGATGGCCAGCGCCAGCTCACCGCGGCCCTGCACCTCCCAGGCGTCCGGACGCTCGGTGTCCAGCACGCGCAGCGAGACGTTACCGATCAGCTCGCGGTCCAGGCGGTCCTTCACCTGACGGGCGGTGACCTTGCGGTCCACCTTGGCGCCGGACTTGGCGTCCGCGCCCTTGCCGCTACCGCCACGGCCGACCAGCGGCGAGGTGTTGGTGCCGATGGTCATCGAGATGGCCGGCTCGTCCACCGTGATCAGCGGCAGCGCGATCGGGTTCTCCGGGTCGGCCAGGGTCTCGCCGATCATGATGTCGCCGATGCCGGCGACGGCGCAGATGTCACCGGGGCCCGCCACCTCGGCCGGCTTGCGGGTGAGCGCCTCGGTCATCAGCAGCTCGGAGATGCGGACGTTGGAGATCGAGCCGTCGCGCTTGATCCAGGCCACGGTCTGGCCCTTGCGCAGCTCGCCCTGCTCGACGCGCAGCAGCGCGATGCGGCCGAGGAAGTTGTCGGCGTCCAGGTTGGTGACGTGGGCCTGGAGCGGCGCGTCCTCGTCGTAGCTGGGGGCCGGCACGTGCTCCAGCAGGGTGGAGAAGAACGGCTCCAGGCTGGTGCTGTCGGCCGGGACGGTGCCGTTCTCCGGCTTGGTCAGCGAGGCGACGCCGTCACGGGCACAGGCGTAGACGATCGGGAACTCGATCTGGTCCTCGTCCGCGTCCAGGTCCAGGAACAGGTCGTAGGTCTCGTTGATGACCTCGTCGATCCGGGAGTCCGGGCGGTCCGTCTTGTTGATGCACAGGATGACGGGCAGGCGGGCCGAGAGCGCCTTGCGGAGCACGAAGCGGGTCTGCGGCAGCGGGCCCTCGGAGGCGTCGACCAGCAGGACGACCGCGTCCACCATCGACAGGCCGCGCTCCACCTCGCCACCGAAGTCGGCGTGGCCCGGGGTGTCGATGATGTTGATGGTGATCGGCGCGCCACCATCCTTCGGGTGGTACTTGACCGCCGTGTTCTTCGCGAGAATGGTGATGCCCTTCTCGCGCTCCAGGTCGTTCGAGTCCATCATGCGGTCGTCGAGGTGCTGGTGGGCGGCGAAGGCGCCGGCCTGCTTCAGCATGGCGTCGACCAGGGTCGTCTTTCCGTGGTCGACGTGGGCGACGATGGCGACGTTACGGATGTCGTTGCGCGTGGGCATGCCTAGCGGATTCTCCCGGAATCGTGGGTTACGGCGGGCCCGGCCGCGAGACGCGCACTTGCGGCCCTCGGCCGCTGCCACTCGTTCCGCCTGCTACTACCGGTCCACCCGCCGGGCATCTGGACATGCCTCGGCTTTTCCCTATGGTACGGGGAAGCGCCCAAGGGGGCAGAAACGAGCAGGTCGGGCGGGACCAAGATCACAGGCGGGTCACACCCTCTTCCCCCGGCGGTCGCGTTCCGACCCCCCTCCGTTCGTGATCCGACACCTTCGAGCCGGGCGGGGCGTCTAACGCTTCCAGCCCAGGTCCTGGAACCGCGGCCACCCGAACCCGAACACCCCGGCCCCGACCACCCCGGCCCGCACCCCGACCAGCTCCGGCCGCTGGTACAGCGGCACCGAGTGCCCGAGCTCCCAGATCCGTACGTCCGCCTCCTGCAGCAGGTCCAGCCGGGCCGCCGGATCGAGTTCGGCGGCCGCCCGGTCGAACAGCCGGTCGATCTCCTCGGTGCCGCTGCGGCCGTAGTTCCGGCCTGAGTCGAGCGCCCCGTCGGCGTCCGGCCGGGGCTTGGCGTACACGGCGCGCTGCTCGGCGGCCGGGCTGGGGCCGGCCGGCCAGGAGAAGAGCGCCAGGTCGTAGTCCCCGGCGGCCAGGTGGTCCTGGACGAAGGTGTCGGCGGGCGCGGTCTGCGGCTTCACCGCGATGCCGTAGCGGGCGAGGTCGGCGGCGAGCGCGTCGGCGGTGCGCCGGGCGGTCGCGGAGCCGGCCGGGAGGAGCAGGCCCAGGGTGAGTTCCCTGCCGTCCTTGACCCGGGTGGTGCCGCTCGCCAGCTTCCAGCCGGCCTCGTCCAGCAGCCGCGCCGGGTCGTCCGGCCCGATCGCGGCGCTGTCGTCCCGGTAGCCCTCCTGGTCGGCGGCGAGCAGGTGGCTGCCGAGCGGGGCGCCGGGCAGCCCGAGCGGGCCGAGCGCGGCCCGGGCGATCCGCCCCCGGTCGAGCGCCCGGGCCACCGCCCGCCGTACGCCCGGTTCGGTGAGCGGCCCGCGCTCGCCGTTGAGGGTGAGCTGGGTGAGCGAGGCGGCGGCCGCCCGGTGGACGGCGACCCCGGGCAGCGACTCGGCCCGCCGTAGCGCCGCCTCGGGCGCGGCGGCGGGCGGAGCGGCGGGCGGAGCGGCGGCGGGCGAGCGCTCGGCCGGCGAAGGGGACGGCGAAGGGGACGACGAGGGAGACGACGTCGCGACCGGCTCCGCCCGGTCCACCGCCGCGGTGAGCGGGGCGATGTCCAGCCGCCCCCGGTCCAGCGCGTCCAGCCGCCGCTCGGGCGGCGCGGCCAGGAAGTCGATCCGGTCGGTCTTCGGCAGGTCCCCCCACCAGAGCGGGTTGCGCTGCACGGTGACCCGCCCGTCCTCGGCGTCGTACCGGGTGACGGTGTACGGCCCGGCGCTCAGGTGCCCGGTGCCGGCCAGCGCCCGGTTGAAGGCCTCCGGCGTGGCCGTCTCCGCGGCCGGGTAGAGCGGCCCGAACAGCGCCCGCCACTCGGCGTAGGGCCGCCGGAAGGTCACCTTGACCTCGTGCGGGTCACCGCCCTGGGTGACCGAGTCGATGGCGTCGTACCCGGCGGCCCGCCTGCCCCGGTAGGCCGGGTCCAGCCCGGACAGGGCGGCCCGCTGGGCGGTGAGGTCGGCGGCCGTCAGCGGGGTGCCGTCGCTCCAGACGGCGTGCGGGTTGAGCCGGTAGGTGACCACCTGGGGCTGCTGCCCGGGCGGGGTGGACTCGGCGCCGACCAGGTAGTCCGGGTCGGGGACGAGCCGACCGTGCTCGTCGGGCCGGAACAGCGAGGGGTAGAGCGCGTGGGCGAGCAGCGCCGAGTCGGTGCCGGCGCCGCGCTGGTAGACGTTGAGCGTGGCCGGGACGCCGTCCAGCGCCCAGTGCAGCGTGCCGCCGTCCTGGACGGCGTCGCGGTCGGCGGGCCGGACGTCCCCGGTGGTGGCGGTGGGGTCGGCCGAGGCGGGTGCGGCCGAGGGGCCGCGGACCGGGTCGTCGGAGCAGCCGCCGAGAGCGGCGGCGAGCAGCAGCGCGACGGCTGCGGCGGTGAGCTGGCGGACGCGCATGGCGGACATCGAACGCCGCCCGCCCGCCCGGGCCCGCGCCGACACGACGTCCCGCCGGGCGACTGCACCCGGACGGCCCAGCGCCGGACCCGGTTACAGCGCCAGCTCGAACCAGACGATCTTGCCCTTGGGCGTGCGCCGACTGCCCCAGCGCTCGGCCAGCAGGCTGACCAGCTGCAGGCCTCGGCCGCCCTCGTCGGTCTCCTGCGCGCGCCGCTGCCGGGGCTGGGCGTAGCCGTCGTCCCAGACCTCGCAGACCATGCTGCGGTCGCGCAGCAGCCGCAGCCGGATCTCGCCCCGCCCGTGCTTGAGCGCGTTCGTGACCAGCTCGCTGACCAGCAGCTCGGTGGTGTCGACCAGTTCCTCCAGCCCCCGGGCGAGCAGCCAGCTGCAGGCCAGTTCGCGGGCCTTGGCGACGGAGGTGGGCTCGGGCGGCAGGAACCAGTTGCCGACGGCGTCCTCGGGGAAGGCGTGCACCTTGGCCATCAGCAGCGCGATGTCGTCCTCGCCGTGGTGCGGGTCGAGTTCGCCGAGGACGTGGTCGCAGAGGTCCTCCAGCCCCTTGCCGCGGTCGGCGAGCGCGGCCCGGAAGGCGCGCAGGCCCTCGTCCAGCTGGTGCTTGCGGCTCTCCACCAGGCCGTCGGTGTAGAGGCCGAGCACGGCGCCGTCCGGGAGGGTCAGTTCGACCTCCTCGAAGGGCTCGCCGCCGACGCCGAGCGGCAGGCCGGGCGGCACGTCGAGCATCCGGGCGGGCTCGCCGGGGCTGAGCAGGACGGGCGGCAGGTGGCCGGCGTTGGCGAACACGCAGCGGCGGGTGACGGCGTCGTAGACGGCGTAGACGCAGGTGGCCAGGTAGACCTCGCGGGCCTCCTCGTCGGCCGTCGAGGTGAGCCGGCCGTACGGGGCGGGCGGGCCGGCCGGGACGGAGTCGTCGCCGAGGCCGCGGGCGATCTCGTCCAGCGCGCCGAGCACCTCGGCCGGGTCGAGGTCGAGCATGGCCAGGGTCCGTACCGCGGTGCGCAGTTGGCCCATGGCGACGGCGGCGCGCAGGCCGCGGCCCATCACGTCGCCGATGACCAGGGCGGTGCGGTTGCCGGGCAGCGGGATGACGTCGAACCAGTCGCCGCCGACCTCGGTGTTGTTGTTGCTGGGCAGGTAGCGGCAGGCGATCTCCAGGCCGCTGGCGGCCGGGTTGCCCGGGGGCAGCAGGCTGCGCTGGAGGATCAGCGCCCGCTCGTGCTCGCGCCGGTAGAGCCGGGCGTTGTCGATGCAGACGGCGGCGCGGGCGACGAGTTCCTCGGCGATCGCCACGTCGCGGGCGTCGAAGGGCTCGCTGCCGATCGCCCGGGAGAGCTGGACGAGGCCGAGGACCTGGTCGCGGGCGACCAGCGGGACGATCAGGGTGGAGCGCAGCAGCGGGTCGCGGCCGGGCTCGGGGACGACGCTGCGGCCGGTGCGCAGCGCCCGGGCGTGCGGGGAGCGGCGCGGGTAGCAGAGGGTGCCGCCGGCTTCGGCGATCGGCAGGCCGGTGACGGAGCCGAGCACCGAGGAGGCCCCGCCGATCACGCTGGAGACGGCGACCCGGCGCAGTTCGCCGCTGCCGTCGGTGAGCACGGTGTCGCCGAGCCGGCCGGCGCTGGGGACGGTCTCGCCGGAGAGCAGCGCGGTGTAGAGGTCGACGGTGGCGAGGTCGCAGAACGGCGGGACGACGACGTCCAGGAGTTCCTTGGCGGTGGTCTCCAGGTCGAGGGTGGAGCCGATGTGCGCGCTGGCCTCGTTGAGCAGGGCGAGGTTGCGGCGCACGCCGTCGGCCTCGCGCTCGGCGACGTGCCGGCTGGTGACGTCGGAGACCTGCCCGGCGACGCCCATCGGCTGCCCGGCCGCGCCGTTGAGCCGGTACAGCGAGACGGCCCAGAGCCGGTTGCCCTCGCGGGTCGGGACGGCGCTGTGGAAGCGCAGGTCGAAGACGGGTTCGCCGGTGGCGAGGACCTTGCGCAGGGCGGCGCTGAGCCGGTCGGCCTCGGACGGCGGGAAGAGGTCGTGCGGAGTGAGGCCCTCGAGGTCGGTGGGGACGAGGCCCATCCCGGAGGCGAAGGCGTCGTTGACCCGCTGCAGCCGCAGCCGGTCGTCGAAGAGTACGAAGCCGGTGGGCGTCTGGCCGAAGACGGCCTCGGAGGCGGCGAGGTCGGTCTCGATCCGGCGCAGTCGGCCGAGGTCGACGGCCAGACAGGTGGCGCCCGCGGTGGGCAGGGCGCTGTCGGGCATCAGGTAGAGCTCGGCGAGGCCCTCGCCGCCGACGGCGTCCCGGTAGGGGGTGGTGCCGACCCACTCCTCGCCGGCCAGGGTGCGCTCCAGCCGGGCGCGGCCGCGCTGCCAGAGTTCGCGGGGGACGAAGGTGGTGATCGGGTCCGAGCCGACGGCTTCGGCGGCGGTGACCCCGAAGAACTCGGCGGCGCGCTCGCTCCACTGGCTGATCCGCCCGTCGGGGCCGATCGCGAAGGTGGCGACCCGGATGTAGTCGTAGATCGAGCCCGGGTCCCCGGCGCCCCAGGGCCTGGGTTCGGCCGTGGGGCGGGCGCCCCGGTAGCCGGACCGGTCCGGGCCCGCGGCGCCGACGGCCGGCGGGGCCGCCGGTGCGGGCAGGTGCGGGGACCCGACCTGCCCGGGCACAGCGGCATGACCGCTGCTGCTCGGCGCGTTCCGCGCCGGAGTGCTGTTCAACGGACCGACCCCTCCAACCCGCGACCGTCCGGATGTCGAGAAGACCGAGTATTCATCATCGAGGGGTGCGTTCACACGCCCTCAACATCACAACATCAGATCGGGCGAAGGTTTTTGTCCTACCGCCCGCGCAACCACAATGCCACGCCCGCGCCCCCTTCCGGGGCGCGCGCTCCCCCTGGGCGCCCGATGGCATATGCGGCACCGTTCTCCTGCGGCTCTACTCGCGTCACTCTGCCGGGTCACTACCCGGCAGCGCGAGCTCGAACCAGACCACCTTGCCGATCCCCTCGGCCCGGGCGCCCCAGTGCAGCGCCAGCCGGTGGACCAGCTCCAGACCCCGGCCGCCCTCGTCGGCCTCGGCCGCGTGGCGCTCCCGGGGCGGGTCCGGCAGCGGGTCGGAGATCTCGACCAGCAGCGTCTCGCCGAGCGTCAGCCGCACCCCGATCGGGGCACTGGCGTACCGGACGGCGTTCGTGACCAGCTCGCTGACCAGCAGCTCGGCGGTGTCGGTGAGGTCCTCGACGCCCCACTCGGCGAGCGTGGCGCGGACCAGCCGGCGGGCCCGGGAGACGGCGGTGGGTTCGGCGGGCAGGGTCCAGCCGGCCGTCGGGGTGCCGGCCTGGCCGTGCCCGAGCCGGGCCAGCAGCAGGGCGACGTCGTCCGGCTCGCGGCCCTGCTCCATGGTGTCGAGCACCGCCTCGCAGGCGGCCTGGATGGAGGCGTGCGGGTCCTGGAGCACGGTGACCAGCCGGCCGAGGCCGACGTCGAGGTCCTTGTCCCGGGACTCCACCAGGCCGTCGGTGCACAGCGCGAGCAGGCTGCCCTCGGGGATCTTCAGTTCGACCGATTCGAACGGAACTCCGCCCACGCCGAGCGGGGCGCCGGAGGGCAGGTCGAGGATCCGGCCGACCCCGCCGGGCAGCGGGCCGCCGGTGCGGGTCGGCTCGGTGGCCTCCTCGCCGGGCACCACCAGCACCGGCGGGATGTGCCCGGCCTTGGCCACCGTCAGCATCGCCGTGCCCGGGTCGAAGACGGCGTAGACGCAGGTGGCCAGCAGCGCCTCGTCCGGGCCCTGGGCGAGGTCGTCGGCCAGCTCGTGGACGTGCCGCAGCAGGACGTCCGGTGGCAGGTCGAGCGCGGCCAGCACCCGGACCGCGGTGCGCAGCCGGCCCATGGTGGCGGCGGCCCGCAGGCCGTGGCCCATCACGTCGCCGACCACCAGCGCGGTGCGGTCGCCGGGCAGCGGGATGACGTCGAACCAGTCGCCGCCGACCTCGGTGCCGCTGCTGCCGGGCACGTACCGGTAGGCGACCTCGACACCGGTGGGCTGCGGGACCTGCTGCGGGAGCAGGGTGCGCTGGAGGGTGAGCGCGGCGGTGCGCTCGCGGGCGTACAGCCGGGCGTTGTCCAGCGAGCTGCCGGCCCGGTCGGCGAGTTCGACGGTGAAGGCGAGGTCGTCGCGGTCGAAGCCCTCGCGGTAGCCGGCCCGGCTGACCAGCAGCAGGCCGATCACGATGCCGCGGGCGCGCAGCGGGACGACCAGCATCGAGTGGACGCCGAGGTCGTGGGCGGCCTGCATCTTGGGGTCGCCGGGGTAGGTGACGTCGTCCAACTGGTCCGCGCCGGAAAGCAGTTCGGGCACGCCGGTGCGCAGCACCCGGCCGCAGGCGGAGTCCTCGGCGAAGGTGATCCGGGCGCCGCGCCGGAGCATCACCTCGACCTCGGGGCCGTCCTGGACGGAAGCGGTGCCGAGCTGGAGCAGCGAGGTGCGCCGGTCGTGGCCGTGCCGGGGCAGGTCGTCGCCGTGGGCGACGGCCTGGAGCAGGATCACCGCGGAGTGGTCGGTCAGCCGGGGGACGACGGAGCTGGCGAGTTCCTGGGCGATCCGGGCGGCGTCGAGCAGGTCGCCGACCCGGGAGCCGAACTCGTTGAGCAGCGAGAGCCGGCGCCGGGCGTGCTCGACCTTGGCCACCGCGCGGTAGCGCTCGGTCACGTCCATCACGGTGCCGGAGATGCCGAGCACCCGGCCGGACCGGTCGGTCATCCGGCTGTAGGAGATCGAGCGGTAGCCGGCCCGGGTGGTGACCGGGGAGGCGAGGGTGACGTCGATGACCGGCTCGCCGGTGGCCAGCACCTGGCGCTGGATCGCGGTGATCTCGTCGGCGGCCCGCTCGGGCAGGGTCTCGCCGGTGGTGCGGCCGACGTGGTCCTCCAGGGCGACGCCGTTCATCTCGGCCAGGGTCTGGTTGACGGCGGTGTAGCGCAGGTCGGTGTCCAGGATGGCGATGCCCAGCGGGGACTGTTCGAACAGCGCGTCGCGCACCGCGAGGTCCCGCTCGACGGCCCGTACGCCGGCCGCCTCGGCGAGGTTGACCTGCAGGAACGGGGTGCCGTCGCCGTCCACCAGCAGGGAGATCCGGGCGTCCACGGCGACCGGCACGCCGTCCCGGTCGCGCAGTTCGGCGTTGCCCGCCCAGCGGCCGTTCCGCAGGGTGTCCTGGACGGCGGCCCGGATCCGGGCGACCTGCTCCTGGTCCGGGATCAGTTCCTCGATCCGGCGGCCGACCAGCAGCTCGCTCGGCCAGCCGAGCAGCTCCTCGGCGGCCGGGCTCCACAACACCACCCGGCCCGCGGTGTCCAGGATCGCGATGGCGACCTTGAGCATGTCCAGCAGGCTGCCGTCGGGGGGCGCGCCCAGGCCCTGCCGGGCGTCGGCCGGCCCGCCGGGGAACGGCCGGCCGGGGCGACTGCGCAGGCCGGGCTGGACACCGGCCTCGGGGACGGCCAGGGTCGGCGCCGGCTGGACGGGCTGCGGCGCGGCACCCGGGACGGCGGGGCCGCCGCGCCGACGGCCGGACGGCGGCTGCGGGGCGGCCGGACGGGCGGCGCGGCGCAGCCGGGCGCGGGCGGCGGCGGTGCCCGCCCGCCGCGCTCCCCCGCCGCCGTTCCCGGTTGTCGACACCGACGGGGCCTCCGGCTCTGGTCGGGATCGGCGTCGCCGGCTGGGACGGCTCACCGACTGGTGACGAATAGTGCCGAAAAGTGACATACCCAGCAGAACCCAGGCTATCCCGGCCGCCGGGTCGTCTTGTCCGATTGACCTATCCGGCGGCTTGCGCGTCGCCCGCCGTCGCGAGCAGCGCCGCGACCTGCGGAAGCACCTCGCGGTCGTGGCCGATCCAGTCCACCGACTCCAGCTCCGCCGGGCCCAGCCAGCGCAGTTCGTCGTGGTCCGCCAGCGCGCTCGGCTCGCCGGCCAGCAACTCGGCGGCCCAGAACCGCAGCTCCAGCCCCGGGCGCACGGTCCACTCGCCGGGCAGCCGCCGCAGCGCCCGCGCCCGTACGCCCAGTTCCTCCCGCAGTTCGCGCTCCAGCGCCTGCGCCTCGGTCTCGCCGGGCTCGGCCTTGCCGCCGGGGAACTCCCAGCGCCCGGCGACCGCCGCGGGCGAGTTGCGGCGGGCGGCGAGCACCCGGCCGCCGCGGATCAGCACCCCGCCGACGACGATCCGGAGCGGGGTCTCGGTGGTGGTCTCGCCGGTCTGGTCCATGCCCCGACCTTAGGGCCTGTCCTAGGGGGCCGGATCCGGCCCCTGGGACTCGACCCAGTAGAGCTGCTTGTGGCCGCGCGCCTCGAACTCGGCCGCCAGGCGGTGCGCCTCGGCCTCGGGCAGGTCCGCGGCGACCAGGAAGCGGTTGCCGTTGTCGTCCTGTCGCATCACCCGGAAGGTGCTCATGCCGGGAGGGTACCGGGGCGCGCGCCCGGTGTCCCCGGCCGGCGTGGGGGTCGGGCCGGGGACACCGGGGTGACCCTACGGGCCGTTCGCTACCGTCAGGTACGGGCGGGGTTAACGCCGGGTAACCCGGCGGCCGGGCGGCTCAGACCCGGAGGTCGGGCACCTGCTCGCCGGTGGACAGGCCGAGCGAGCGCCGGACGTCCACGCTGAGCGGAGTGCTCTTGGCGACCAGCGCGCGGGCCCGGCGAAGGTCCCCCGCCAGGTCGCTGCCGGTGGCCGCGGCGTCCCAGGCGGCGGCTGCCTGGGACTGGGTCTCGGCCAGCTTGTCGATCTTCGGCTGGACGTCGGTCGGCCACTCGGCGGTCGGCCGGCGCAGCGCGGCGGCCTCGGCCCGGGAGGCGGTGGCCATCCTCCGGGCCCAGGAGCGGTACTCGGCCTCGGCGACGGCCACGTCCTTGGCCGGCGCGTCCACGTAGGCCGTGTTGAAGCCCCGGACGGCCTCCAGGTAGGCCAGCTGAACCGAGGTCAGGCTGCGGCGGTCGGTGCGGACCGTCCCCAGGTGTTGGTCCTCGCGGTCCTCGAAGGCGCAGGTGACGTACCGTTCGCCGACCGCCCAGTTGCCGGCGCTCGGGTAGAGGTAGACGTCGTCCATGCCGTCCGGGACGGCCCACTGGTCCAGCGCGTAGTCGTCGAGCACCGTGCGGCACAGCATGGCGGCCCGCTCGCGCACGACGGCCGCGCCCGGGTAGGGGCCCCCGCTGTCGGGGACCTTCGCGGTGCCGGCCACCTCGCCGTTGTGCCGCTCCGAGCAGGCCACCTGGCGCACCCAGGAGACCGTCTCGTCGCCGTTCTCGTCCGGCTTCCCGCTCACGCCGGAGGAGGTGTAGCAGTCCCCGGCCTTCAGGGCGGACCAGCGGACGGATCCGGCCGGCGGCTTCTGGGCGTACCCGCCGCCGCGCCCGTCCCGCGCGGGACCGAAGTCCCCCGCGCCCAGGGCGAGCGACAGCAGCACCGTGCCCGCCGCCCCGAACACCAGGCCGGTCACCGCCATGCCCCGGCCGCGCTGCCCGCGCCGCCTGATCTGGAACAGCGCGATGACCCCGAACACCAGGGCCACCGGCGAGAGCAGGCTCAGGCCGGTCGCCAGCGAGCCGACGGCGAAGCCGTTGGTGCGCGGCTCCGGCCGGGGGTCGTACGGATTGAGGGGGGTGTGGGGGTACGGCGGGTAGGGGTGGGGCGGCTGGTGCGGGGCCGGGTTCTGCCGCGGCTGCGGGGCCGCGGGCCGGAAGCCGGACTCGGCGGCGGGCGGCACCGAGGCCCAGCCTCCGGCCGGCAGCGGCGGGGGCGGCGGCGGAGGCGGGGCCTGCGACGGCGCCGGGGCGGGCGGGTCGGCCGGCGGGGCCCACGGGTCCCGCGGGTCCGGCGCGCCCTTCGCCCCCGGGAGCTCCGGGGTCTCCGGCGCCTTCAGGGTCTCCGGCGCCTTCAGGGCCTTCGGCGCCGCGCCATCGGGGTCCCCGGGGTTCTCGGGGTTCGCTGCGGCCCCGGTGTCCGGCGCGTCCTCGGTGTCCGGTTCCTTGCGGAAGTCCACCCGCGGGTCCGGCCCCGCGGCGGCGGGCGGCCCGGACTCAGGCTTGGACACGTCGGCTCCCCCGACCCGCCGGAGCGGGCCTCTTACTCGGCGTTTCGGCTCTCGACACCGCCGCTCGGGCCGGGCGGGCCCGATCTGGACGGTCGCGCGACTTTACCCGATCTTTCCGAACGCCCGCCCGGCCGTCACCGCCCCGGTCCGGCCTCCGGGACCTGGGCCAGGATCTCGCCGTGGAGCATCGAGAACCACCCGTCCTCGGCGGCGCTCCACTCCCGCCAGCCGTCCGCGATCCGGGCCAGCTCGTCCCGGTCCGCGAAACCCCGCTCCACCGCCGTCCGGCCGAAGGCCGTGCCGGTCACCCGGTCCGCCCACATCCCGCCCCACCAGTCACGCCGCTCGGGCGTCGCGAACGTCCAGGTGCCGGTGCTCGCGGTGACCTCGGTGAGGCCGGCCGCGCGGGCCCAGGAGAGCAGCCGCCGCCCGGCGTCCGGCTCGCCGCCGTTGGCGCGGGCGGTCCGCCGGTACAGCTCCAGCCAGCGGTCCAGCGCGGGCACCTCCGGGAACCAGGTCATCGAGGCGTAGTCGACGTCCCGGGCGGCGATCACCCCACCGGGGGCGGTCACCCGGCGCATCTCGCCCAGCGCGGCCACCGGATCTGCCACGTGCTGCAGCACCTGGTGGGCGTGCACCACGTCGAACTCGCCGTCCCGGTACGGCAGTCGGTGCACATCGGCGAGTTCGAACACCACGTTGGACAGGCCGCGCCCGGCGACGTACCCGGCGGCCTGCTCCAGCACCTCGGCGGAGGCGTCCACGGCCACCACCCGCCCGGCCGGGCCGACCAGTTCGGCCAGGTCGGCGGTGATGGTGCCGGGGCCGCAGCCGACGTCCAGCAGTGCCTGGCCGGGCCGCAGCCGGTCCAGCAGGTAGGCGGCCGAGTCGGCGGCGGTGCGGGAGCGGTGCGAGCGCAGTACGGCCTCCTGGTGGCCGTGGGTGTAGGCGGCGGACTGTGGTCCGGACATGGGTCCCCCTGAGGCGTGGTCGGTGTTCCGTCGTTCCGTCTCCGCGACACCTCGACGCTACGCCCATCCCGCATGGCGAGAAAATCCGTCTCACATAGCGGCCATCGCACGCCCCGGCCGCCCCGGGCCGCCGTACCGTGGAGGCGCCCCGACCGAACGGCCCCGACAGAACGGTCCCGCCCATGCCCGGCCCCGGCCAGCGCCCCTTCGTCCTGCTGAGCGCCGCCGTGTCGCTCGACGGCCACCTCGACGACGCCACCCCCGAGCGTCTGCTGCTCTCCAACGCCGCCGACTTCGACCGGGTCGACGCGGAGCGGGCGGCCGCCGACGCGATCCTGGTCGGCGGCAACACCCTGCGCGCCGACAACCCGCGGCTGCTGGTCAACGACGCCGCCCGGCGGGCCGCCCGGGTGGCGGCCGGGCGCCCGGAGCACCCGCTAAAGGTGACGCTCAGCGCGGGCGGCGCGCTCGACGCCGACCTGCGCTTCTGGCACACCGGCGGCGCCAAGCTCGCCTACACCACGGCGGCCGGGGCGGCGGTGCTGGCGCCCCGGCTCGACGGGGTGGCCGAGGTGGTCCCGCTCGGCGACTCGGTGGACCTCGGCGCGGTGCTGGACGACCTGGGCGCGCGCGGGGTGCGCCGGCTGATGGTGGAGGGCGGCGGCGGGGTGCACACCCAGTTCCTGGCCCGGGGCCTGGCGGACGAACTCCAACTGGCGGTCGCCCCGCTGCTGGTCGGCCAGGAGGGGGCGCCCCGGTTCGTCCGCCCGGCCGCATTCCCGGGCGGCCCGACCCGGCGGATGCGCCTGCTGGAGGCACGTACGGTGGGCGACGTCGTCCTGCTCAGGTACGCCCCGAAGGAGCCCGCGCCGTGACCCGTCCCGCCGCCACCGACCTCGACCACCTGCGCCGGGCGGTCGAACTCTCCCGCCGCTGCCCGCCCTCGGCGACGGCCTTCTCGGTCGGCGCGGTGGTCGTCGGCGCCGACGGCGAGGTGCTGGCCGAGGGCTACAGCCGGGAGGCGGACCCGCACGACCACGCCGAGGAGGCGGCCTTGGCCAAGCTCCCGGCGGGCGACCCCCGACTGCGCGGGGCGACCGTCTACAGCAGCCTGGAGCCCTGCGGCCGGCGGGCCTCGCGCCCGGTGCCGTGCGCCCGGCTGCTGATCGCGGCGGGCGTGCCGCGGGTGGTGGTGGCCTGGCGCGAGCCGGACCTCTTCGTCACGGACTGCCAGGGCACGGCCCTGCTGGAGGCGGCCGGGGTCGAGGTGGTGGAGCTGCCGGAGCTGGCCGAGGAGGCCCGGGCGGTCAATGCCCACCTGCTCCCGTGATCTTTTGTATCATCTAGAAACAAATGTCTCGCTTTTCCTCCTTCCGCCCCTCCCCCTGGAGCAGCCCCATGACCGCCGCCCCCGTCCGGTTCACCGCCCGCGCCCTCCTGCTCGACATGGACGGCACCCTGGTCAACTCCGACGCCGTGGTCGAGCGCTGCTGGACCCGCTGGGCCGAGCGGCACGGCCTCGACCCGGTCGCGGCGCTCACCGTCGTCCACGGCCGCCAGGGCCACGCGACCATGGCCGTCCTGCTGCCGGACCGCCCGGTCGAGGTCAACCTCGCCGAGAACGAGCAGATGCTCGCCGAGGAGCGCGCCGACACCGAGGGCGTCGTCCGGATCCCCGGCGCCGACACCTTCCTCGCCTCGCTGGCCGGCCTCCCGCACGCCCTGGTCACCTCCGCCGACCTGCCGCTGGCCCAGGTCCGGATGGACGCCGCCGGCCTGCCGATGCCGGCCGTCCTGGTCACCGCCGAGTCCGTCGGCGCCAGCAAGCCCGACCCCGAGGGCTTCCTCAAGGGCGCCGCCGCCCTCGGCTTCGCCCCCGCCGACTGCCTCGCCTTCGAGGACTCCGGCGCCGGCATCGCCGCCGCCCGCGCGGCCGGCATGCGCGTCATCGGCATCGGCCCCCGCGCCGCCGCCCACCACCCGGACGCCCTCGCCGCCACCCTCGACGCCGTCACCGTCACCACCGCCCCCGACGGCGTCCTGACCATCACCGTCCAGGCCTGACCGACCGGGCGGACCGACCGAGCCGCGGCAGCGTGGGGCGGGCCGCCGATGAGCCGCCTCTGTGGCGCCCCACCAGCACGGGCGTGCAGTTTCTTGTACCCACTGGAGGAGTCAAGTCATGAAGACGATGACCTACTCGGAGTCCCGTGCACGCTACGCCGAGGTGCTCAACGCGGTCACGGACGACCGTGAGGAGATAGTGATCACCCGCGCAGGACACGAACCGGTGGTCATCGTCTCGCTGGAGGACTACCAGTCCCTCAAGGAGACCGTCTACCTCCTGCACAGCCCCGCCAACGCCCGCCGGCTACTGGCCTCCATCGAGGAGCTGGAGGACGGCGGAGGGACGGTACGGGAGCCGGCGGCCCCGGAGTGAAGATCACTTTCGCCTCCCGGGCCTGGGAGGACTACCTGTGGTGGCAGACCCAGGACCGCAAGATCCCCAAGCGGATCAACACGCTCGTCGCCGATGTCGCACGCAACGGCAACGAGGGGATCGGCAAACCGGAACCGCTCGAGCACGGATTCCAGGGCTACTGGTCCCGCCGGATCAACGACGAGCACCGCTTGATCTACAAGGTCACCGATGACTCGATCCTGATCGCCCAGTGCCGCTACCACTACGAGAACTGAGCCGGCGAGGAGCCCGTACGGACACGAGATGTCGCTCGGCCCGCGTGGGACACACAGGCCGAGCGACACGTCTCGACGCCCGGTCAGACGTTGAAGCGGAACTCCACCACATCGCCGTCCTGCATGACGTAGTCCTTGCCCTCGATGCGGGCCTTGCCCTTGGCGCGGGCCTCGGCGATGGAGCCGGTCTCGACCAGGTCGTCGAAGGAGATCACCTCGGCCTTGATGAAGCCCTTCTGGAAGTCGGTGTGGATGACTCCGGCGGCCTCGGGGGCGGTGGCGCCCTTCTTGATGGTCCAGGCGCGGGTTTCCTTGGGGCCGGCCGTGAGGTAGGTCTGCAGGCCGAGGGTGTCGAAGCCGACCCGGGCGAGGGTGGCGAGGCCGGGCTCCTCCTGGCCCATGGACTGGAGGAGTTCGAGGGCCTCGGCGTCGTCGAGCTCGATCAGCTCGGACTCGATCTTGGCGCTGAGGAAGATCGCCTCGGCCGGGGCGACCAGCTCGCGCTGGGCGTTCTTGAAGTCCTCGTCGGCCAGCTCGTCCTCGTCCACGTTGAAGACGTAGAGGAAGGGCTTGGCGGTCAGCAGGTGCAGCTCACGGATCGGGGCGGTGTCGAAGCCGGCCTCGAAGAGGGTCTTGCCGGTCTCCAGGACCGCCTGCGCGGCCTCGGCGGCGGCCAGCACGGGGGCGGTCTCCTTCTTGAGGCGCGCCTCCTTCTGGAGCCGCGGCAGGACCTTCTCGATGGTCTGGAGGTCCGCCAGGATCAGCTCGGTGTGGATGGTCTCGATGTCGTCCTTGGGCGACACCTTGCCGTCCACGTGCACCACGTCCGGGTCGGTGAAGGCGCGCACGACCTGGCAGATCGCGTCCGACTCGCGGATGTTGGCGAGGAACTTGTTGCCCAGGCCCTCACCCTCGCTGGCGCCGCGCACGATGCCGGCGATGTCGACGAAGTCGACGGTGGCCGGGAGGATGCGCTGGGAGCCGAAGATCTCGGCGAGCTTGGCCAGCCGCCCGTCCGGGACGCCGACGACGCCGACGTTCGGCTCGATGGTGGCGAACGGGTAGTTGGCCGCCAGCACGTCGTTCTTGGTCAGGGCGTTGAACAGGGTCGACTTGCCGACGTTCGGCAGGCCGACGATTCCGATCGTGAGCGACATGAAGCGCAGTCCCGTGGGCTTGGAGGAGTTGGGTCGGCACCGTACGGGCCGACCCCCAAGTCTACGGGCAGCTCCCTCGGAGGCTCACGCCTCGGTCCGCGCGGGCAGCGGCTCCAGGAACTCCAGCCGGTTGCCCAGGCTGTCGGCGGAGTAGAAGCGGCGGTGGCCGGGGTGGTGGTCGTCCCAGGTCACCTCGTGGCCGTGGGCGGTGAGCCGCTCGGCCAGGGCGTCCAGGGAGCGCACCAGGATGCCCGGGTGCCCCTTCTTCGCCGGGCGGAAGTCCGGGGTGACGCCGAGGTGCACCTCGACCCCGCCGCCGCGGAACCAGCAGCCGCCGCGGGCCGCCAGCACCGGCGGCTTCGCCAGTTCCGTCATGCCGAGCACGCCGGACCAGAAGGCGCGGCACTCGTCCTCGGCGCCGGCCGGGATTTCGAGCTGGACGTGGTCGAGGCGTTCGAAGGTGAATGCGGTGGTCATGCGGTCCCCCGTACGGTGATCAGATGATCATGATGTGTCGACTCGGCCGAGCAGGTCAGCCCCTTGAGTGACGATCACAGGAGTACGCCATCCTGGGACACGGGACAAGACCTGAACGGTCCATTACACAGTGTGGCGATGATCGGACCGTACGTTGGGCGGGTGGAGCAGAGCATCCGTACCCAGCCGCCAGGTCCCAGACGCCGTCCGCCGAACAGCGCGGCCTCGGCCGCCGTCCCCGGTCCCGGCCGGGCGCCCGAGAGCGCCGGAGCCCCCGCGGCTCCCCCCTCCCGGCTGCGCCCGGTGGCCGACCGGCCCGCCGCGCGCCCGGCCCCGAAGCGCCGGCTGCGGGTCTACGGGCGACGCCGGACCGGTCGGCCGACCCGGCTGACCGCGATCGGCACCGGCGTGCTCGCGGTGCTGGCCACGCTCGCGGTGGCCGGCCTGGACCGGGTGCTCTTCGACGACCTCGGCTGGCTGTTCGGCCTCGGCTACCTGGTGGTCTGCTTCCAGCTGGCCGTCCGGGTCCGCTACGCCGACCTGCTGGCCGCCCCGATCAGCGGGCCGATCGCCTTCGCGCTCGGCCTGCTGCTGCTCGCCCCGGTCACCTCCGAGGGCGTCACCGCCCAGGTGGTGGCGCTGGCGACCGGGCTGGCGCTGCGGGCCGGCTGGCTGTTCTCCGGCACCGGGCTGGCCGCGCTGATCGTGCTGGCCCGCTTCGTCGCCCAGCGCCGGTTCCACCGCTCCCGCTGACGGCCCGGCGCGCGGGTGTCAGCCCGCCGCCCGGGCCGCCGCCATGGCCGCCCCGACGATGCCCGCGTCGTTGCGCAGCTCCGCCGGCACCACCCGCGCCCCGCGGTCCTTCAGCAGCGGCAGGAACTTCTCGTGCTTGCGGCTCACCCCGCCGCCGATCACGATCAGCTGCGGCGAGAACAGCATCTCCACCAGGTCCAGGTACTCGTCGACCCGCCCGGCCCACTGCTCCCAGCTCAGGTCGTGCCGCTCCTTGGCGGCCGAGGAGGCCCGGCGCTCGGCGTCCTTGCCGCGCAGCTCCAGGTGGCCCAGCTCGGTGTTGGGCACCAGCACGCCGTCGACGAAGAGCGCGCTGCCGATGCCGGTGCCGAAGGTCAGCACCAGGACCACGCCCGGCTCGCCCCGCCCGGCGCCGTGCGCGGTCTCGGCGAGGCCGGCCGCGTCCGCGTCGTTGAGGACGGTCGCGGGCAGGTCCAGCGCGTCGCGGAACAGGGCCTCGGCGTCCAGACCGATCCAGCCCTTGTCCACGTTGGCCGCGGTCCGGGTGCGGCCGCCGACCACCACACCGGGGAAGGTCAGCCCGACCGGGCCCTGGTGGTCGAAGTGCCGGACCACCTCGCGGACGGCGGCGACCACGGCCTCCGGCTCGGACGGCTGCGGGGTGAGCACCTTGTGCCGCTCCTGGGCGAGCACCCCGCGGGCGAGGTCGACCGGGGCGCCCTTGATGCCCGAACCGCCGATGTCCACGCCGAATACCGCCGTCATCGCTCCACCCTCCGCCGTCCGGCCGCGGACCGGCTCGTCCACAGCCTGTGCACAAAGTTACGAGAGCCCGGGCGGGGGTGCACAGCAAAGAGCACCCACGGTCCTGGACGGCGAAGGACCCGGCGCCCGCACCGGGCACCGGGTCCGACGTGTTCGGCCGAAACGCGTTACAGCTTGCCCGCCGCCTCGGAGCGCAGGTCGCGGCGCAGCTCCTTGGGCAGCGAGAAGATCAGGTGCTCCTCGGCGGTCTTGACCGTCTCGACCGTGTCGTAACCGCGCGCGGCCAGGAACTCCAGCACGCCGTCGACCAGGATCTCCGGCACCGAGGCGCCGCTGGTCAGGCCGACCGTGGTGACGCCCTCCAGCCAGGACTCCTGGATCTCCTCGGCGAAGTCGACCAGGTGGGCCGCCTTGGCGCCGTACTCCAGGCCGACCTCGACCAGCCGGACCGAGTTGGAGGAGTTCTTGGAGCCGACCACGATCAGCAGGTCGGTCTCCGGAGCCAGCTGCTTGACCGCGACCTGGCGGTTCTGGGTCGCGTAGCAGATGTCGTCGCTGGGCGGGCTGACCAGCGCCGGGAAGCGCTTCTTCAGCTCGCCGACGGTGGCCATGGTCTCGTCCACCGACAGCGTGGTCTGGGACAGCCAGACGATCCTGGACTCGTCCCGCACCTGGACGTTGGCGACGTCCTCGGCACCGTCCACCAGGTGGATCCGGTCCGGGGCCTCGCCCATGGTGCCGATGACCTCCTCGTGGCCCTCGTGGCCCACCAGCAGGATGTCGTAGCCCTCGTCGGCGAAGCGCACGGCCTCCTTGTGCACCTTGGTGACCAGCGGGCAGGTCGCGTCGATGGTGGCGAGCTTGCCGGCCCGCGCCTCGTCGTGGACGGCCGGGGCGACGCCGTGGGCGGAGAACACCACGATCGAGCCCTCGGGCACCTCCTCCGTCTCGTCTACGAAGATCGCGCCCTTCTTCTCCAGGGTCTGCACCACGTACTTGTTGTGGACGATCTGCTTGCGGACGTAGATGGGCGCCCCGTACTGCTCCAGGGCCTTTTCCACGGCGATCACGGCGCGGTCGACACCCGCGCAGTAGCCCCGGGGGGCGGCGAGCAGGACACGGCGCTGCGCGGTGTTGGACATGGGTCCATCGTACGGGCGGTCGGGAGGCCCGCCGCCCCGGACGGGGAGCCGCGCCGACGGTGGGCGCTTTCCGGTCGCAAAGGGTTGGAAAGTGCTCAAATCTGGTCACCATGAGCGCTGTGAGCGAGCAGTCGACGCCGAGCGGCCTGCGCCGCACCCTGGGCGTCCGCGATCTGATGGTCTACGGACTGCTGTTCATCGCCCCGATGGCCCCGGTCGGCGTGTTCGGCGTGCTGGACGCCAAGAGCCACGGCGCCGTCGCCACCGTCTACCTGGCGGCGACCGTCGCGATGGGCTTCACCGCCTTCTCGTACGCCCAGATGGTGCGCGCGGTGCCGCAGACCGGCTCGGTCTTCGCCTACGCGCGGGCCGGGCTGGGCGAGGGGCCGGGGTTCGTCGCCGGGTGGATGGCGATGCTGGACTACCTGCTGATCCCCGCGGTGGCCTACCTGTTCTCCGGGATCGCGCTGCACTCGCTGGTGCCGGAGGTCTCCCGCTGGGTGTGGACGGCGATCGCCGTCGTGGTGACCACGGCGCTCAACCTGATCGGGGTGCGGACGGCGGCCGCGGTCGGCTTCGCCGTGCTCGCGCTGGAGATCGCGGTGCTGGTGGTGTTCGTGGTCGCGGCCGTGGTGGTGCTGGCGCGGGACGGCGCGCGGCGCGGCTGGGACACCCCGTTCACCGCCGTCGGGGACTTCTCGCCGACCGCGGTGCTCTCCGCGGTCTCCGTCGCGGTCCTCTCCTACCTGGGCTTCGACGCGATCGCGACCTTCGTCGAGGAGGCGGTCGGCGCCTCGGCGGCGGTGGCCCGAGCGGTGCTGTGGTGCCTGGCGCTCGCCGGGGTGCTGTTCGTCGCCCAGACCTACCTGGCGGCGGTGCTGGAGCCGACCGCCCCGCAGCAGCTGGCCGCCGACCCGGCCGCCCAGGGCTCGGCCTTCTACGACACCGTGGAGGGCGGCGTCGGCCACTGGCTGCACGTGCTGGTGGCGGCCAGCAAGGCGATCGGCGCGGCCTTCGCGGCGCTCGCCGGGCAGGCGGCGGCCGGCCGGCTGGTCTTCGCGATGGGCCGGGAAGGGCGGCTGCCGCGGCTGCTCGGCTCGGTCGACCCGGGCAGCGCGGTGCCGCGCCGGGCGCTGCTGGCGGCCGCGGTGGTCACCATGGCGGCGGCGGTCTGGGCGGCCGAGCGGGACGACGGGCTGGACCAGCTGACCTCGGTGGTGAACGTCGGCGCGCTGACCGCGTTCGCGCTGCTGCACGCCTCGGTGATCGGCTGGTACACCGTCCGGCACGGCTCGCGGGACCGGCTGCGGCACCTGGTCGTCCCGCTGCTGGGGATCGCGGTGATCGGCGCGGTGGTCTACGAGGCCGCCACCACCGCGCAGCTGGTCGGGTTGGTCTGGCTGGCGGTCGGCCTGGTGGTGCTCGGCGTGCAGGGCGCCACGGCGGACGGTGTCGGCGGGCGCCGCTAGGGCGTGTCTTGTGGATCAGGTCGGATCAGACCGCGGCGTCAGGGTGCGTGCATCGCAAGGCGGAGGAGGGAGTCCATGCGGAGCATCGGCGACCGACGACAACGCGGCGAGGTGCGTGCCCTGACGCCGCGGGCCTGGCCTGATCCACAAGACACGCCCTAGCCTCGTACGCATGGCCAACTCCAGCTCCCCCGAAGCCCCGCTCCCGGTCGGCAAGGTCTCCGCGCTGATCGGCGGCTGGATCGACCGGCTCGGCGCGGTGTGGGTCGAGGGGCAGATCACCCAGCTCAGCCGCCGCCCCGGGGCGGGCGTGGTGTTCCTGACCCTGCGCGACCCGCAGGCCGACGTGTCGCTCACGGTGACCTGCTTCCGCTCGGTGTTCGACCAGGTCGCGGACGTGGTGCAGGAGGGCTCGCGGGTCGTCGTGCACGCCAAGCCGGAGTGGTACGCGGCGCGCGGGCAGCTGTCGCTGCGGGCCTCGGAGATCCGGCCGGTGGGGCTGGGCGAGCTGCTGGCCCGGCTGGAGCAGCTGAAGCGGCGGCTGGCCGGGGAGGGACTGTTCGCGGAGGCGCGCAAGCAGCGGCTGCCGTTCCTGCCGCAGTGCGTCGGGCTGGTCACCGGGCGGGGCTCGGCGGCCGAGCGGGACGTGCTGGAGAACGCCCGGCGGCGCTGGCCCGCCGTGCGCTTCGAGGTGCGCAACGTCCCGGTGCAGGGGGTCAGCGCGGTGGAGCGGGTGAGCGCGGCCGTCCGGGAGCTGGACGAGCACCCCGAGGTGGACGTGATCATCGTGGCCCGCGGCGGCGGCAGCGTGGAGGACCTGCTGCCGTTCTCGGACGAGGGGCTGGTGCGGCTGGTCGCGGCCGCCCGTACGCCGGTGGTCAGCGCGATCGGGCACGAGCCGGACCAGCCGCTGCTGGACTTCGTCGCCGACCTGCGCGCCTCCACCCCGACCGATGCCGCCAAACGGGTGGTTCCGGACGTCGGCGAGGAGCTGGCCAAGGTCCGCCAGCTGCGCGACCGGGCCCGTCGGCACGTGCGGTCCCGGGTCGAGCGCGAGCTGCACGGGCTGGACGGGCTGCGCAGCCGCCCCGTGCTGGCCGCCCCGCACCGGATGCTGGACGGCCGCGGCCAGGAGGTGGAGGGCCTGCTGGAGCGGGCCCGGCGCACCCTGCGGCACCGGCTGGACCACGCCCAGAGCGACCTCGGGCACACCCTGGCCCGGGTGGTCGCGCTCTCGCCCTCGGCCACCCTGGAGCGCGGCTACGCGGTGCTGCAGCGGGCCGACGGCTCGGTGGTGACGGACCCGGCGCAGGTCACGGCCGGGGAGGGGTTGCACGCCCGGGTGTCGGGCGGCGGCCTCGACGTCACGGTGGCGCCGGAGCAACGGGACCAGCCGGGACCGGCCGTGGCTGGCCGGGACTGACCGCGGCTGGCCGGGACGGGCCGTGGCCGGTCGGGACCGGTAGCGGCTGGTGGGACTTCGGCCGGGAGGGCGCGATCGAGTGCTCGCCGAGCCCGGGTTCCGGCCCGTGGGAGCCGCCCCTGTCGGCGCCAGCCCCTACGCTGGCACGCATGGCAGAGCAGCAGGAGCAGCAGCAGGACGCGGCGGCACCGACCCCGGACGACGCGCTGGGCTACGAGCACGCCCGGGACGCACTGCTGGACGTGGTCCGGCAACTGGAGAACGGCGGCACCTCCCTGGAGGAGTCGCTGGCGCTGTGGGAGCGCGGCGAGCAGCTGGCGAAGGTCTGCCAGCGCTGGCTGGACGGTGCCCGGGCCCGGCTGGACGCCGCGCTGGCCGCCGAGGAGGGCGGGGCCCCGGGCGGGGAGTGATCCTCCGGGCAGCACCGGGCGGGTGTGGGGCAGGTCACAATCACTTGGGGAATCGTTGAATCTTCACCTATGTTGGAGGAATTGATCGGCCGCGCCGGTCACTCCGACGAACCCCCTCCCGCATGAGGTGCAGAAGCATGACCACCGACGCCCTGGTACTCGACGCCGCCGCTCAGGACCTGCTGTTCCGCGAGGCCCGCACCGCGAACACCTTCACCGACGAGCCGGTCACCGAGGAGCAGGTCCAGGCCATCTACGACCTGGTCAAGTACGGCCCGACCGCCTTCAACCAGCAGCCGCTGCGCGTCGTCCTGGTCCGCTCCGCCGAGGGCCGCGAGCGCCTCGTCCAGCACCTGTCGGACGGCAACAAGGCCAAGACCGCCGCCGCCCCGCTGGTCGCCATCCTGGCCGCGGACAACGAGTTCCACGAGGAGCTGCCGACCCAGTTCCCGCACTTCCCGCAGGCCAAGGACGTGTTCTTCTCGGAGCGCGCCGTCCGTGAGCAGTCCGCCAAGCTGAACGGCGCCCTGCAGGCCGCCTACTTCATCATCGGCGTGCGCGCCGCCGGCCTGGCCGCCGGCCCGATGACCGGCTTCGACGGTGAGGGCATCAACAAGGAGTTCTTCGGCGACGGCGAGCACTCGGTGCTGGCCGTGGTCAACATCGGCAAGCCGGGCGATGACGCCTGGTTCCCGCGCTCCCCGCGCCTGGCCTACGACGAGGTCGTCACCACGGTCTGATCCGCGGCGACACGGCGAAGGGCCCGCACCGGTTCGTCCGGTGCGGGCCCTTCCGCGTTCGCGGGGCGGCCGGCCGCTACTTGAGCGCCTGGGCCAGCTCGGCCAGCTCCTCGTAGGAGGCGGTGCCGGTGATCAGGGTGGTCGCCGAGCCGGTCTGGACGGCCAGCGCGCGGGCCTTCTCGCCCTGCACCCGGTCCCAGCTGTGCCCGGCGGCGTCCGAGGTGCCGTCCGGCTGGGCGCCGGCGACCTTGTCGGCCAGCAGCTTCTCGCGCGGGACGTCGGCCTGCTCGACCGCCGCGTACTGGCCGGAGGGGGTCACGAAACCCAGGTGCCAGGCGTTGCCCTTGCCGTTGTCGATGCCGGCCGGCGTGTAGCTGACCGAGGTGGCCCGCCACTTGTCGGACAGCCCGTCCGGGGACAGCAGCGGGTACGGCGCGGCCCGCTTCGCCGAGGCCGCCGCCACCTTGTACTCGACCACGTGCACCGGGTCGCTGTTCGCGTCGTGCGGGAGGAACAGGTAACCGATCCAGACGACGAAACCGACCGCCAGCATCGACAGGACCATGTCCCGTACGGTCTGCCGACCCCTCATGCCCTTGCTCTCTGCAGCCACCCCCTCATGGTGACTCATCCACATTCCGCCGGGTCCACCCGGGGTGTGCACGTACGGGTGAAGCAGGACGAACCGGTGGTTTCCGTCCCGGGGTGGCGACCCGCGCCACAGACAGTCATCTCGTGGGCAGATACGATCGCACTACCCTCACCACGGCGTTCGACCTGGCAGTAGTCGGGCGCTCACTGGCCGTCGCGTACAGAGAGGTAACGACGATGACCACGCAGTACCCGCACCACCTTCCCAGTGCCCTGGAGGTCGCGCCCGAGGCTCCGGACCGGAACCTCGCGCTCGAGCTCGTCCGGGTCACCGAGGCAGCGGCGATGGCCGCCGGCCGGTGGGTCGGCCGGGGTGACAAGAACGGCGCCGACGGTGCCGCCGTCAAGGCGATGCGCACCCTCGTCTCGACCGTCTCGATGAACGGCGTGGTCGTCATCGGCGAGGGCGAGAAGGACGAAGCCCCGATGCTCTACAACGGCGAGCGGGTCGGCGACGGCACCGGCGCCGAGTGCGACGTCGCGGTCGACCCGGTGGACGGCACCACGCTGACCGCCAAGGGCATGAACAACGCGGTGGCCGTGCTGGCCGTCGCCGACCGCGGCACCATGTTCGACCCCAGCGCCGTGTTCTACATGGACAAGCTGGTGGCCGGCCCGGAAGCCGCCGACTTCGTCGACATCACCGCCCCGCCGGCCGTCAACATCCGCCGGGTCGCCAAGGCCAAGGGCAGCGCCGTCGAGGACGTCACGGTGGTCGTGCTCGACCGCCCGCGCCACGACGACCTGGTCCGGCAGATCCGCGAGGCGGGCGCCCGGATCAAGTTCATCTCCGACGGCGACGTGGCCGGCGCCATCATGGCCGCCCGCGAGGGCACCGGCATCGACCTGCTGATGGGCGTCGGCGGTACCCCCGAGGGCATCATCGCGGCCTGCGCGATGAAGTGCATGGGCGGCGTCATCCAGGGCCGGCTGTGGCCCAAGGACGAGGCCGAGCGGCAGAAGGCCATCGACGCCGGGCACGACCTGGACCGGGTGCTCACCACCAACGACCTGGTCAGCGGCGAGAACGTGTTCTTCGTCGCCACCGGCATCACCGACGGCGAGCTGCTGCGCGGCGTCCACTACCGCTCGGAGACCGCCACCACCAGCTCGCTGGTGATGCGCTCCAAGAGCGGCACGATCCGCGAGATCAACTCCGTCCACAAGCTGTCGAAGCTGCGGGCCTACAGCGCGATCGACTTCGACCGGGCCAACTGACCCGGACGCGGACAGCGCGCGACGCGGCCCCGGCGGAATCCCCCTCCGCCGGGGCCGCGTCGCGTCTCCGGCCGCCGTGGCGGCCGGGCGCGAGCTCGACGCCGGGCGCGATCAGGGTGGCGGGCGCGATCCGGGTGCCGGGCGCGGTCCGGGTGGCGGGCGCGGTCCCGCCGCGGCCGTCGTCGGGGCGGCCGCCGTACCGGGCCGGTCTTCGGCCCGGCGTCAACCGGCTATCCGGCGCCCGGTCGTGGCCACCCGGGCCGCCTCGCGCAGCTCGGCGTCCCGGCGCCGCCGCCGGGCCAGCACCACCCGCCGCTCGGCCGCCGTCAGCCCGCCCCAGACCCCGTACGGCTCCGGCTGGGCCAGCGCGTGCTCACGACACTCCAGCAGCACCGGGCAGCGGGCGCACACCTGCTTGGCCTGCTCCTCGCGCGACAGCCGGGCCGCCGTCGGCTCCTTCGAGGGCGCGAAGAACAGCCCCACCTCGTCCCGCCGACAGGCCGCACCGGTGTGCCACGGATTGTCCTCGCCCGCGGCCGTGCCCTGGCCGCCGCCCGGGGGTTGCGGCTGCGGGCGGACGGCCGGCCGGCGCTCCAGCAACTGGGCGGCGGCGACTGGCGAGGTGGTGCGGGACTCGATCGGATGCAGCACGGCCGTACTCCTGACGAGGCTCTCGGACACGGGGAACCTCGCTCCCCTGCCGGCTGCGAACCCCCGCTGTCCAACGCCCGGGGCGGCCGCTGGGCCGCCTCCGGTGCACAGCCGTACAAGAAGCGATGTGCGGAAGGAACTACCCCGCCCGGCCCCGATTCATGCACACTGCACGCAATCGACTACGGAGTGCACCGGACACAACGCCGAGTGCCCGACCGGGAGTTGATTCCCGGCCGGGCACTCGACAGGTCAATTCGTGCTATTCCGTACCGAGTTGCTTGCGGACCCACTCCTTGAGCTTCTTGCCCCGGCGCGGCTTGGCCTCGCAACCGCCGAACAGGGCAAGGCCCTTGACCCGCACGACCGGAGCGTACGGGTCCGCCGCGGTCTGCTCCCGGACGTCGAAGCCGCCGAAGATGCCCACCCCGGAACCGAGCAGCGTCACGTTCTCCGGCACCCGGATGTCGACCCCGCCGAAGACCGCCGTCACGGTGATCTCCACCTCGGGGGACTCGAAGACGGCGTCGGTGAGGTCGATCTCCACCCCGCCGAACGCGGTGAAGGCCGTCAGGTGCGAGCCCACCCGCCAGCGGCCCTTGCGGGAGGCGCCGCCGAAGATCGCCACCACGGACGGGGCCTCGTGCCGCGCCGGCGCCGGCGGCCGGGCCTGCGCGGGGGCCGGCGCCGAGGCGTCCAGCGGCGGCTTGTCGAAGGACACCGACCGGTGGGCCGGAAGGTCCCTGGTCAGCGGGACCAGGTCCCCGAAGGTCTTGGCGGCGTAGGCGGCCCCGATCCGCTCGGCGTGCTCGTCCGCGTCCAACCGGCCCTCGGCGTAGGCGTCCCGCAGCAGCTCCGCGGTCCGCTCGCGGTCGGCGTCCGAGACCCGCATCTCCGCCTGTGCCACCGGGGCGTTCGCCTCGGGCCCGGGCTGGGGCGTCAGTTCGGCCTGGGGCCTCAGTTCGGCCTGGGGCTTCGGTTCGGGCTGGGGCTTCAGTTCGGACTTGGTCAGGGGAACGGGCGCCGGCACCGTCGGCTGCCCCGGGTCGTCCTGCGACGGCGAGTTGTCCACGGCCCAAGCCTAGTCGCTCGCACTGCTGCCCGAGTGAGCCCGGTCACGCAAGGCCGACCTGTCCGCATGCGTCCGGCGGCCGGGTCCTACCCTGGATGGTGCTTCGCCGACGCAGCCGGACCACTGGACCCCTAAGGACCGCCCCGATGGCTCCCACGCCAGACTTCGAGTACAGCGACCTGCTCCCCCTGGGCGCTGACCCGACCCCGTACCGCAAGCTCACCTCCGAGGGTGTCTCCACCTTCGAGGCCGGCGGCCGCACCTTCCTCCAGGTCGAGCCCGAGGCGCTGCGCCTGCTCACCGCCGAGGCGATGCACGACATCTCCCACTACCTGCGCCCCGCGCACCTCGCCCAGCTGCGCCGCATCCTGGACGACCCGGAGGCCAGCCCCAACGACCGCTTCGTCGCGCTCGACCTGCTGAAGAACGTCAACATCTCGGCCGGCGGCATCCTCCCGATGTGCCAGGACACCGGCACCGCGATCGTCATGGGCAAGCGCGGCCAGTCCGTGCTCACCTCCGGCGCGGACGAGTCCGCCATCGCCCGCGGCGTGTTCGACGCGTACACCAAGCTCAACCTGCGCTACTCCCAGATGGCCCCGGTGACCATGTGGGACGAGAAGAACACCGGCAACAACCTGCCGGCCCAGATCGAGCTGTACGCCACCGACGGCGACGCGTACAAGTTCCTCTTCATGGCCAAGGGTGGCGGCTCGGCCAACAAGTCGTACCTGTACCAGGAGACCAAGGCCATCCTGAACGAGGCCAGCATGCTCTCGTTCCTGGAGCAGAAGATCCGCTCCCTCGGCACCGCCGCCTGCCCGCCGTACCACCTGGCGATCGTGATCGGCGGCACCAGCGCCGAGTTCGCGCTCAAGACCGCCAAGTACGCCTCGGCGCACTACCTGGACAACCTGCCGACCTCCGGCGACGCCAAGACCGGCCACGGCTTCCGCGACCTGGAGCTGGAGGCCAAGGTCACCGAGCTGACCCAGAAGATCGGCATCGGCGCCCAGTTCGGCGGCAAGTACTTCTGCCACGACGTCCGCGTGGTCCGACTGCCGCGCCACGGCGCCTCGCTGCCGGTCGCGATGGCCGTCTCCTGCTCCGCCGACCGCCAGGCGCTCGGCAAGATCACCGCCGAGGGCGTGTTCCTGGAGCAGTTGGAGACCGACCCGGCGAAGTACCTGCCGGACACCACCGACGAACACCTCGACGACGACGTGGTGCGCGTCGACCTCGACCAGCCGATGTCCGCGATCCGCGCCGAGCTGTCGAAGTACCCGGTCAAGACCCGGCTCTCGCTCACCGGCACCCTCGTCGTCGCCCGCGACATCGCCCACGCCAAGATCAAGGAGCGCCTGGACGCCGGCGAGGGCATGCCCAAGTACCTCCAGGACCACCCGGTCTACTACGCCGGCCCGGCCAAGACCCCCGAGGGCTACGCCTCCGGCTCCTTCGGCCCCACCACGGCCGGCCGGATGGACTCCTACGTCGACCAGTTCCAGGCGGCCGGCGGCTCCATGGTCATGCTCGCCAAGGGCAACCGCAGCAAGCAGGTCACCGACGCCTGCGCCGCCCACGGCGGCTTCTACCTCGGCTCCATCGGCGGCCCGGCCGCCCGCCTCGCCCAGGACTGCATCAAGAAGGTCGAGGTGCTGGAGTACGCCGAGCTCGGCATGGAGGCCGTCTGGCGCATCGAGGTCGAGGACTTCCCGGCCTTCATCGTCGTCGACGACAAGGGCAACGACTTCTTCCGCGAGACCACCGAGGGCCCGCTGATCACCAACCTGCGGGTGCGCTCCAAGGAGTAACCGCCCCCGCCCCGCCCGTCCCACCGCCCCGGTCGCGCCCGCCGCGCCGGGGCGGTTTTCATCACTCGACGGCGATCGTGGGTAATGTGGACAATGAGCGTGGGCCATCCACATTCTCGGAGGTGCTACCGATGAGCATGACCAACGTCGACATCGACGACAGAGTCCTCTCGGAGGCCATGCGGCTGATGGGAACGACGACGAAGAAGGACACCATCAACAACGCGCTCGCCGACTACGTCAGCCGCCTGAAGCGCTTGGAGGCCCTGGAGAAGCTGGCCCGCCGGGCCGCCGCGGGCGAGTTCGAGCCCACCATGCGGATGTACGAGGCCCGCAAGCGCGCACAGCGAGCGGAAGCCGAATGATCGGCAGCTTCCTGATCGACACCTCGGCCTATGCCCGGCTGGTGTCGGACCGAGAGATCCGCTCCCAATGGTGGGGCCACGTCGAGTCCGGCCTGATCAGGATCAGCAAGTCGACCCGGACGGAGATCCTGTTCTCCGCCCGCGACTCGGCCCACCGGGACGACCTGGAGGACGAACTCACCGCGCTCTTCGGGCCGGCCGTCAGCGCTCCCAAGTCGATCTGGGACTGGGTGGACGGCGCCCAGTACAAGCTGACCCAGAAGGGCCAGCACCGCGCGGCCGGACTGGTGGACCTGCTGCTGGCCGGCACCGCCGTCCACCACGACATGACCGTGCTCCACCTGGACGACGACTTCGCCACCGTCGCCCGGGTGGTCACCGAACTGCGCGAGCAGGACATCCGCCGGCCGATCGTCGACTGACCCCGCCCTACGCGTCGAAGTCGTACTCCAGCACGTAGGAGGCGGCGTCCAGGATCATCTCGTTGAGCTCGACGACCTGGCCCTCGTCGGCGAAGGCGGTCCGGCAGATCAGGATGACCGGGGTCCCGGCGGAGAGTTCGAGGCGGGCCGCCTCCTCGCCGCCGGGCATCCGGGAGCGGACCTCCTCGCGGAAGTGCACGGGCTTGGCGCCGATCTCGGCCAGCCGGGCGTAGGTGCCGCCGGGGCCGGTGTCCTCGCGGGTGATCGCGGTGCCGGCGACCAGGACGGCCGGCAGGTAGGAGGTGGAGAGCAGCACCGGCTTGCCGTCCAGGACGAAGCGGCGGTGCCGCACGCACATCGGGACGCCCGGCTCCACCCCGAGCACCCGGGCCACGTGCTCGGGCGCGCCCTGCTCGGTGACCGACACCTGGTCGACCACCAGGCTGCGGTTGTCGATGTCCGCGGACCATATCGACCGGCCGGAGCCCCACTGGCCCTGCGCCAGCCGCTGGATGCCGCGCCGGCGCAGCGGCCGGAAGTCCCGGACGAACACCCCCGAGCCCTTGCGGGCCTCCACGATGCCCTCGCTCTGCAGCACGCCGAGCGCCTGGCGGGCGGTCATCCGGGCCACGCCGTACTCGTCCATCAGGTCGTTCTCGCCGGGCAGCCGGTCGCCCGCGCGGTAGCGGCCCGCATCGATGGCCGCCTTCAGGGAGTCGGCGATCCGCTGGTACTTGGGCTGCTTGTCGCCACTGCTGCCGGTCATCGCCGCTCCCTCTCCCTCGAATGAAATCGTAGGCGCGCCCGCGGCCGCTGATAAGGAGATACGACCGTTGACATCTCTAGAGATATTAGCTTCTCTAGAGATGTCTGCCAGTCGCTGACAGAGCGAAGGAGCAGTGCGGTGAGCACCCGACAGCGCAACGCCCCGGCCTACCGGCCGCACGTGGGTGAACTCGTCCTCGACCGGAGGACCGGACGCACCGGCATCTACATGGACACCATCGGCGGCGAGTACTACCTGCGCCCCGAGCACGGCGGCCGCGAATGGGCCGCCGAACCGCACCACGTCTCACCCGCCCCCGAGCCCCGCGATTCGGCTGAATGCGATCAGCCCCGGTAATTGCGGATGAATCCACGCAAACCACGTCATTCGGGACCCGGTAATCCCCCCGGTGAATCCGGAATTCCGGAACGCTCCGCGCGTGCCGCCGGGCACGTTACGGATAACGGCGGTCACCATGCGTGCATCAAGGGTGGGAATCGGCCACCCGATGGACCCGCACACGAATTGGCGCGCACATCACGAGAAGTGCCCCCGTGCCCGGACGGGGGCGCGGGGGCACTCGGCGGAACGGCTTACGGGTGGCCGCCGATGACGCTCTCCGGCTTGCGCGGGCCACCCGGCTCGCCGGCGGGCTCGTTGATGTCGTTGCCCTCGTCGCCGAACGAGCCGTTCTCGAACGCGGTCTTGTCGGCGTCGGTCGGCGCGGTGTACCCGGCCGGGTTCGAGGACGCGGCGACCGCGCCCTCGACAGCCTTGCCCGCCTCCACAGCGGCGGCCGGGGCACCGGTCTGCGCCGCGTTCTCGGGCGCCGACGCCACCGGGGTCTCGCTCTGGTCGTTGGCCATTGGGCGGCCGCCTTTCGGTCATCAAATGTGTCCAGCCCGACCTCCGTGGCGCGGGCGCGGGGACAGTATCGTAGGGTTGATTAAATGTCCGATAAACATCGTGCGGCTTGCGGTGCCGTCCGGCAGAGTCGGGCGTCCGCCTAAGCTGAAGCCTCGCGGCGGACCGCCGAGCGCCCTTTCACGGAATCGACACGACAGGCCATCGGGGGACTTCATGGAGTTTCGGGAGACGCCGCAGACCCCTGCGCTGCGCTTCCAAGTCCTCGGTCCGGTCCAGGCCTGGCTCGACGGCAAACCCCTCTCCCTCGGCTCCCCCCAGCAACAGGCCGTTCTGACCACCCTTCTGCTGCATTCCGGGCGCCCGGTCACCACCCAGGACCTGGTCGACGCGCTCTGGGGCGAACGGCCCCCGACCCAGGCGGTGGCCGCGCTCCGCACCTATGTCTCCCGGCTGCGCACCGTCATCGAGCCCCGCCGGGAAGTGCGCCGACCCGCCGAGCTGCTGGTCTCGGTCGCCGACGGCTATGCCCTGCGCATCCCGGGCGAGGCCCTCGACCTGGCGGTCTTCGAACGGCTCTCCACCGAGGCCGCGGCCGCCCGCACCTCGGGCGACAAGCGCGAGGCGCACCGCCTGCTGATGCAGGCGCTGGACCTGTTCAGCGGCCGTCCGCTCACCGGCATCCCCGGCCCGTACGCCGACGCCCAGCGGCTGCGGCTGGCCGAACGCCAGGTCGCCGCCGCCGAGGAGCTGTGCGCCGCCGCCCTCGACATCGGGCTGCACGCCGAGATCGTCGTCGAGCTCAACAACCTGACGGCCGAGCACCCGCTGCGCGAGCGGCTGCGCGAACTGCTGATGCTGGCGCTGTACCGCTGCGGACGCCAGGCCGAGGCGCTCGGCGTCTACACCGACACCCGCAAACTGCTGATCGAGGAGCTCGGGGTCGAGCCGGGCACCGGGCTGTCCAGGATGCACAACCGCATCCTCGCCGCCGACCCGACGCTCACCCTGCCGACCGTTCCCGCCCCGACCATCCACGAGGACGGCCCGGCCGCACCCCCGGCCCCGGCCCAACTCCCCGCCGACGTCTCGGACTTCAGCGGTCGATCGAAGCTGGTGGGCGACCTCTCGACGGTGCTGATGAACGCCACCGGCCAGGCGGTGGTGGTGACCTCACTGGCCGGCATCGGCGGGGTCGGGAAGACCACCCTCGCGGTGCACGTCGCCCACCGCGTCCGCACCGAGTTCCCGGACGGGCAGCTGTACGTCGACCTGCGCGGAGCCGGCGCCTCGCCGGCGGACCCGGTGGTCGTCCTGGGCGACTTCCTGCACGCGCTCGGCGTCACCGAGAGCCCGGACTCGCTCGAACAGCGAGCCGCCCTCTACCGTTCGCTGCTCGCCAGCCGCCGGATGCTGATCCTGCTCGACAACGCGCGCGACGCGGACCAGATCCGACCGCTGATCCCCGGCGTCTCCGGCTGCGCGGTGCTCGCCACCAGCCGCTCCCGGCTGGCCGGCATCCCGGGCGCCCAGCTGTTCGACGTCGAGGAACTGACCCCGGCCGAGGCGCTGGCGCTGTTCTCGGCCATCGTCGGCGAGCACCGGGTCACCGCCGAACCCGAGGCCGCCATAAAGGTGGTCACCGCCTGCGGCTTCCTGCCGCTGGCCGTCCGCATCGCCGCCGCCCGACTGGCCAGCCGCCCGCGCTGGAGCGTCTCCGACCTGGCCAGTCGGTTAGCCGATCAGCGCCGGCGGCTGGACGAACTCCAGCTCGGCAACCTCGCCGTGGAGACCACCATCGGGCTCGGCTACGGACAGCTGTCCGTGGACGAGGCCCGCGCCTTTCGGCTGCTCGCCCTGATCGACTCGCCCGACATCCCGCTGGCGGCCGCCGCGGCGCTGCTCGGCGTGGACGAGTACACCGCCGAGGACCTCGCCGAGGCCCTGGTCGAGGCGAACATGCTGGAGTGCTTCGCCCCCGGCCGCTACCGCTACCACGACCTGCTCCGGCTCTACGCCCAGCGGAAGAACGAGCGGATCGGCGACACGGGGGAACAGGAGCTGGCGGTCATGCGGCTGCTCGACCTGTTGATCCCGACCGTCCGCAATGCCGCTCAGGTCATCGAACCGGACGACCCACTGCCCGAGCTGCTGACGACGTTCACGTCGGCGGGGCTCAACCTGTCGACGAACCAAGCCGCGCAGGACTGGCTCCGAACCGAGGGAGCCCTGCTGCTCAGTGCCGTCGAGGCCGCTGCGAACGGCCCCGCCACCTCGCAGCGCGCGGCCGTCGACCTGCTCAACTACCTGTTCAGCATCGACCCGGACCCGACTCGCGGACCGCGGGCGCTCCCAGTGCTGGAAGCCATCGGCGAGGACGCCCGAGGCCGTGGCGACTCGCCCGGGATCGCCCGGGCGTACTTCGCCCTCGGCACCCTGCAGTTCGCCACCAGTGACTTCCAGGGTTCCGAGCAGTCCTTCCGCCGGAGTCTGGACCACCAGACGCCGGACGAACCGACCGTCCTGCACCTGGCCACGACCAACATGCTCGGCGTGATCGTGAACATGAACAACCGTCCGGCCGAGGCGCTGCTGTTCCTGGAGCAGGCGCACGCCAGCAACCGAGCGGTCGGCACATCGATCGGCGAGGCGCGGATCGTCAGCAACATGGCCCGGGTGCAGCACCGGCTCGGGATGACCGAGACGGCGATCAAGTCCGCCGGTGACGGCGTCGCCGCCGCACGGGCGTCCAACAACGGCCCGCTGCTCGCCCAGACCCTCTACCAGCTCGGCGTGGTGCTCTCCACCGCCGAGGCCGTCCCGCACCTGCGCGAGGCGCACCGGCTCTACCAGTCCCAGCGCAACCCGCTCTGGGAGGGCTACGCCCTGGCCCGCCTCGCCTCGGCCCTGCTCGCCGCCGAGCAACACGCCGAGGCGGCCGAGGCGGCCGGCGGATCGCTCGCCATAGGGCAGGACATGGGCTCCGCCTACTGCCAGGGCCTGGCCAACGCCGCCCTCGGCGAGGCGTTGCTCGCCCTGGCGCAGCCGGCCCGTGGCCTCGCCTGTCTCCAGGAGGCGCACGCGATCTTCACGCGGCTCGGTGTGCCGGAGGCCTCCCCCGTGGCGGACCTCATCTCCCGACAGCACACCGAGCCCTTCTCTTCTCCCCCCGCGCCGTGAGGCCTCCGCTCCCCTGCGGAGCACCTCCCCCGATCCGCGCGTCGGCGCCCCCGCAGCCCCCCGGCTGCGGGAGCGCCCTCAACGCTTCCCCGGCGCTGGATCCCACTGTGCACCCCGCCGATTGACGTTCGATAAACGTCCGATTGTCAGCCTGCGGATCGGCGAAACCGCAGGTCAGCGCCGCCGACCCGGCGCGCTGTCCGGCGTGCGGGGCCGGTCGCACCACCCGGCCCGCAACCCCCGTGCTTCCGCGGACCCGGTCCACATCGGCCCAAGCATGACGAGTTGGCCGGAAAGGGACCCCATGGCGCAGTGATCACGCATATTCTCAGATGCCAGTACGCACACGAGTGTCTGCCGGCAACGTGTCGGGGTGCAGGCCGTCTGTGTGATGCGGGGAGCGTGACGTACCGCCACCGGCAGCGGCCCAGGAGGCTGCGGAGGAGCCGACCGGAGGCCACGGGTGGAAGGGTGCCTCTCAACGTGACGACCGGACAGATATCCGACGCGTTCCCGGTCGGCGAGGACGCCGGCGACGACGGGCCCGACGTGCGACGACGCCGGGCGGCCCGGGCCCTGCAGGCGGTCGCCTTCGACACCATCGGCGCCGGCTACGGCGAGGCGTTCCCGGCCAAGGACGGGCAGCTGGAGTGCGGCCGGCAGCTGCTCGCCGAGCTCGAACCCGGGGCCCGGGTGCTGGACGTGGGCTGCGGCACCGGCGAGCCGACCGTCCGCCAGCTGACCGCCGGCGGGCTGCGGGTGACCGGGATGGACCTCTCGGACGGGATGCTCACGCTGGCCCGGCAGGACCGGACCGCGGGCCCGTACCCGGCCGAGTTCCACCGCATCGACCTCTACGATCTGGCCACCGAGCGCGCCGACCGGGTCTGGGGCGCGCCCGGGCTGGGGCCGGCGGGCCGCGGCGCCTTCGCCGCCGTCACCGCGTTCTTCTCGCTGATCCTGCTGCCGCAGGACGAGATCCCGACCGTGCTCGGCCGGCTGCGCGAACTGCTGCGGCCCGGCGGACTGCTGGTGCTCGGTATGGTCGAGGCGGACCTGGATCACGTTCCGCTTCCGTTCCTTGGCAGAGAGCTGCGGATCAGTGGGTATCTGAGGGAGGATCTGGAACGGGTTCTGGTCGCGGCCGGTTTCGCCGTCGAGGAGTGCTCGGGGCATCCGTACGCGCCGGCCAGTACCACGCTGCCGCCGGAGGAACAGCTGTTCCTGTGCTGTCGACGCGTCGGCTGACCGACCGGAGGACCAGCACAGCCCATCGACACACACCTCCCGACCACACCGAATCCAGGACAGGCAGCCGTGCGCGACCAGCTCAAGACCGAGGCGGAGCAGCCGCCCGCCGTCCCGGGCCAGCGCAGCATGATCCCGATCAGGGCGCACCCCCCGGCGAAGCCGCCGACCGCCCGACCGGACCACGCCAGGTCGCCGGAAGGGGCGGCGGACCGGGCACCGGACCGGGCGGCGGAACGGGTGGCGGACCGCCTCGCCTACCTCGACGCGGCGACCCGGCGGATCAACAGCGCCCTCGACCTGGCCGCGACCCTGCGCAACATCGGCCGGGTGCTGGTGCCGACGCTCGCCGACGCGGCCGTCGTCCACCTGCGCGACCCGCTGCCCAACGTCGAGCGCGAACCCGGCTTCCCGGAGGAGCTGCGGATACACCACAGCACCGGCACCCGGATCGGCCGCCGCGGCCGCAAGAGCGGCGCGGACGACCGGCACCGCTCGCGCTTCGGCTCCCGCTCGACCGCCGACACCGGCCCGGCCACCCCGGTCACCCGCGGTGGCGCGCTGGCGCACATCCTGCTGAGCCGCCGCCCCGCCGAGTCGGCCGTCCTCGGCACGCCCGCCGCCGAGCGCACCGAGGCGCTGCTGCGCGAGCTGTACGGCACCCGCGGGCTGGCCCGGCTGGCCGCCGGCACCTCGGTGGTGGCCCTGCCGCTGCGCGGCCGCAAGGCCGTCCTCGGTCTGCTGGTGCTGATCCGCCGGCCCCCTGAACGCACCGGCCGCCCGGCCTTCGACGCGACGGACACCGCGACCGCCGCGCACCTGGCGACCCAGGCCGGGCTGGCCGTGGACACCGCGCTGCGGTACGCCCGCGAGTGGGAGATAGCCAACGAACTCCAGCGCAGCATGCTGCCGTTGCGGCTGCCGCAGTCGCACGGGGTCCGGCTCGCCCAGCGCTACCTGCCCGGTGAGCGCGGCGCGCAGGTCGGCGGCGACTGGTACGACGCGGTGCCGCTGCCCGGCAACCGGGTCGCCCTGATCGTCGGTGACGTGATGGGCCACTCGCTCACCTCGGCCGCCATCATGGGCCAACTCCGCACCAGCGCCCAGACCTTGGCCGCACTCGACCTGCCGCCGCACGAGGTGCTCTACCACCTGGACGAACAGGCCCAGCGGCTCGGCCGCGAACAGCACCTGGCCACCTGCGTGTACGCGGTGTACGACCCGATCGCCAACCGGGTGGTGCTGGCCAACGCCGGGCACGTCCCGCCCGTGCTGGTCCGCCCGGACGGCACGGCCGAGTTGGTGGAGCTGGACTCCGGGGCGCCGATCGGGGTCGGCGGGGTGGACTTCAACTCGGTCGAGCTGCCCGCACCGCCCGGCTCGGCGCTGCTGCTGTTCACCGACGGCCTGGTGGAGACCCGCACCCGCCCGCTCAGCGACGGCCTGGAGGTGCTCCGCGCGCGGATCGCGGCCGCCCGCTGGCAGTCCCCCGAGCAGCTCTGCCAGGAGGCGCTCCGGATCCTGCCGCCCGGGGACCGCGGCGACGACATCGCCCTGCTGGGCGCCTGCTTCGACGGCATCCCGGCCGGGGACGTCGCCCACTGGTACCTGCAGCCGCGCAACGAGACGCCCGGCCGGGCCCGGCGGCTGGCGGCGCACACCCTGCGCCGCTGGGGGCTGGACGAGCTGAGCGAGGCGACCGAGCTGATGGTCAGCGAGCTGGTGACCAACGCCGTCCAGCACGCGACCCGGCCGGTCACCCTGAGCCTGGTGCGCACCACCCGGCTGCGCTGCGAGGTCGGCGACGACAGCCCGCTGCTGCCGCGCCCGCGCCGTACCGGCCCGGAGGACGAACGCGGGCGCGGGCTGCAGATAGTGGCCCGGAGCGCGGACCGCTGGGGCGCCACCCGGCTGGGCACCGGCAAGGTGGTCTGGTTCGAGCAGCGGCTGCCGCAGTAGCGGCGGGCCCGGTGGGGCGGACCCCACCGGGCACCGCGGTCACACGCCTACGGGCACCGCGGTCACACCCCCACGGGCTCCTCGACCCGCTCCTCCTCCAGCCGGGCGATCAGCTGCTCGCCCTCCATGTCGACCTTCGGCACGACCTTCTCCAGCCGCTTCGGGAACCACCAGGCCGCCTTGCCGAACAGCGCCATCGCGGCCGGCACCAGCGCCATCCGCACCACGAAGGCGTCCACCAGCACGCCCACCGCGAGGGCGAACCCGATCGGCTGGACGATCGGGTCGTGTCCGAGGACGAAGGCGCCGAACACCGAGATCATGATCAGCGCGGCGGCCGTCACCACCCGGGCGCCGCCCTTCACCCCGCCGACGACGGCCTCGCGCGGTGCCTTGCCGTGGACGTACTGCTCCTTCATCCCGGAGACCAGGAACAGCTCGTAGTCCATCGCCAGCCCGAACAGCACGCCGATCAGCAGGATCGGCACGAAGCTGACCACCGGGCCGACCTTCGGCACGTCGATCAGGCCGTCCAGCCAGCCCCACTGGTAGACCGCGACCACCGCGCCGAGCGAGGCCAGGATGCTGAGCAGGAAGCCCAGCACCGCCTTGAGCGGCACCAGCACCGAGCGGAAGGCCAGCGCGAGCAGCACCAGGGCGATGCCGACGATCACCGCGACGAACGGCGGCAGGGCCTGGCCGAGCTTGGTGGAGACGTCGATGTTGGCGGCGGTGGTGCCGGTGACGGCGATGCTCGCCCCGGTGGCGGCCCTGAGCCCGTCGCGCTGGTCGCGGATCTCCTTGACCAGGGTCTCGGTGGCCTTGTCGTCCGGGCCGGTCTTCGGGATGACCGGCACCAGGGCGGTGCCGCTCGCCTGGTCGACCTTGGGCGGCAGCAGGGTCTGCACACCGTCGAGGCCCTGCAGCCGGCCGGCCACCTCCTGCACCGCCTGGTCCGGCTTCGGCGTGCCGTGGGCGTCCACGACCACCACCAGCGGCGCGTTGAAACCCGGCCCGAAGCCCGCGCTGACCAGGTCGTACGCCTTGCGGGCGTCCGTCCCGACGGCCTGTGAACCACCGCCCGGCAGGCCGAGGTTCAGGCTCGCGGCGGGCACCGCCAGGGCGCCCAGTCCGGCCAGGCCGACCAGCAGCACGGGCAGTGGGCGGCGGACCACGAAGCGGGCCCAGCGCTCGCCGAGGGTGACCTTGCCGTGGGTGGTCAGCGCCCGCTTCCAGATCGGCAGCCGGTCGATCGCACGGCCGGTGAAGCCCAGCACCGCGGGCAGCAGCGTGATCGCGACCAGGACGGCCACCACGACGGCGCCGGAGGCGGCCAGGCCCATCACGGTGAGGAACGGGACGCCGGCGACGGCCAGTCCGGCGAGCGCCACGACCACGGTCAGGCCGGCGAAGACGACGGCGCTGCCGGCGGTGGCGGTGGCCCGGGCGGCGGACTCCTCCGGCTCCAGGCCCTCGTCCAGGTGGCGGCGGTAGCGGAACAGGATGAACAGCGCGTAGTCGATGCCGACCGCGAGGCCGACCATCAGCGCGAGCACCGGGGCGGTGGTGATGATCTCGAACGAGCCGGTCAGCGCCAGCAGTCCGGCCATCGCGACGGCGACGCCGACCAGCGCGGTCAGCAGCGGCAGCCCGGCCGCGACCAGGGTGCCGAGGGTGATCACCAGCACCACGCCGGCCACCACCAGGCCGATCGCCTCGGAACCGCCCTCGATCTGGGCGAACTGGTTGTACGCGTCACCGCCGAAGGCCACGTCCAGTCCGGCCGCGCGGGCCGGCTCGGCGGCGGCCTTGACCGCGTCGCGCTGCCGGTCGGTGACGTCGGCGAGCTTGTGGTCGAAGGAGACCAGCGCGATCGCGACCCTGCCGTCCGGGGAGACGGCTCCGGTGGCGTACGGGTCGGGCACCGCGGCGACGCCGGGGACGCGGGCGATCCGGGCGACCGCCTCGCCGACCGCCTTGCCGGCCTCGGGCGTGGTCATGCCGCCGGGCGCCCCGGCCGCGAAGACCACCTGGGCGGAGCCGTGGCCCTGCTCGGGGAAGGTGCCCTTGATCCGGTCCAGGGTGGCCTGGGCCTCGGTGCCCGGGACCTTGAACTCGTCGCTGGTCTTGCCCGCGAAGGCGCCCGCGGCTCCCCCGATGGCGATCAGCAGCGCGATCCAGACGGCCAGGACGGCGCGCCTTCTCCGGAAGCAGTGGCGGCCCAGTCGGTACAGGTACGTGGCCAAGGTCTGACCCCTCGGGTGCGGTCGGCGGACAGGCGGGTGCCTGAGCGAACCCCTCCCACGCTAGACCCAACTTTGTCGGGTGACAAAGTTGGCCGACAAAATCGATCGACAGAGTTGTCCGACCATGGCGCTACCCTGGCTGGATGGCTCATGTCCCCGCCTCCGAACGCCGACCCCAGCTGGTCCGGGCCGCGATCGACCTGATGACCCGGGAGGGCGTCGCGGCCGGCAGCACCCGCGCGATCGCGGCCGAGTTGGGCGTCGCCCAGGCGACGGTGCACTACACCTTCGGCACCAAGAAGGACCTCTACCGGGCCGTCGTCGAGGAGGTGGCCGCCCAGTTCATCGACCAGGTGCGCGCCGCCTCCCCCGGTGACGGCCCGTTCGGCGAACAGGTCCGCACCCTGGTGCACGCGCTCTGGGACGCCGCCACCGGCGAGGAGGGGCGCTGCGTCCTGCTCAGTGAGTTCGAGACGCTGGCGATGCGCGACCCGGACGTCCGGGAGATCATGCTCGGGCTGCAGCTCGCCATGGAGGGCACCGCCACCGAGATGCTCACCGCCCTCGCCGCCGCCCACGGGCTCACCCTGGCGCTGCCCGCCGACCGGATCGCCGCCCACTTCCTCACCGGCTTCGACGGGCTGACCGCCCGCCGGCTGATCCGACGCCACCCGGACGGACAGCCCGACCCGGAGACCCTGGCGGCACTGGACCTGCTGGTGGCGACCACGGTCGGGCTCTGCCTCGGCGCGCCGGCGGCCGGTTAGACCCCTTCCCCTCCCCCGTCTTCCCCGTCTTCCCCGTCTCCCCCGTCGACGATCCGGACCGGCAGTTCGGCCAGCACCTCGCGCAGCGCCGCACCGAAGCGCCCGTACTCGGCACTGCGGGCCGAACCCGGCCGCGTGGCCAGCCCGATCCGGCGGCCGGGCGCCGGGGCGGCGAAGCGGACGGCGGCCAGCCGGTCGGTGCGCCCGGCCTCCACGTCCAGCGCGGTGGCCGGCAGCAGGGTCACCCCGAGGCCCCCGGCGACGAGTTGGACCAGGGTGGACAGGCCCGCCGCGCGGGTGGTGGAGCCGGCCGGGTCGGCGCCGACCTCGCGGCAGATGTCGAGGGCCTGGTCGCGCAGGCAGTGGCCCTCCTCCAGCAGCAGCACGTCCAGGTCGAGCAGCACGTCGCGCGGGACGTCGATCCGCCCGGCGAGCGGGTGCTCGGGCGGGGTGACCAGTACGAAGTCCTCGTCGAACAGCGGGATGTCCCGGGTCGGCGAGGAGCCGCCGGCCGGGAGCGCGAGCAGCAGGACGTCCAGCCGCCCGGCGGCCAGCCCCTCCAGCAGCGAGGGGGTGCGCTCCTCGTGGACGTGCAGCTCCAGCTCCGGGAAGCGGTCGCGGACCAGCCGCAGCACGATGGGCAGCAGGTACGGTGCGACGGTCGGGATCACCCCGAGGTGCAGCGGTCCGGTGAACGGACGGCGGGCGGCCTCGACCTCCTCGGTGAGGGCCTGCAGGGAGGCGAGCACCCGGCGCGCGTGCCCGTGCACACGCTCCCCCAGGGGAGTGACGATCACCTTGCGCGTCGTACGCTCGACGAGCTGGGCGCCCAGCGACTCCTCCAGTGCCGCGACCGCCCCGGACAGCGCCGGCTGGCTGGTCCCGGTCGCGGCGGCGGCCTCCCGGAAGTGCCGGTGCTCGGCCACCGCGACGAAGGCCCTGAGCTGGGCGACCGTCGGGGTGCGCGGACTGCGCACTGTGGCGCTCCCCACAGTCGGCTCGGGTTTGCCGGCGGCGCCCCTGCGGGGGCGGGGCCGGGACGTGGGCGGTTCGGTACTGATAGCAATCTCCGATCAGACACATCCAGTGTAGCTATTTCCCTGATCAGTCCACGATGTGGAATTGTGGGTCGTGTCCGGAATCCGGACAAAACTCCCCGCAGTCTCATGTTCTGGAGAAGCGAACGTGCTCACGATCGGCGACAAGTTCCCCGAGTTCGACCTCAAGGCCTGCGTCGACCTGGACGCCGCGAACGCCTTCGCCGACATCGACCACAAGACCTACGAGGGCAAGTGGAAGATCGTCTTCTTCTGGCCGATGGACTTCACCTTCGTCTGCCCGACCGAGATCGCCGCGTTCGGCAAGCTGAACGACGAGTTCGCCGACCGTGACGCCCAGATCCTCGGCGTCTCCGGCGACTCCGAGTTCGTGCACCACGCCTGGCGCAAGGACCACAAGGACCTGCGCGACCTGCCCTTCCCGATGCTGGCCGACATCAAGCACGACCTGATGCGCGCCTGCGGCGTCGAGGGCGAGGACGGCACCGCCCAGCGCGCCGTGTTCATCGTCGACCCGAACAACGAGATCCAGTTCGTCATGGTCACCGCCGGCTCCGTCGGCCGTAACCCCAAGGAGGTCCTGCGGGTGCTGGACGCCCTGCAGACCGACGAGCTGTGCCCGTGCAACTGGACCAAGGGCGAGGACACCCTCGACGCCCAGGCCCTGCTGGCGGGCTGACCCATGGCCCTCGACGACCTGAAGGCCGCCCTCCCGGACTACGCCAAGGACCTCAAGCTCAACCTGGGCTCGGTCATCGGCAACTCCGACCTCCCCGCCCAGCAGCTCTGGGGCACCGTGCTGTCCTGCGCGATGGCCACCCGCAGCCCCGGTCTGCTGCGCGAGCTGGAGCCCGAGGCCAAGGCCAACCTCTCCCCGGAGGCGTACACCGCCGCCAAGGGCGCGGCCGCGATCATGGGGATGAACAACGTCTACTACCGGACGCTGCACCTGCTCTCCGACAAGGAGTACGGCACGATGCGGGCCGGTCTGCGGATGAACATCATCGGCACCCCGGGCGTCGAGAAGATCGACTTCGAGCTCTGGTGCTTCGCCGTCTCGGCCATCAACGGCTGCGGCCAGTGCCTCGACTCGCACGAGGCCGTCCTGCGCAAGGCCGGCGTCGAGCGCGAGGTCATCCAGGCCTCGATGAAGATCGCCGCCGTCCTGCAGGCCGTGGCCGGCGTCCTCGACTCCGAGGCCGCCCTCGCCGCCGTCAACGCCTGACGCACCCCGCACCACCTGACGGGCCCCTCCGCTCACCGGAGGGGCCCGTCGGCGTTTCCGGGGCCCCGGGGGTCCAACTCGACTACAGTGCAAGGCGATCCGTGCACGACATTCGGTCCGAGGGGGAACCGCAGTGTCCGAACACCCGGAGAACGGCGGGGGCTTCCAGGTCGCCCCGGACGAACTCCAGCAGACCGGGAGCACCGCCGTCGAAACGGCCGGCCAGATCCCCGGCCAACTCAAAGCACTGCTCGACGTTTCGAACCAGTCCGCCGCCGGACTGGCCGGGCTCCAGTGCGGCATCGCACTCGGCACCTGCACCAACGTCTGGAACACCCTGCTGACGGACCTGCACACCACGATGGGCCGACAAGGCCGTGGTCTGATCGACGCGGGCCTCGGCTACGGGAGCACCGACCAGCAGATCAGCACGGCGTTCGGCCCGGACACCCGTACCGTTCCGGCAGGCCCGACCGTAGAGCAGAAGCAGAACTTCGTCCTGCACTTCGGTTAGGGGGCGACCGCATGGACCTCGCCACACTGCGCGACACCGACCTCAGCCACCTGTACGCCGCGGCTGACGCCTACGACAAGCTGCACGGCTCCTTCGGACAGCACGTGGACAAGTGGCGCGACCGCGTCGACGGCCGCATCGCGGCCGCCGGCTGGTCCGGGCCCTCCGCCGACGCGGCCCGCCCGGCACTGCGCCGCAGCACCAGCGAACTGAAGGCCGCCCACAGCGAAATCGGGCAGATCGGCAGGAGCATCCGCGCCGGAGCCGACGCGCTGGCTCTCGCCCAGTCCGCACTGCGCACGGCGCTGACCGACGTACAGACGGCCGGCATGTCCGTCGACGCCCGCGGCACCGTCTCCTGGCCGCCCGGCAGCTACGCCGACCAGCACGACCCCGAATACCGGAAGAGCTGCGAGCGAACCGCCAAAGCACTCGCCGCCCGTATCTCAACCGCCCTGACCGAGGCCGGAACCGTCGATCAGGCCATCGCCGCCCGGCTCCAGCACTACATCAAGCGCGCCCAGGACGGCACCGGCCTCGACTCCGCCTCCGCCGTCAGCGACCAGCTCGACGTCACCCTCACTCCGGACAGCCTGCTGCTCGGCAGCGTCCCGAAGGACGGCGCAACGCCCACCGAGGTCAACGCCTGGTGGAACGCACTGCCCGCCGACAAGCAGCAGTGGCTCATCCATGAGCACCCGGACCTGGTCGGCAACCGCGACGGCGTCCCCGCCGTCGCCAGGAACCAGGCCAACCGGATCCTCCTGCCGAAACTCATCGCCGAGTACGAGAAGGGCGGCCCGTCGTCCGACCCGCACGGCGACCTGAAGCTGAACGGGTACCGCAGGATCGCCGAGCGGCTGCGCCAGACCGACGGGACGGAACCGCCGGTCTTCCTGCTCGGCATCGGCGGGGAGGGACAGGGCCGCGGCATCATCTCCTTCGGGAACCCCGACACCGCCCAGGACGTCACCTCCCTGGTCGGCGGCCTGGACACCACGCTTCAACGCATCGGCGGCGGCGACGCGGACCGGGCGAAGGCCGTGTACGACGCGGCCCGGCGCGCCGACCCGACCCGCAGCACCGCGTCCATCGCCTGGCTGGGGTACGACGCGCCACTCAGCTTCCCGGAAGCCGGCGACATGAGCCGCGCCCAAGGAGGCGTCGACGCCTACCGCAAGTTCCTCGAGGGACAACGCGTCACCCACCAGGGCGCACCGGCCCATGTCACGGCCGAGGGTCACAGCTTCGGCTCCCTCCTGGTCGGCCTCGCCGCGAAGAAACCGGCCGGAATCGCGGCCGACGACGTCATCCTCGTCGGCAGCCCCGGCACCGACGCCTTCCACGCCTCGGAGTTCTCGGTAGGGGCTGATCACACCTACGTCGGCGCCGCCTCCTGGGACCACATCTCGCACCTCGGCTGGTACACCAGGGACCCGGCCAGCGCGGACTTCGGCGCCCATCGCTTCGCCGTGGACGGTGGCTTGCCCGACTTCACCGCACACTCGTCCTACTGGGGCGACGGCCCCGACGACGACCACACCTCGGTCGACAACATCGGACGGATCGTCAGTGGCCACGGCGGCCGGATCACCAAGGCTGCCGGACGCAATGACTGACCTCGATCCGTCGTTCCGGCCGTCGTTCGCCGAGGCTGTCGTCCTGACCGGGATCGGGCCGGTGCTCGGGTGGCTGTGCGCGGCGGGCGGCCCGCTGGTGTGGGCCGCCCCGTGAGCGGCCGGCGGGAGCCGCGGTCCGGCGGCGGCTGGTGGATGGTGCTGGTCACCGTCTGGTGGGCGGCGATCTGCCTCGTCGCGGTGGTCTGGACGATGTTCGCGTCCGAAGACCCGCCCTGGCACGGGTACTACGCCCTGCTGTGGGTGGTGGGGCTCCCCTGGGGCGGGCCGGTACTCGGAGCCGTGCTGACCCGCCGGGTGCTGTGGCGGACGTCGCGGCGCCGGTCGCACTGGGCGGAGCAGGAGGCCCTGATCGCGACCGGCGCGCTGGCGGGGCTGGCGGTCTCGGCCGCCCTCACCGCCGTGATCTCCGCGCTCCTCCCCTAGTCCGCGGCCGCCGCCGGCTGAGCCGTCGCCGGGTGAGCCGCCGCCGGGTGAGCCGCCGCCGGCTGGGCGGCCGCGGTGCGTTCGGCGGCTTCGCGGGCGGCTTCGAGGGCGGTGAAGACGGCCTGGCCGGCCTCGTTGCGGCGGCGCAGGTGGGCGACCACGGTGTTGGTGACGGCGATCAGCGGGACGGCGACCACCGCGCCGCCGATGCCGCCGATGATGCCGCCGGCCGCGACGCCGAGGACCACGCCGAGGGGGTGGACCCGGACGGCCCGGCCGAGGATGAGCGGCTGGAGGATGTGGCTCTCCACCTGCATCACCGCGATCAGCACGACCAGCACCATCAGCGCCGTCCACGGCCCCTGGGTGACCAGTGCGATCAGGACGGCGACGGTGCCGGTGACCAGGGCACCGACCAGCGGGACGAACGCGCCGAGGAAGATGATCACGGCCAGCGGCATGGCCAGCGGCACGCCGAGCAGGTCGATGCCGATGCCGATGCAGACGGCGTCGATGAAGGCCACGCAGACGGTGCCGCGCACGTACGCGGTGAGCGTCGTCCAGGCCTTCGGACCGGCCCCCGCCATCGCGAAGCGGGACTGCCGGGGCAGGCCGCGCAGCGCCCAGTTCCAGATCTTGGCGCCGTCGTAGAGGAAGAAGAAGGTGGTGAAGAAGGTCATCAGCAGCGCGGTCAGGATCTCGACGGCGATCTGCGCGCCGGTGATCGAGGCCGAGGTGATCTGGTCGGTGTTGGTGGTGATGGCCTTGGTGATCTGGTTGGCGAAGTCGGTGATCTGCTGCTGGGTCAGGTGCAGCGGTCCGGTGATCATCCAGTCCCGCAGCTGGTTGACGCCGGTCTTCACCTGGTTGGTGACATCGGGCAGGTTGGTGGACACCTGCCAGACCACGAACCAGCCGACCAGTCCGATCCCGGCGAGGCCGCTGAGGAACACCCCGCCGGCGGCGAGCGACCGCGGCACCCCGCGCCGACGCAGCCAGGAGACCGAGGGCTCCAGCAGCGCGGTGATCAGCAGCGAGGCGAGCACCGAGAAGGCGACCAGCCGCAGCATGTCGACGACGTAGAAGAGGACGTAGAGCGCGGCGCCGAGCAGCAGCAGCCGCCAGGTCGACTCGGCGGCGACCCGCAGTCCCCAGGGCACCGCCTCGGCGGGGGTGGCGGGCCGGCCGGGGTGGTACTCCCGGCCGAGTCCGGTGTGCGTGACGGGCGGCGCAACGGGCGCGGACGGCGCTGCGGGCGCGGACGGCGCGGCAGCCGGCGCCGGGTTCGCCACCGCCTCGACGGTCGGGACCGAGGCCGGGACCACGACCGGTGCCGGTGCCGGTGCGGGGGCCGGATCGGCGCGCGGCACCGGCACCGGGCCGGGCGCCTCGCCGACTCCGGGTGCGGGGAGTTCGTGCGGGTCGGCCGCCATCGCGGCGCGCCGGCGCCGTTCGATCACGGCGGCCGCGCTCGCCACCACGGCCATGCCCTTGGCCACGGCCTTGAAGGCCTTTCCGCCCCGCGCCATCCTCGCTACCACCGCTTCCCTGCCGGACCCGCCGAGTGCGGCGGTACGCCGTGGGTCCCGCCACGGCCGTCGGGGATGACGCTACCCGGCGGGGACGGGGCGGGTGTGATCGCCAGGAGGTTCGACGCGATCGGTTCATTCCACAAACTTGGACAAACCACCAGATTGGTGATGGTTTCACCAGCAGGCTGATGGGGAGGAGTCCGAACGGGACCGAACGGTCACCGAGAAGGACCAACCGCCGGCGGACCGGCCGGTGCGGGGAGCAACCAGGACCCCTCCCCGCGCCCCGCGTCCGCACCCAGGACCGCACCGCCCGTGGGCGCACTGGTCAGCGCAGCCCGGGCGGCGCGGCCCGCCCTTATCCGGCAGTCACCCCGGCCCGACGGTCACCCCGGGCCCGACGGTCACCCCGGCCCGGCCGCCCCCACCACCACGGCAGCCGCCGGAGAATGCCGCGACCCCCGACCACTCGTCGAACGGGACGAGCGGCCGGGGGCCGTGTGGAGTGCGCCGCCCCGCGGGGCGGCGGGCCCTCCTAGTACCAGCTGTGGGCCTGCCAGAACGACCAGGCGCCGCAGGGGCTGCCGTAGCGGCTGTTCATGTAGCCGACGCCCCACTTGATCTGGGTGGCCGGGTTGGTGCGCCAGTCGGCGCCGGCCGAGGCCATCTTGGAGCCGGGCAGGGCCTGGACCAGACCGTAGGCGCCGGAGCCGCTGTTGGTCGCGGTGTAGTCCCAGCCGCTCTCGCGCTTCACGATCTGGCTGAAGCACTGGAACTGGGCGTCGTTGCCGACGATCTGCCGGGCCATGTCCTGGACGGAGCCGGGGCTGACCGAGACCGGCGGGGCACTGTTGTCCACCGCGGACATCGCCGAACGCGCCTTGGAGCGGTTGGCGGCGGCATCGGCGGCGGCGCGCTGGTCGGCGGCGGCCTTGGCGGCCTTGTCAGCGTCGGCCTTGGCCTGGGCGTCCGCGGCGGCCTTCTGGCGCGCGGCCTCCTCGGCGGCCTTCTGCTCGGCGGCGGCCTTGGCCGCGGCGTCGGCGGAGGCCTGCTGGGCGGACGCCTGCTGGCCGATGTTGTCACTGACGGCCTGCGCCTGGGAGCCGGAGGGGACTTCGGCAAGCAGGGTCGCACCGGCGATGTCGACCGTCTGCGTCGTCTTGCCCTCGCTGCCCGAGGCCATACCCACGACGGCACCGACTGCGGTGACGGCGGTGGCGGAGGCCACAGCAACTCCCCGGACCGAGATCCGAGTCACATGGATTCCTTCCAGCATCGCCCACGCGTGACCGTGCGGACGCAACATGCCCCTTGGCACGGACCTCCGCAGGTGCTCTGGTCACGGGAGGTGCTGGCCCGGCGTCCGGTCGGGTTGAGGCGACCGGGCGTTGGAATCGGGCGGCGTACGGCTCATCGGTCTTCAATTGTGCGTCCACCGACCGGAGTTGGTGGACCATCCGGGGCCGGACTCCCGGGGTCCGGAAGCCCTGCCGCGCCGTACGCGGGGCCTGACAGAACCCTCACCATGCCGCACCGGGCACTGTCGACGCAATTCCCGCCCGCGTGGCGCATGTCACATTCACCGTACGGGAGTTCCCCCGCACGGAAAGCACTCGATGTGATGAAAGGGACGGGGCCCGCTCCGTCAGGAACGGGCCCCGCACCGCGAGTTGACCCTATTGTCCTACTATGCCCGGATCAGGGGCGGTTCACGGGTTGATGTCCTCCAGCATCTCCGTGACCAGCGCCGCGATCGGCGACCGCTCCGAGCGGGTGAGGGTGATGTGGGCGAAGAGCGGATGGCCCTTCAGCTTCTCCACCACCGCCACCACGCCGTCGTACCGGCCGACCCGGAGGTTGTCCCGCTGCGCCACGTCGTGGGTGAGCACCACCCGCGAGCCCTGGCCGATCCGGGACAGCACCGTCAGCAGGACGTTGCGCTCCAGCGACTGGGCCTCGTCCACGATCACGAAGGCGTCGTGCAGCGAGCGGCCCCGGATGTGGGTCAGCGGCAGGACCTCCAGCATCCCGCGGGCGATGACCTCCTCGATCACGTCCGGGGTGGTGACCGCCGAGAGGGTGTCGAAGACCGCCTGGGCCCAGGGGCCCATCTTCTCCGCCTCGCTGCCGGGCAGGTAGCCGAGCTCCTGGCCGCCGACCGCGTACAGCGGCCGGAAGACCATGACCTTGCGGTGCTGCCTCCGCTCCAGCACCGCCTCCAGCCCCGCGCACAGCGCCAGCGCCGACTTGCCGGTGCCGGCCCGGCCGCCCATCGACACGATGCCGATGTCCGGGTCGAGCAGCAGGTCCAGCGCCACCCGCTGCTCGGCGCTGCGACCGCGCAGCCCGAACGCCTCGCGCTCGCCGCGCACCAGCCGGACCCGCCCGTCGCCGGTGACCCGGCCGAGCGCCCGGCCGCGCTCCGAGGTGAGCACCAGACCGGTGTGCACCGGCAGTTCCTCGACCCCCTCGACGTCCACCGCCGCGTCGTGGCCGGCCGCGAACAGCGCGTCGACCTGCTCGGCCGCGACGTGCAGTTCGGACATGCCCGTCCAGCCGGAGGTGATCGCGAGCTCGGCCCGGTACTCCTCGGCGAGCAGGCCCACCGAGCTGGCCTTGATCCGCAGCGGGAGGTCCTTGGACACGACGGTGACGTCGTAGCCCTCGGCCTGCAGGTTGCGGGCGACCGCCAGGATCCGGGTGTCGGCCTCGCCCCCACCGGCCCGGTAGCCGGCCGGCAGTATCGACACGTCGGAGTGGTTGAGCTCGACCCTGATCGTCCCGCCCAGCTCGCCGACCGGGATCGGCTCGTCGAGCCGGCCGTGGCGAACGCGGTAGTCGTCGAGCAGGCGCAGCGCCTGGCGGGCGAAGTAGCCCAGCTCCGGGTGGTGGCGCTTGGCCTCCAACTCGGTGACGACCACCACCGGGAGGACGACCTCGTGCTCCTCGAAGCGGGTCATGGCGAGAGGGTCCGCCAGGAGCACGCTGGTGTCGAGAACGTACGTGCGCCGGTCTGGTGTCCGGCGGCTCTTGGAACTGACCACTAGGCCTCCAGAGCGGATGACCCTGCGTCACCCGCGGCATGCCGGCCCCCGCTGCCCCGGTGGCCTCGGGACCGGACTGACTGGAGTATTCCCAGGCGGGGAGCGGTGCATTCGCGTCCCCGGCGAACTGACGGATCATTGCCGGTGAACGTTTGGCCTCGCGCGGCGCCCGGGTACGCCAGGCCTACGGCGGTCATTCCGCCCGGAAGCGCGCCGGCTCCGCCCGGGGATCGGCCGGAATCGGCCGCGATCGGCTCAGGATCGGCAGGATGGCGCCCCGGCCGGGAGGTGGGTCGGCACCCGGTTCGGCCCCGGAGGGCCCGGGTGGGGCCCGGCGGGCGCCGGGTCAGAGGCCCATCCGCCGGTGCCGCTGCTCGAAGGCGCGCAGCGCGCGCAGGAAGTCGACCTTGCGGAAGGCCGGCCAGTACGCCTCGCAGAAGTAGAACTCGCTGTGCGCGCTCTGCCAGAGCAGGAATCCGGACAGCCGCTGTTCGCCCGAGGTGCGGATGATCAGGTCCGGGTCGGGCTGGTTGGCGGTGTAGAGGTGCTCGGAGATGTGCTCGACGGTCAGGATCTCGGCCAGTTCCTCGATCGAGGTGCCGCGCCCGGCGTGCTCCTGGAGCAGCGAGCGGACGGCGTCGGCGATCTCGTGCCGACCGCCGTAGCCGACCGCGACGTTGACGGTGATGCCGTCGATCGCGGAGGTCTCCTCGGCGGCGCGCTTGAGCACGTCGGCGGTGTGCTGCGGGAGCAGGTCCAGCGCGCCGACCGGGTTGACCCGCCAGCGGCGGGCGGCGGCCAGGCCGGTGACGGCGTCCTCGATGATGCCGAGCAGCGGGACGAGTTCGTCGGCCGGGCGGTCCAGGTTGTCGGTGGAGAGCATCCACAGGGTGACGACCTTGACGTGGGTCTCGTCGCACCAGCCGAGGAACTCGCTGATCTTGTCGGCGCCGCGCTGGTGGCCGTACGCGGTGGAGCCGCCGGCGGCCTTGGCCCAGCGGCGGTTGCCGTCGAGGATCACGCCGATGTGGTGGGGGGTGCGGCCGAGGTGGACCTCGACCCGGCGACCGTACAGCCGGTACATCCCGCCCAGCAGGGTGCGCAGCCCCGGCGTCCGTTCGGCGACATCGCGCAGACCCATGGTTTCCCGGCCCCTCCGTACTCGTTCGGGCCGGTTCGTCCCCGGCCCCGGCGCAGCCTACTCCGGCGCGCAGGCGCGCGGTAAAGCCGCAGGTAGCGGTCTGGTCACGGTCCTGTACGAAGTCTGTCGCGGCGGGCGTGTCCGGGCCCGCGGGCGGGTCCGGCGGGGCCCGCGGGGCGGGTGCGGCCGTCGTGGACACGGAACGGTCTCCGAATCCTTAAGGGAGCCGTAAACCGGTTGTCGCGTCCTTGACGTCCGGCAATGGTCTAGTCCAGCTTTTGACCCGAGGCGGAACGGAACACCCCGCCTCCAGGAGTCACCTGCGGACCTCCCCTCCCCCACACGCGGCCGCCGCGCCCCCCACCGCGGCGGCCGCTCCTTCCCCAGGAGCGTCACCCATGGCCCGTACGCCGAACCAGCCCGCGCACCGGCGCCGGCGCAGCCCCCTCCCGGCCCTCGCGGCCGGCGCCACCGCCCTCGCCCTGGCCGGCGGCGGCCTCGCCCTCTTCGCCGGCGGCGCCAGCGCGGCGGACGGCAACCTGGTCACCGACGGCGGTTTCGAGAGCGGACTCGGCGGCTGGTCCTGCACCGGCGGCGCGACCGCGGTGTCCTCGCCGGTGCACTCCGGCAGCGGTGCGCTGCAGGCCACCCCGGGCGCGGGCGACACCGCCGAGTGCACCCAGACCATCAGCGTGCTGCCCAACACCAGCTACACCCTCAGCGCCTGGGTGCAGGGCCCGTACGTCTACCTCGGGGCGCGCGGCACCGGCGGCACCGACCCGTCCGCCTGGTCGAACCAGAACAGCTGGAACCAGCTCTCCAGCACCTTCACCACCGGGGCGAACGCCACCAGCGTCACGGTCTACCTGCACGGCTGGTACGGGCAGGGCGCCTACCTCGCCGACGACGTCGCGCTGGTCGGCCCGGGCGGCACCGCCACCCCCTCGCCGACGGCCACCCCCACCAGGACGCCGACCCCGACGCCGACGGCCACCGCCTCCCCGACCGCCACTGCGACGCCCACCCGGACCCCCACCGCGACGCCGACCCCCACGGCCACCCCGACCGCGACTCCGACCGCGACCCCGACCGCGACCACCCCGCCGGCCACCGGCCTGCCGGCGCACGCGCTCACCGGCTACTGGCAGAACTTCGACAACGGCTCGACCCCGCAGCGCCTGAGCGACGTCCAGAACGCGTACGACATCATCGCGGTCTCCTTCGCCGACGCCGTGCCGACCCGGACCGGCGCGATCAGCTTCACCCTGGACCCGGGCCTGTCCAAGGCGCTCGGCGGCTACACCGACGCCCAGTTCCGCGCCGACATCAAGGCCAAGCAGGCGGCCGGCAAGAAGGTCGTCCTCTCCATCGGCGGCCAGAACGGCGCGATCACCGTCGGCGACGCCACCGCCGGGGCGAACTTCGCCGACAGCGCCTCCGCGATCCTCAAGGACTACGGCTTCGACGGCGTCGACGTCGACCTGGAGAACGGCGTCCAGGCCGGACCGCTGGGCGACGCGCTGCACGCCCTGCAGGCCAAGGTCGGCCCCGGCTTCGTGCTGACCATGGCCCCCGAGACCATCGGGATGTACAGCACCGCCGGCGCCTACTTCCAGCTGGCGCTGAACACCAAGGACATCCTGACCGTCGTCAACACCCAGTTCTACAACTCGGGCGGCATGAACGGCTGCGACGGCAAGGTCTACAACCAGGGCACGATCGACTTCATCACCTCGCAGGTCTGCACCCACATCCAGGGCGGTCTGCGGCCCGACCAGGTCGGCATCGGGGTCCCCGCCTCCGGCAAGGCGGCGGGCGGCGGCTACGTCGACCCGTCGGTGGTGAACAACGCGCTCAACTGCCTGGCCACCGGCAACAACTGCGGCAGCTTCGTGCCGCCGGCCAAGTGGCCCACCATCCGGGGCGCGATGACCTGGTCCACCAACTGGGACGCCAACAACGGCAACGCCTTCTCGAACGCCGTCGGCCCGTTCGTCCACAAGATGCCCTGAGGACTGTCCGCAGAGCCGCAACTCCCTTAGACCGACCGGCAAATGGTGAGCGGTCTTCGGCGCGCCACTCCTTGAGGGTGGGGCCGGCGCGCCGACGGAAGGGGCCCGCCGTACCGGTTCCGGTACGGCGGGCCCCTTCCGCGCTACCGGGCCAGCACCGCGGTGAGCGCGCCCAGCAGCAGGAAGGGGCCGACCGGGACTTCGAGGCCGCGCCACGGGCGGCGGCGGACCAGCAGGGCGGCGACCCGCAGGGTGCCCCACAGCCCGGCGAGCACCACCGCGGCGACCAGCCCACCGATCGCCACCCACCAGCCGTACCAGCCGAGCAGCCCGCCCAGGGCGAGCCCGAGCGGCGAGTCGCCGGGGCCCAACGCGCCGATCTGGACGGCGACTTCGAGCAGCGCCCCGACGGTCAGCGCGACCAGCAGGCAGCGCAGCAGCACCCCGGGGCGCCCCTCGGCCAGCGCCGCCACCGCCAGCAGCGCGGCCACTCCGGCCAGCAGCGGCCCGGTCAGCCGGTAGGGCAGTCGGCGCACCCGGGCGTCCGTGAAGCCGAGGGCCACCCCGAGCCCGCCCGCCCAGGCCAGCGCCGCCGTCTGCGGCCCGTCCGCCGCGTACGCCACCGCGACCGCGACCACCGCCGCGACCGCCTCCACCGCTCCCGCCCCGGGGCCCAGCCGGCCGCGGCAGCCCGGGCAGCGCCCGGTCGGCGGCAGTGCGGCCCCCACCGCGCGGCCGCACAACGGGCAGGCCCCGCACCAGGGTTCGCCCTCGGGGACGGCGAAGCGGGCGACCAGCGCACGCAGCAGCGGAGCCACCAGGAGTCCGACCAGTACCGCCCCGGCCACGACCACCACCACCGGCACTCCCCTCCTCGTCGACGGACCGGGCCCCATCTTCCCGTCCGGAGCGGGCGGTCGGTGTGCCGTCCGTCTCGTTCCGCGCCGGAATCCGTGCGGGATTCGGATGGCGTTCCTCGCATACATGAGCATTCCGGACATCGAGCCACCGGTTTGAAAGGCCGCCCGACGCCCCCGCCTGCCGATCCAAGGGGGCCCTTGCGAACCCGGCGGGCCGTGCTCCCGAACGCCCCGCCCGGGGCCCCGCCGAGCCCCTAAAGTAGGCAGGCATGCAGGTCATCCAGTCCAGCAAGCTCGCCAACGTCTGCTACGACATCCGCGGCCCGGTGCTCGACGAGGCGATGCGGCTGGAGGAACAGGGCCACCGCATCCTCAAGCTCAACACCGGCAACCCCGCCACCTTCGGCTTCGAGGCACCCCCGGAGATCCTCCAGGACATCCTGCGCAACCTCGCGAACGCGCACGGGTACGGCGACTCCAAGGGCCTGCTCTCGGCCCGCCGCGCCGTGGTCATGCACTACGAGGAGCGCGGGCTGCACGGGCTCTCCGTCGACGACGTCTTCCTCGGCAACGGCGTCTCCGAGCTGATCCAGCTCGCCATGACCGCGCTGCTGGACGACGGCGACGAGGTGCTCGTCCCGGCGCCGGACTACCCGCTGTGGACCGCCTCGGTCTCGCTGGCCGGCGGCACCGCGGTGCACTACCGCTGCGACGAGCAGTCCGAGTGGTACCCGGACCTCGCCGACATCGAGTCCAAGGTCACCGACCGGACCAGGGCCATCGTGGTGATCAACCCGAACAACCCGACCGGCGCGGTCTACCCGCGCGAGGTGCTGGAGGGCATCGCCGAGATCGCCCGCCGGCACCAGCTGGTGGTCTACGCGGACGAGATCTACGACAAGATCCTCTACGACGACGCCGAGCACGTCCCGCTGGCCACCCTGGCCCCGGACCTCTTCTGCGTCACCTTCAACGGACTGTCCAAGGCGTACCGGGTGGCCGGCTTCCGCTCCGGCTGGATGGTGCTCTCCGGCGACCGCCAGCGCGCCCACAGCTACGTCGAGGGCCTGACCGTGCTCGCCTCGATGCGGCTGTGCGCCAACATGCCCGCCCAGCACGCGGTGGCCGCCGCGCTCGGCGGACGGCAGTCGATCAAGGACCTGGTGCTGCCCGGCGGCCGGCTGCTCGCCTCCCGCGACGCCGCGTACGAGCTGCTCAACGCGATCCCCGGGGTCAGCTGCGTCAAGCCCAAGGGCGCGCTGTACGCCTTCCCCCGGCTGGACCCCAAGGTCTACAAGATCAAGGACGACGCCCAGATGGTGCTGGACCTGCTGCGCTCCGAGCGCATCCTGCTGGTCCAGGGCACCGGCTTCAACTGGCCCGAGCCGGACCACTTCCGGCTGGTCACGCTGCCCCGGCCGGAGGAGATCACCGACGCGGTGACCAGGATCGGCGAGTTCCTCAGCGGCTACGCCCAGCCGTAGGGGCTACACCCGGCCGTAGGGGCTACACCCGGCCGTAGGGGCTGCACCCAGCCGGAGAGCCGGAGGGGCCGCACCCGGCCGGAGGGCCCGGTGGAACGGAAAACACTACGGCCGGAGTCCCGGCCCGGGCGGTCTCCTTGGTCGGGGAAAGACCACCCGGCGGAACTCCGGCCGTCCCATCGCTCGGCCGGCGCGCGGTTCGTGCCGCGCGCCGGCCTCTCGCTCGGCTGAGGCTGAGACCAAGGCTCAGTTTCAGCCGAGGCGCGCGACCAGGCTCCGGTACTCGTCCCACAGCTCCTTCGGGGTGTGGTCGCCGAACAGCTCCAGGTGGGCCGGCACCAGCGCGGCCTCCTGGCGCCAGATGTCGGCGTCCACGGTGAAGAGCAGGTCGAGGTCCTCCTCGGACAGCTTCAGGTCACCCAGGTCGAAGCCGTCGACCTTCGGCAGCACGCCGATCGGGGTTTCGACGCCCTCGGCGGTGCCCTCCAGGCGCTCGACGATCCACTTGAGCACGCGGCTGTTCTCGCCGTAGCCGGGCCAGACGAACTTGCCCTCGGCGTTCTTGCGGAACCAGTTGACGTAGTAGATCTTCGGCAGCTTGGCGGCGTCCGCCTGGGCGCCGACCTTCAGCCAGTGGGCGAAGTAGTCGCCCATGTTGTAGCCGCAGAACGGCAGCATCGCGAACGGGTCGCGGCGCAGTTCGCCGACGGTGCCCTCGGCGGCGGCGGTCTTCTCGGAGGCGATGTTGGCGCCCAGGAAGACGCCGTGCTGCCAGTCGAAGGACTCGGTCACCAGCGGGACGGCGGTGGCCCGGCGGCCGCCGAACAGGATCGCCGAGATCGGCACGCCCGCCTGGTCCTCCCACTCCGGGGCGATGGTCGGGCACTGCGCGGCCGGGACGGCGAAGCGGGCGTTCGGGTGGGCGGCCGGGGTGCCGGACTCGGGGGTCCAGTCGTTGCCGCGCCAGTCGATGAGGTGCGCCGGGGGCTCCTCGGTGAGGCCCTCCCACCACACGTCGCCGTCGTCGGTGAGGGCGACGTTGGTGAAGACGGTGTTGCCCCAGAGGGTGTCGATGGCGTTGGCGTTGGTGTCCACGCCGGTGCCGGGGGCGACGCCGAAGAACCCCGCCTCGGGGTTGATCGCGTAGAGGCGGCCGTCCTCCTTGTTGAACCGCATCCAGGCGATGTCGTCGCCGATGGTCTCGACCTTCCAGCCCGGGATGGTCGGCTGGAGCATGGCCAGGTTGGTCTTGCCGCAGGCCGACGGGAAGGCCGCCGCGACGTACTTGACCTCACCGGACGGCGGGGTGAGCTTAAGGATCAGCATGTGCTCGGCCAGCCAGCCCTCGTCGCGGGCCATGGTCGAGGCGATGCGCAGCGCGTAGCACTTCTTGCCGAGCAGGGCGTTGCCGCCGTAGCCGGAGCCGAAGGACCAGATCTCCTTGGTCTCCGGGAAGTGCGAGATGTACTTGGTACTGTTGCACGGCCACGGGACGTCCGCCTCACCCGCGGCCAGCGGGGCGCCGACGGTGTGGACGGCCTTGACGAAGTCCCCGTCCTCGCCGAGCTGGTCGAGCACGGCCTGGCCCATGCGGGTCATCACGCGCATCGACACCGCGACGTAGGCGGAGTCGGTGATCTCGACGCCGTACGCGGCCAGCGGGGAGCCGACCGGGCCCATCGAGAAGGGCACGACGTACATCGTGCGGCCCTTCATCGCGCCGCGGAACAGGCCCTGCTCGCCCTGGAAGATCGCCCGCATCTCGGCGGGGGCCTTCCAGTGGTTGGTCGGTCCGGCGTCCTTCTCCTGCTCGGAGCAGATGAAGGTGCGGTCCTCGACGCGCGCCACGTCCGAGGGGTCCGAGGCGGCGTAGTAGGAGTTGGGGCGCTTCTCCTCGTTCAGCTTCTTGAAGGTGCCCTGCGCCACCAGCAGGTCCGCGAGGCGCTGGTACTCCTCGTCGGAACCGTCACACCACTCGATGCGGTCCGGCTGGGTGAGCTCGGCGATCTCGCTCACCCAAGCGAGCAGCTGCTTGTGGCGGGTGGGCGCGGATGCGCTGAGAGCAGAGATCTCGTACGACACGATCGCTCCGTTTCACGCCGTCTCGGCGAGGAGACGGCGTTGCGGGGGTCTGAGGGTGCTTGCAGCGTAGCTCCGGGTCCTGGCCCTCAACGCGGCACTCCGGCGAAATTGACGCATCTTTTACTACAGTAAGTATGATTACCGGCCAGTAGTGGGCCGGGAACCTCCGGGACGGAGTGCGCGGCACCACACTCCGATTGCTCCAAAACGTCCAAGAGTGATGAGCGCCACTTCATTACGCATCAGTAACCTACGGTCCCGTAGGTAGCAGGTAGCATGCTGCGCATGACTGCTGCTGCGCTCGCGGAGAGCACTGGGGAGGATCCGGCCGAGGGCCGGGAGGGCAAGCCGAAGTGGCGCGGCTGGCTGCACGCCGGAATGTTCCCCGCCACCGTCGCCGCCGGGATCGTGCTGATCTGCCTGGCCGACTCCACACCGGCCAAGATCGCCTGCGCGATCTACTCGATCAGCGCCTGGCTGCTGTTCGGCGTCAGCGCGGTGTACCACCGCTTCGACTGGGGCCCGCGGGGGGACGCCGTGCTCCGGCGGCTGGACCACGCGAACATCTTCCTGATCATCGCGGGCACCTACACCCCGTTCACCATGCTGCTGCTCAAGGGCGCCGAGCAGCAGATACTGCTCTGGGTCGCCTGGGGCGGGGCGCTCGCCGGGATAGCTTTCCGGGTGTTCTGGGTCGGCGCGCCGCGCTGGCTGTACACCCCCGTGTACATCGCGCTGGGCTGGGCCGCCGCCTTCTTCCTGCCGGACTTCCTGCGCGCCGGCGGGGTCGCCGTGCTGGTGCTGATGATCGTCGGCGGGGTGCTCTACAGCATCGGCGGCGTGGTGTACGGGCTCAAGCGGCCCAACCCCTCACCGCGCTGGTTCGGCTTCCACGAGGTGTTCCACGCCTTCACCCTCGGCGCCTTCATCGTGCAGTACGTCGGCGTCTCACTGGTGGCGTACAGCGTGGCCGGCTGAACCCGGCGCGCCCCGACGGGCGGTCGTCCGGTCCGCGGACCGGGTGGCCGCCCGTTCGGCCGTCCAGGGCCGCTCGTACCCGGCCCGGCCCTGCGGGCGGCGCGGGTACGACGGGTGCTCGGCGCCGTCCGGCGCCGACTGCGGCGGCTGCGGGGAGCCCGGGGACTGCGGGGAGCTCTGGGACTGCGGGGAGCTCTGGGAGCCCGGGGAGTGCGGGTGCACCGCCTCCGCCGATCCCAGCGGCTCCGGCGGCTCCGACTCGACCTCCGGGCGCACCGCCCAGGCGGCCGACACCATCCGCCCCCGCGCCTGCCGGGCGTCCAGCGCCTCGCGGGCCCGGCGGCAGCGCTCGCAGTGGGCGGCGTCCGGGATGCCGCGCCGGGGCCGGTGACCGGCCGGGGAGGCCTGCCGGTGCATCGCCCGCCAGCGCCGGCCGACGTACCCCATCAGCAGCAGCGTCTCGACCCCGGCGACCACGAGGACCAGCGGCGGGCCCTTGATCAGATAGGCCGCGACCACGGCCAGCGCGGCACCCACCACCACGACCGCGCCCCACGTCTGGACACTCGCCCGGCTGTCGTCACTGTCGGCCACTTCGGCTCCCCTTTCCCGGCGCCGGGCTCGTGGTCGGCTCCTGCCGCCCCACCCCTTCTCCGCTCTCGGCACGCGTCCGGCCAGCACTGACCGATTGCCACATGGTATCTACCGACAGTCACCCGGCACCGCCCCGGGGCGGCGAACGACAGATCAACGTTGCGTCAATTCCTTGTGCGGAAGCGGCACTTCCAGGACACATTACGCAGAGTGATTGAATGGCCGCCCTACTTTCATATTGACAGTCGCCACCTTTTGAGAGTTACTCTCATTTGAGAGAGACTCCCTTGCCAGGGCCTGGAGGCTGCCGTGTCCACCGCACCGCACGTACCACCCGCACCGCCCGTGCCACCCGCATCGCCCGTACGACCCGCACCGCCCGCTCACGGCGCCGGGGTCGCGGACCCGCGCCGGTGGCTCGCCCTGGTCGCCGTCGCGCTGAGCGTCCTGGTGGTCAGCTTCGACATGACGATCCTCAACGTCGCCCTGCCCACCCTGGCCTCGCAGTTGCGGGCCACCACCGGCCAGCAGCAGTGGATCGTCGACGCCTACACCGTGGTCTTCGCCGCCGTGATGCTCCCGGCCGGCCTGCTCGGCGACCGCTACGGCCGCCGCCGCACCCTCACCACCGGCCTCGCCCTGTTCGGACTCGCCTCCGCCATCGGGATGCTCACCGACTCCCCCGGCACCCTGATCGCCGCCCGCGCCGCGATGGGCCTGGCCGCCGCGCTCGTCATGCCGATGTCGCTCGCGGTCATCTCCGGGATCTTCCCGGCCGGCGAACGGCGCAAGGCCACCGCGATCCTCACCGCCGCGATCGCCGGCGGCGCCCCGCTCGGGCCGCTCATCGGAGGCCTGCTGCTCCAGCACTTCTGGTGGGGCTCGGTCTTCGCGGTCAACATCCCGCTGACCGTGATCGGCATCGTCGCCTGCGTCCTGCTGCTGCCCGAGACCCGCAACCCCGCCGCACCCCGGATGGACCTGCCCGGCACCGCGCTCGCCGCCACCGGCCTCGGCGCGCTCACCTACGGCATCATCGAGGGCTCCGACCGCGGCTGGTCCGACCCCCTGGTCCTCACCACCCTGATCGGCTCGGTGCTGCTGCTCACCGCCCTGGTCCTGCGCAGCCGCCGCCAACGCGAGCCGATGCTCGACCTCGCCCTGCTCGCCGACCCCACCTTCCGCTGGTCCTCCGCCGCCGCCACCCTGATCTCACTCGTCCTGTTCGGCGCCTTCTTCGTCCTGCCGCTCTACTTCCAGAGCGTGCTCGGCACCGACGCCCTCGGCTCCGGGCTGCGGCTGATGCCGATGATGCTCGGCCTGCTGATCGCCGCCAAGCTCAGCGAACGGCTGGTCGAGCGGCTCGGCACCCGCGCCGTCATCACCCTCGGCCTGGCCCTGCTCGCCGCCGCCCTGCTCTTCGGCAGCCGCACCGCCGTCTCCGACGGGTACGGGCGGGCCGCGGCCTGGCTCACCGTCCTCGGCCTGGGCATGGGCCTCGCCCTGATCACCGCCCAGGCCTCCGCCCTGATCACCCTGCCACCCGCCCGGGCCGGCGTCGGCTCCGGACTGCTCCAGACCCTGCGCCAGGTCGGCGGCGCGATCGGGATCGCCGCCTTCGGCAGCCTGGCCGCCGGGGCGTACCGGGGCGCACTGGACACCGGCGGGCTGTCCGCCGAGGCCGCGCACCGGGCGGGGAAGTCGGTGGTCGCCGCCGAGGCCGTCGCCCGGGAGACCGGACGGCCCGCGCTCGGCGCCGCCGCCCACGCGGCGTACGTGCACGGCATGGGGGTGGTACTGCTGGTCGCCGGGCTGGTCGCGGTCCTCTCGGCGGTGCTGGTCGCGGCCCGGATGCCGGGCGGCGCCGCGGCCGACGGTCCCACGCCCACGGCCGAGCCCACTACCGACGGTCCCGCGCCCACGGGCGCCGCGGCGAAGCAGCCCGGGACCACCGCCACCGGAGACGACGGATAATCGGGACCATGAACACCTCGCAGTCGACCGCGGCCCTCCCGGGCGCCCCGGCCAACCCGGTCCAGGCCCTGTTGGAGGCGCCGCTGTCGCTGCGCGAGCGCAAGAAGCTGAAGACCCGGCAGACCGTGCGCCGCGAGGCGTACCGGCTGTTCTCCGCCCAGGGCTACGAGAACACCACGGTGGAGCAGATCGCCGCCGCCGCCGAGATCTCCCCCTCCACCTTCTTCCGCTACTTCGCCACCAAGGACGACCTGGTCCTCACCGACGAGTACGACCCGGTGATCATCGACACCCTGCTGGAGCGCCCCGCCGACGAGCCCTTCCTGCAGTCCTGCCGGACCGTGCTGATCGGGCTGATCCACGACCTGCTCGAACATGACCGGCAGGAGATGGTCACCCGGATGCGGCTGGTCACCGAGGTCCCCGCGCTGCGCGCCGGGCTCTCCCGCAGCGGCAGTAGCCCCCACGAGCTCTTCCTCACCGTGCTGACCCGGCGGGCCGGCGTCGAGGAGCCGACCTACGACATGCGGGTCACCGCCGCCGCCCTCGGCGCGGCCACCACCGAGGCGGTGCTGCGCTGGGCGGCGGGCGACGGGCGGGAGGACATCGCGGAACTGGTCGACCACACCTACGCGCTGCTGGAGAGCGGCTTCGCCGGGGTGTGAGCGGCGGACGCGTCGACGGGGCCCGGCTCGTCGAGCCGGGCCCCGTCCGGGGTCAGTGGGTGATTCCCGCCGTCAGCGGGTGACCCCCGCCCTCAGCCGGTGCTCCGCGTCAGCGGGTGTTCCGCCTCCGCCGCAGCACCGCGCCGGCGCCCACCAGCGCGGTGGCGCCCAGCGCCGCGGCCGCCGTCACGGCCGGGACCGCCGAGTCGCCGACCGCCGCCGCCGTGTCCGCCGCGGCGTCCAGCGGGTACCCGCCGCCCTTGCCCTCCCGGTCGTACGCCGAGCCGGGCAGCTTGTCCCCGTACCGCTGGTGCACCAGCTGCTGGTACGCGGCCAGCGACGCCCCGCCCGCGCCCACCGAGCGCCGGGCCTCGTCGTCCAGCGGCAGCACCCGGCCGTCGCGCAGCACGTACCAGGCGTTGACCTGCGGCTCCCGGAAGGCCGTACCGCCGCCGCTGTCGGCCGCCTTCGCCGCGTAGTCGCTCTCGTCGCCGCCGGAGGCGATGTTGACGACCCGCCAGGCATCGCCCTGGCGGACGGTCCATACCGAGGCGGTCTGCCCGTCCGCCGCGACCACCTTGCTGGCCGTGAACTCCGCCTTGGCCACCGGCGCGCCCGGGGTGCCGGCCACGAAGCCGGCGTCCAGGGTGTAGACCGGCACGGTGTCCCCGGCCAGCCGGGGCGCCGCGTCGCCGGCCGCCTTCGCCTCCTCGGCGGCGCCGATGGTCAGCTGCTGGGTCGGCGGGACGCCCTTGCGGGCGAAGAAGTGACCCACCTTGTCGAGCACCGACGGGTCCTGGACGGCACTGCGGGCCCGGGCCAGGTCGGCGGCGGGCACCGGTGCGGGGGCGCCCTGGGCCGGGGCGCCCGAGACCGGGGCGTCGGCGTGCGCGGCCGGGGCGAGCGCCAGCGCGAGGCCGGCGGCGAACAGCGCGGTGACGGCGGCCCGACGGGCCTTGCTGAGCTCGGTCATGGTCGTCCTCACGCGCCGATCCGGTACAGGGAGTGGGTCCACGAGAACGTGTCGTTGTTCACGTAGTACCAGTAATCCGCCCAGTTGTAGCGGTAGTTGGACGGCCACGGGTCACCCCAGTAGACCCAGTTGTTGCTGGTGTCGTAGCCGTACACGACGTGCATGTGACCGCCGCCCGAACTCCACTGGATGCGCGTCTCGACCGGCCGGTTGGCGTCCACCTCCGACTGCACGGTGCTGTAGCGCAGGTAGCCGGTGACGTACGAACCCGGGTTGATGCCGACCCAGTCCAGCCCGTTCTGCACGTCCGCCAGCGACGCCTGGCTGTTGGGGCAGCTGGAGTCGATCGAGCGGCCGAACGCGGCGTTGCAGAACTGGTTCTGGCTGTAGTTGTAGCCGAACCAGGAGGCGATGGTGTTCCCGCTCGCCGCCCAGCACCAGTTGGTCTGCTGTTGCTGCTGCATGGTGATGTTGAGCTTCTTGTACGTGCCGGCCAGGTCGGCCGTGCTGCCGGGCGCGGCCGCCTGGCGGACCTGGGCGAGTCGCCCTTGGACGTTCGTGGGGGCGGCGACCGCCGGGGTGGCCACCGCGGCGGTCAGCGCCGGACCGAGGACGCCGAGGGCCAGCAGGGCGACCGCGCGACGCAGCCGTATCCGTGGAACTGGCATGGGGGAATGCCTCCTTGCGAGTGGAGCGAGGTGCTGTGTGGGGGCGCGGTCCGGATCGCGCCCCGAGCATCGCGCCGCCGACGGAGGCCGGTCAACGCCCCCGTAAGGGCCCCGATCACGCTGTGAACGGGCCCGCGCGGATGTGAACGGCACCCCGGGAACCACCGCGCGAGCTGCCCGGACCGGTGACAAACCGCCGTCCGGATGTGAATATTCACGGTCAAAACCCGGTACGCAACCGCCAGGAGGCCGCCATCCACCGGAGCGACCCAGCCGACCTCGCCGCCGCCCTGCGCACCGGCCCCTTCCACCACGCCCTGCGCACCGCCATCACCACCCGCGGCCTCGCGCTCCACCGCATCCGCCGCCACCTCGCGCTGCGCGGCGTCAACGTCGGCCTCACCAGCCTCAGTTACTGGCAGCAGGGCCGCCGCCGCCCCGAACGCCCCGAATCACTGCGCGCCGTCGCCGCCCTCGAAGACGTCCTCGACCTACCCGAACACTCGCTCACCCGGCTCCTCGGCCCCCGCCGCACCGCCACCGCCGCCGGACCACCCGTACGCCCCTACCGCGACCTGATCTCCCCGCCCACCGCCGTCGACGACCTCCTCGCCACCCTCGCCGGCCCCCGCGACACCGGCCTCCACACCATCACCCACATCGAACGCATCCGCATCGGCCCCGACCGCCAACTCACCCGCCGCGACTCCCAACACGCCCTGCGCGCCCACCGCGACGGCATCGACCGCTACCTCGCCCTCCACCAGGGCGACCCCGGCAGCGACACCACCCTCGTCGGCGTCCGCGCCGAGGAGAACTGCCGCCCCGGCCGCATCCGCCGCGACCAGACCCACCACCTGATCGCCGCCGAACTCCTCCTCGACCGCCGCCTCCGCGCCGGCGACACCCACCTCCTCGGCTACGGCTTCGACGACGCCCCCTCCCCCACGCCCACCTGCGAATACATCCGCGGCTTCAACTCCGGCGCCGGCCAGTACGTCCTCCAGATCACCTTCCACCCCACCGCCCTCCCCGTCCGCTGCCACCGCGTCGCCCTCCGCTCCCCCGGCGAAACCCCCTACGAGACGGAGGAGCTCACCCTCGACGGCCACCACTGCGTCCACCTGGTGGCCACCGCCGTCCGCCCGTGCATCCTGGGGATCCGCTGGGACTGGGAGTGAGCGGCGGCGGTCAGTGCGACCAGTACGGATCGTCGACGTCGGGGGCGGGAACCTGGCCGGTCGGTCGCTCGCCGATCGGAGGGGCGCCGTAGTCCTTCTCGGGCTGGTAGCGCACCCCGAAGGCATCCGCGCTCATGAGCACCCGCACGGTCGAATCGGTCGTGGAACTGATCACCGTCAACGTGAACACGGCGTCGCCGCGTCCGGAACAGTGCAGTTCGGTGTAGTGCGTCACCGCGCTGCTCTCGGTGCTGTCGGACCGCCTGCAATCGCCCCATAGCTGCGTCATCCGGTCCAGCAGCACCGGGATCTTCGCCTGAGCCACCTTCGTCCGCGCCGAGACCACCTCGCTGACGCTGGACAGGAGACTCGGCTCGCCATCGGCGTGTTCCGGTCCCCGTTCCACTGCGTAGAAACCGCCGTAGTAGGCCATCGGCGGGACGGTGGCTCCCATCGCAGCCTGCAGCGTGCCGTCGAGCTGCGCCTTCACCTCCTGCGGGTTGCGGGCACCCTCCCGGTCCTTCAGACCCATCGGTCCGTACCCGCCGTAGAAGAGCCCGGCCCCGGTGGCCAGCACGACCACCGCTGCCACCGCACAGCCCAGCCGCCGTCGTGGCCGCTTCACCCGCGCCGGCCCGTCAGCTTCACGTCCCCGCTACCCGTGACGACGGCCGCGATGTTGTCCAGCGAGGGCCCGCCCCGCCCGTTCAGGTACTTGGTGTGCGCGTCGACGGGGTCGCCGCGGCTCCAGTCGTCGACGGTGAACCGGTTCGCGCCGAAGTGCTTGCTCGACGGGTCCCGTCCGTACCACCGCTCGTCCGGGTCGAGGCTGAGCTTCGAGGGAGCGTGCGTCACGACGTCGTTGTCAGCGGCACCGACCCAGACGTGACCGGCGGGCATCTTGAGGTCAGCGGCCTTGTCCACGCCGACGCCCGGGCTGCCGATGAAGACCACGTCGTCCGGCGGCGCGAAGTGCGATCCGGGCTGGGTGGCCAATTTGGTGGCCTGGCCGACCAGGTACGAACCGTAGCTGTGTCCGACCGAGGTGATGTGTGGTGGTTGAACGCCCTCGTGACTCGCCCGCACTCCACTGAGGAACTTCGCGTACGCCGGGGCGCCCTCCTTGCCCGCCTTGGTCGACGCGGCGCCGAGGTCCATCCCTGGCGAGTCATAGCCGAGCCAGACGACCGAGGCGACGGAGTGGCCGGCCGGAGCTTTGCTGCTTGCGGCGCGGTAGAGGTTCAGTCCGTTCTCGCCCTCGTTGGTCCCGTCGTTCTTCCCCGGCCCGAGACTGGCCATGGTGGTGGTGATCCCGGGCACGTAGGCGGAGATGTCGGTGGCGGTGTCGGGGTTCCCGTACGAGAGGACCGCCCGGCCCTGGCCCTCGCTACCGAACCCGAGCAGATACAGCGGTGGATCTCCCTTGTGCTGTGTGAGGCGCGCGTCAATGGGACCGTACAGGGCGACCAACTGCTTCTCGGCGGAGTTCAGTTCGTGCGGCTTCTTACCCCGGATGCGAGCCATCAGGTTTTTCAGCTGTTCCCGGTTCACCTTGTCCCGCACCTCCGCCGGTACGCCGTCGAGGTTGCCGAGCACCTCCGGGTGGTGGCTGAGGAACCACTGCTGGCCCTGCGGCCCGAGCCCCTTCCACCAGGCGTTGACCTCCGTCGGGGCGGCGTCCTTGCCCGGCATGCCCCGCTGCCACATCGGGTTGGACGCGTCGCCGAACTGGTCGATGTAGGCATCGGCGCCGGCCGTCTTCTCGTCCAGTCCGGACTTGTCCTTGGCGTGCCCCGCGAACCTGTTGAGCGTGCCGGTCAGGCTGCTGTCGGCCTCGTCCGCGTCGGACAGTGCCTTGCCGATCTGCTTGCTGATCCCGTCGGCCGCCGCCTTCTGCTTGGCCTCCCAGTCGGTGGCCTGGTACGGGTTGGTCGACGCGGGCCAGCTCACCGCGCCGGTGTCGCTGACCGAGAAGCCCTTGGCCTGGGCGTCGGACAGTGCTTGGGCGAGGCGGCCCTGGGCCAGCGACATGGCGTCGGCGCAGTCGCGGATCTCCTTGCCGATGAGGCCGAGTTCCGTCGCCGCCGCCCGCAGCTTGCCGGTGACGCCGTCCAGCACCGGCAGCGCGGCATCGGCCGAGGGCCCGGTCCACTGGGAGCCGTGGACGCGGTCCGCGGTTCCGCTCGTCCAGTCGCCGACGTGCTGTTGGAACGCCTTGGCGAGTGTGTCGTACGCCCCCGCCGCCGTGTACAGGTCTGCCAGTGTGGCGTTCCTCAGGCTCGCGATGTCCATCCCAGTCCCCCTGTGCGGCCAGTGTCTCCCCCGACACTCACGGCTACCATAACCTCCGCAGCCGACACGGATGTAGGGGGAAATCAGTGGGACAGGATCCGGGATTCACGGTCAGGCCGGGCGAGTTGACGGCCGCCGGGAACAACGCGCTGACGGTTGCCGGGAAGGTCCCCGAGGAGACGGCGAAGCTCGCGGAGCCGAGCAGCAAGGCCGCCGGGAGCCTGACCGGGTGGCAGAGCGGCCCGGCGCTGACGGGGTGCAGCGGCGCCTGGAAGACGCTGCTGGACGGGCTCGCCACGGACATGAAGACGGCCGGGGGCCACCTGATCACCTGCGCGCACGACTACCAGAACGCCGACCACCTGCCACCGCCGACCGCGTCTGCGACTGCGACTGCGACTGCGACTGCGACTGCGGTCCACGACCCCTTCGAGACGAAGGTGGTCGGGGTGGCCGGCGTCCATCTCACCAGGGACGCGTAACTCCGCTACGGCGCCCGGAAGTCCAGCACCAGGCAGTCCTCCACCGGCCGGTAGCCGATCTGCTGGTAGATGGAGTTGCTGGTCGGGTTGGCGAGGTCGGTGTAGAGCAGCACCTCCACCGCCCCCTGGACGAGCGCGTGGGCGGACGCGGCGGCGGTGGCGGCGCTGGCGTAGCCGCGGCCGCGGTGGTCGCGCGGGGTGTAGACGGGGCCGATGCGGGACATCCCGGCGAGCACGGGGCTGGTGCCGGCCATGGCGACGGGGTGGCCTTCGTCCTCCCAGAGGTGGAGGCCGCCGACCGCGATCCGGTCGTCCACCGTCCGGGCCACGTTGGCGCTCTTCGGGACTCTCGCCTCGGCCGTGAACTCCTGGTGCCAGCGGATCAGCAGTTCACGGTCGGCCGGTTCGGCGAGCCGGTGGCGGCCGGCGGGCGGGCGCGGCGGATCGGTCAACTCGCCGAGCCGGTAGAGCCGTTCCTCGACGCCGCCGGACCGGACCGCACCGGTGGCGGCCGTCCAGGCGCCGGCGAAGGCGCGGACCGCGCCGGCTTCGCCGCCGACCCCGACCACCTCGGCGAACTCGCCCCCGGCCACGGCCAGTTCGCGCGCCAGCTCGGCGGCCAGGGACTCCGGCATGCAGGAGAGCCGGTGGGCGTACGGCGGGGTCCGCAGGAAGGCGCCCTGGACCGGGCCGCCCGGCCCGGCCTGCCACCAGCCGAAGACCGGCGGCCGTTCCCCGAACACGTCGAGCCCGGCCTCGGCGAGCCGGTGGGTGAGGGTGAGCAGGACGGTGTTCTCCGCCGGGCGGGCGGCCAGGAAGGCACCCGCGTGGGCCCGGAAGTCGTCGAGCGAGGCGCTGAAGGTCCAGGTCATGACCCATCCTCGCCCCGCTCGACGCCCGCCCGCCAACGATTATTCGAGCAGGAACCGCGAGCAGGAACCACGAGCCCGAGCTACGAGCCCGAGCTACGGCCCCAAGCTACGACCCCGAGCTACGAGCCGGACTGTTCGAGTACGGCCCCGAGCCGCTCGCCGAGCACCGCCGGGTCGGTGGTGGGCGTCTCGCAGGCGAAGTGCCGGCAGACGTAGGCCGCGGGCGCCCCGTCGACCAGCGGCCGGTCGGCCAGCAGCGGCACCTCGGCCGCGGCCTCCCCCGGCTCGCCGACCGCGACGACCGCACCGGGCGCCGTCCCGAGCAGCGCGGCCCGGCGCAGGGCGGCGGTGGCCGGGTGGCCGGCCGGGCCGACGACGGCGATCTCGCGCGGCCCGTCCAGCAGGGCCTCGGCGACGGCCAGGCCCCAGCCGATGAACCGAGGGGCCCGCCCGGCCAGTGCGCCGACGATGCCGAGGGCGCGTTCGGCGGCCGTGCGGTGCCGGTCGGAGCCGGTGTACGCGGCGTAGCCGAGGAGGGCTCCGGCGGCGGCGGTCCAGCCGGAGGGGGTGGCGTTGTCGGTCGGGTCCTGGGGGCGGCGGATGAGTTCCTCGGCGTCGTCGGCCGTGTCGTACAGGGCGCCGGAGGTCTCGTCGGTGAAGTGCTTGAGCACGGTGTCGAGCAGGCCGCCGGCCAGTTGGAGCCACTCGGCCTCGCCGGTGACGGCGTACAGCGCGAGGAAGCCCTCGGCGGTGTCCGCGTAGTCCTCCAGGACACCGGCGTTGCTGCCGGGCCGGCCGTCCCGGGAGGTGCGCAGCAGCCGCCCGTCGGCGGTGAGGTGGACGGCGAGCAGCAGGTCGGCGGCGCGTTCGGCGGCCTCGACGAGGTCGGGGCGCTCCAGTAGGGCGCCGGTCTCGGCGAGGGCGGCGATGGCGAGGCCGTTCCAGGCGGCGACCACCTTGTCGTCCCGGGCGGGTGCGGGCCGGGCGGTCCGCGCCTCGGACATCCGCCGCCGGATCTCCTCGTACTCTGCGAAGTCCTCGGGTTCGGCGAGGAGTTGGAGTACGGAGGTCCCGTGCTCGAAGGTCCCGTCCGCGGTCACGGTGAACAGCCGGGCGGCGGTGGCCGCGTCGGCGGGGCCGAGCAGGTCGACCAACTGGCCCGGCTCCCAGGCGTAGTAGGCGCCCTCGGCCATCGCCCCGGTCTCCTCGTCGAGGCTGTCGGCGTCCAGTGCGGAGGCGAACGCCCCTTCGGGCGTGCGGAGTTCGCGCAGCAGGAAGTCGGCCGTGGACAGCGCGACCCGCCGCCACAGCCCGGTCCCGGTGGCCCGCCACAGGTGCAGGTAGGCGCGCAGCAGCAGGGCGTTGTCGTACAGCATCTTCTCGAAGTGCGGCACCACCCAGCCGGCGTCCACCGCGTACCGGGCGAAGCCGCCGCCGAGCTGGTCGTGGATGCCGCCGCGGGCCATCGCCTCGCCGGTGCGGACGGCCATCTCCAGCGCCGCCTCGGAGCCGGTCCGGGCGTGGTGGCGCAGCAGGAACTCGATCACCATGGCCGGCGGGAACTTGGGCGCCCCGCCGAAGCCGCCGCGGGCCTGGTCGAAGTCCCGGCTGAGCGCGACCAGCGCCTGGTGCAGGTCGGCGTCGGCGGGCGGGTGGTGGGAGCCGGCCGAGTAGACGGCGGCCCGCTCGGCCAGGTCGGCCCTGATCCGCGCGGCGACCTCACCGACCTCCTGCCGCCGCTCCCGCCAGGCCGCGTCGACGCCTTCCAGCACCTGCCGGAAGGACGGCATCCCGTGCCGGGGGCTGGGCGGGAAGTACGTCCCGAAGTAGAACGGCTCCTTGTCGGGCGTGAGGAACACCGTCATCGGCCAACCACCCTGCCCGGTCGCCGCCTGCACGGCCTCCATGTACACCGCGTCGACGTCCGGCCGCTCCTCCCGGTCCACCTTGACCGCGACGAACCGCTCGTTCAGGTACCCGGCGAGCCCGGCGTCCTCGAAACTCTCGTGCGCCATCACATGGCACCAGTGACACGCCGCGTACCCCACGCTCAGCAGCACCGGCACTCCCCGCCGCCGCGCCTCCTCGAAGGCCTCCACCCCCCACGGCCACCAGTCGACCGGGTTCTCGGCATGCTGCAGCAGGTACGGCGAGGTCGCGTCCGCGAGACGGTTCGGCATGCCCCCCATCCTCCCGCATCGGACGCCCCGCACCCGTCAGGCCCGCCCCGGGCCGGGCCGAGCAGCACGGCCCGCCGGACCGGCTTCCCCGAGGCCGGTCCGGCGGTCGTCGCGCCCGCACCCGGGAGCCCGCCGACCCGAAGCACCCGCCGGCCCGAAGCGCCCGCAGGCTCGCAGCCCCGCCGGCCCAGCAGCCCGCGGCCCGCGGGGGTCACTCCTTGGGAGCCTCCGGCTCCTCCGTGAAGTCGACCTTCTTGAACTGCCGGTTCATCGACTTGGCCAGGAACCACGTCGCCACGCCGAGGGCGGCGAAGACGACGAAGCCGAGGAGACCGGGGGTGACCTTGGCGTCGTCGACGGCGAGGTCAGCGGCGAGGTGGACGAGGTTCACGGGGGCACTCATATCTCTATGGTGGCCCGGCTCACGCCGGGCCGGGCCGTCGGGGGTGGGTCAGTCGCGCGTGTCGGCGGCTTCGGCCGCCAGGGTGAGGGTGCGCAGTCCGGCGAACAGGTCGTCCTCCGGGAGGTCCACGTCGACCAGGGTACGGGCGAGTTCGTAGTCCTCGGTGGGCCAGACCTCGCGCTGGACGTCGAGCGGGACGCGGAACCACGGGCCGTCCGGGTCGATCTGGGTGGCGTGGGCGATCAGGGCGCGGTCGCGGGTCTCGAACCAGTCGTCGCAGCGCACCCGGGTGGTGATCTCGCGCTCCTTGCGGCCGCTCTTCTCCCAGCCGGCGATCCACTCGCCGTACGGGGAGTCGTGGCCGTGCTCGGTGAGGTACTGGTGCAGGGCGCGGATGCGGCCCATCGGGAAGCCGTGGTTGTAGTAGAGCTTGAGCGGCTGCCAGGGCTCGCCGGCCTCGGGGTAGGCGTCCGGGTCACCGGCGGCGTCGAAGGCCAGCATGGTGATCTTGTGGGTCATGATGTGGTCCGGGTGCGGGTAGCCGCCGTTCTCGTCGTAGGTCGTGATGACCTGCGGCTTGAACTCGCGGATCAGCCGGACCAGCGGCTCGGCCGCCTCCTTGACGTCCTCCAGGGCGAAGCAGCCCTCGGGCAGCGGGGGCAGCGGGTCGCCCTCCGGGAGGCCGGAGTCGACGAAGCCCAGCCAGGCCTGCTTGACGCCGAGGATCGCCCGCGCCTCGTCCATCTCCTTGCGGCGCACCTCGTGGATGTTCTCCTCGATGTACGGGTCCCCCTGGAGTTTGGGGTTGAGAACCGACCCGCGCTCGCCCCCCGTGCAGGTGGCCACGAGCACGTCCACACCCTGCTCGACGTACCTGGCCATGGTGGCCGCGCCCTTGCTGGACTCGTCGTCCGGGTGGGCGTGCACCGCCATCAGTCGCAACTGCTCAGTCAACGCCTTGCGTTCCTTCCACATCGTCGGGCGTTCCGCGAAGTCCGGTCTGCCCACCGTACGAACCGCTCACTTCGGGACCGCGTCGCCGCAAGGCCGGCCTGCGGCGCCGGTCTCCGGCGCGGCCGAGCCCCGCCCCCGCCGGACCGGCCGCGGGCGTGCCCCTCCTATAGTGACGGAATGGAGGACCGTCGCATTCCCCAGCACCGCCCGCACGGCTCCTCCCCAGGAGAGGACGGAGTCCGATGACTGCACAGAGCACCGCCCCGCGGCCGCCCGAGGGGCGCTACGGCCGCGGCGGCGACGGCGAGTCGGACCGCCGCCTGAAGGTGATCGGCGCGGTCTGCGGTGTGCTCGGCCTGGGGCTGATCGCCTGGCTGGGCGGCTCCTACCTGCTGCGCGAGTCCAAGATCAACGGTTCGGTGCCGACCTTCCAGGTGCTCTCCGACTCCGAGGTGCAGCTGCACCTGACCGTGCGCAAGAGCGACGGGACGGCCGGCACCTGTACGGTCCGCTCGCAGAGCGACGACCACGCGGTGGTCGGGGTGGCCGACTTCCCGGTCCCGGCGGCCGGGTCGAGCTACGAGGCCACCGTCACCCTGCGCACCACCGCCCGGGGGACCACCGCCGAACTGCTGGGCTGCACCCCGGCGAAGTGAGCCGGAGCAGGGCCGCGTGGGCCGCCGAGCACCCGGAAAGGGCTCGCGGACGCATATTCGTTCAGCGGAACGGGCATCCGTAGGGAGTCCCGCACCCGGTTGCCGTACACCGTGGCGCAACGACACCGTCAATGCCGCGACAGCGCCTCTCCCGCTTGTCGGCAGGACTTGTTAGGCTCGTGGTTTCGCCCCTTCCGCACCGGATGGTACGGGAGCGGGCGTTGCTTTGTAGTTGAGACCGATATCACCGTCGACCCTGCTGACGACGCACACCCTCAGCACCGCCCCAGCACCTACGAGGAGCACCCGTGACCCAGACCAGTGAGAACGTGACCTGGCTCACTCAGGCCGGCTATGACCAGCTCAAGGCCGAGCTGGATCACCTGACCGGGCCCTGGCGCATCGAGATCGCCCAGAAGATCGAGGCGGCGCGCGAGGAGGGTGACCTCAAGGAGAACGCCGGCTACCACGCGGCGAAGGAGGAGCAGGGCAAGTACGAGCTGCGCATCCGCCAGCTGACCCAGCTGCTGGAGCGCGCGAAGGTCGGCGAGGCCCCGGCCGACTCCGGCGTGGTGGCCCCGGGCATGATCGTCACGGTCGCGTTCGACGGCGACGAGGACGACCTGATGGAGTTCCTGCTCGCCTCCCGCGAGGTCGCCAACACCGATGACCTGGACGTCTACTCGCCGCAGTCGCCGCTGGGCCGCGCGATCGACGGCAAGAAGATCGGCGACGAGGCCACCTACGAGCTGCCGAACGGCAAGCCGGCCATGGTGAAGGTCGTCAAGGTCGTGCCGCACGCCGGCTGATCCGGCCCCCGAGCACCGACGCACCGCCGAGGGCGGCTGAGGAGTCCCCGGACTCCTCAGCCGCCCTCGGGCGTTCACGGCCGACCGCGACGGTTCACCCCACGGCCGAGCGGTACTCGCGCACCGACAATCGAACGGTTCACCCCACGGCCGAGCGGTACTTGCGCACCGACAGCCAGGAGAACACCGCCGTGATCACCAGCGACCACAGCACCGACACCAGCGCCGCGTGCTGCATCGGCCAGGCGCTGTCCACCGGCCCGACCTGGTTGCCGAAGAGGTCCCGGCAGGCCTGCACCGTCGCGCTGAACGGGTTCCAGTACGCCACGCCCTGCAGCCAGCCCGGCATCGAGCTGACCGGCACGAAGGCGTTGGACACGAAGGTCAGCGGGAACAGCCAGATCAGCCCGGCCGAAGTGGCCGCCTCGGGGCTGCGCACCGAGAGGCCGATCAGCGCGCCGATCCAGGAGAAGGCGTAGCCGAGCAGGAGCAGCAGCCCGAAGGCGCCGAGCGCCCTGAGCACCCCGTCGTGCACCCGCCAGCCGACCAGCAGCGCCACCAGCGCCAGCACCACCAGGGTGAACGCGGTCTGGCAGAGGTCCGCGAGGGTGCGGCCGACCAGCACCGCCGAGCGGGCCATCGGCAGCGAGCGGAAGCGGTCCACCAGGCCCTTGGTCATGTCCTCCGCGATGCCGGCCGAGGCGCCGGCGACGGCGAAGGTGACGGTCTGGGCGAAGATGCCGGCCATCAGGAACTGGATGTACGTGTCGGAGCTGGAGTTCGTCCCGGGGATCTTGATCGCCCCGCCCATGACGTACGAGAACAGCAGCACGAACATGACCGGCTGCATGAGCCCGAACACCACGATTTCGGGAATCCTGGACATTCTGCGCAGATTGCGCTTGGCGACCACCCAGGAGTCGTGCAGGGTCGCGGACAGGCCCCGGCGGGGCGTCGGCATCGCCCCGCCGATGGCGTGCTCGGTGGCGGTGCTCATCTCAGCGCTCCGTTCCGGCCGCGACGGCCTGCTGCTGGTCGGGCCCCGGGCCCTCGCCGCCGTCGGCGCCGTCCGCGCCGTCGCCGCCCTTCCCCCGACCCCGGCCACCCCGGCCACGGCCCTTGCCACCCGCCCCGCCACCGTCCCCCTCGGCCGACTCGGCCGACTCGGCCGACTCGGCGACATGGCCGGTGAGGGTGAGGAAGACGTCGTCCAGGGTCGGGCGGCGCAGCCCGATGTCGTCGATCTCGATGCCCCGGCCGTCCAGTTCGCGGATCGCGTCGGCGAGCACCCGGGCGCCGCCGCTGACCGGCACGGTGATCCTCCGGGTGTTCTTCTCCACCGCAGGCTCGCCCAGGGCGTACCCGGAGAGGGCCGCGACGGCGTCCGCGACCAGACCCGGGTCGTGCACCACGACCTCGATCCGCTCGCCGCCGATCTGCGCCTTGAGCTGGTCGGCGGTGCCGCGGGCGATCACCCGGCCGTGGTCGACCACCGCGATGTCGTGGGCGAGCCGGTCGGCTTCCTCCAGGTACTGGGTGGTGAGCAGCAGCGTGGTGCCCTGCTCGACCAGGGTCTCGATGACCTCCCAGAGCGCCAGCCGGTTGCGCGGGTCGAGGCCGGTGGTCGGCTCGTCCAGGAACATCACCGGCGGGCGGACGACCAGCGCGGCGGCGAGGTCGAGGCGACGGCGCATGCCGCCGGAGTAGGTCTTGGCGGTGCGGTCCTTGGCCTCGGTGAGGTTGAACCACTCCAGCAGCTCCAGCGCGCGGGCCTTCGCGTCGCGGGTGCGCATCTGGTACAGCTCGCCGACCATGGTGAGGTTCTCGAAGCCGGTCAGGTACTCGTCGACCGCCGCGTACTGGCCGGACAGTCCGATCAGGCTGCGGACCTGGTTCGGGTGCTTGAGGACGTCGACGCCGGACACCACCGCGCGGCCGGAGTCGGGGCGGAGCAGGGTGGTGAGGACGCGCACGGTGGTGGTCTTCCCGGCGCCGTTCGGGCCGAGCAGCCCGAGCACCGTGCCCTCGGGGACGTCCAGGCTGACGCCGTCCAGGGCTCGTACGTCGCCGAAGGTCTTCACCAGGTTCTCGGCTTGGATGGCTGGCGCCATGGCCTGCCTCATCTCCTCGGACGAATGTGAGCGATCTGTCCCACTTTGCCCCTCGAACGGGCGCGCGGGCGACTCGGTTCTCGGCCCCCGTTCTCGGCCACCGACGCAGAACGCGATGTATCGTGAGTCTGGCAACTCGCGATACATCGCGTCAAGGGAATTGATGGAACCGCCGCCTGACGGAACCGGCGAACGCGCGCTCAGTCGGCGACCAGGTACCCCGCGTCAGTCGGCGACCAGGCGCCCCGCGTCAGTCGGCGACCAGGTACCCCGCGTCCCGCAGCTCGCCGACCACCAGCGCGCAGTGCTCCGGCCCCTTGGTCTCCAGGTGCAGGTCCACCTCGACCTCGGTCAGCCCCAGCCGCGGGTCGATCCGGACGTGCGCGACGTCCAGCACATTGGCGTCCACCCTGGTCAGCACCCCCAGCAGGTCCGCCAGCGAGCCCGGCTTGTCCGCCAGCCGCACCCGCAGCGACAGGTAGCGCCCGGCCGCCGCCAGCCCGTGCCGCAGCACCCGCTGCATCAGCTGCGGGTCGATGTTGCCGCCGGACAGCACCGCCACCACCGGGCCCTCGAAGGAGTCCGGCTGTTCCAGCAGGGCCGCGATCGGGGCCGCCCCGGCCGGCTCGACCACCAGCTTCAGCCGCTCCAGGCCGAGCAGCAGGGCCCGCGACAGGGCGTCCTCGGAGACCGTACGGATGCCGTCCGCCAGCGTGTTGACCACCTCGAACGGGATGTCCCCGGGCCGCCCGACCATGATCCCGTCGGCCATGGTCGCGTAGTGCTCCAGCGACACCGGCCGCCCGGCCGCCAGCGAGGGCGGGTACGCGGCCGCTCCCGCCGCCTGCACCCCGACCACCCGGACGTCCGGCCGCAGCGGCTTGACCGCCGCCGCGATCCCGGCCAGCAGCCCGCCGCCGCCCACCCCGACCAGGATGGTGCGCACCTCGGGGCACTGCTCCAGGATCTCCAGGCCGACGGTCGCCTGGCCGGTGACCACGTCCCAGTGGTCGAAGGGGTGGATGAACACCGCGCCGGTCGCCTCCGAGTACCGCTGCGCGGCCTGCAGCGCCTCGTCCACGGTGGCGCCGTGCAGCCGGACCTCGGCGCCGTAGTCACGGGTCGCGGCGACCTTCGGCAGCGGCGCCGCGACCGGCATGAACACGGTCGAGCGCACCCCCAGCAGCGCGGCCGCGAGCGCCACCCCCTGGGCGTGGTTCCCGGCGCTGGCCGCCACCACCCCGCCGGCTCGCTGCACCGGCGAGAGCCCCGCGATCCGCACGTACGCCCCGCGCAGTTTGAAGGACCCGGTGCGCTGGAGGTTCTCGCACTTCAGGTGGACCGGCGCGCCGATCAGCCCGGACAGGTGCCGGCTGCCCTCCATCGGGGTCACCCGGGCGACCCCGGCGAGCATCTTCTGGGCGCCGCGGACGTCGTCGAGGGTGATCGGCCAGTTGTGCATGATCCCAGCCTAGGGGTGCCGACACCGGCAAGACGGGACGTCGGGCCTGTTCCCGGGCCCGCTCCGCCCGCGTACGCTGCTGCTTCTGAGCTTCTCTCACCGCATGACGATCGTGAGCCGCGATGACGACGCCCTCGCCCCAGGCCACCGACCGAGCCGAGCCCGTACACACCCAACTCCAGTACCAGCTGGCGGTGTTCGCCCGCCGGATGGAACAGGTCCGGTCCTCCGGCGGCGGCGTCGGCAGCTTGGACCGGGCCGCCTACCTGCTGCTCGACCGCCTGGAGCGGCACGGGCCGGCGAACGTCAAGGCGCTGGCCGAGGCGCTCGGCGTGGACTCCTCCACGGTGACCCGCCAGGTCGCCCCGCTGGTCGCGGCCGGGCTGGTCGGCCGGGTGCAGGACCCGGCCGACCGTCGCGCCGTACGGCTCGCACTGACCGCCTGCGGCACCGGCCGGCTCGCCGAAGTCCGGGACGGCCGGGCCGAGTTGACCCGCCGCCTGACGGCCGACTGGCCGCCCGAGGAACAGCGGGCGTTCTGCGCCCTGCTGGCCCGCTTCAACCACGCGATGGAGTCGTACACGGCGGACCAGCAGGGGCAGTGAGCCGCCTAGCCCAGCGCCTGCTCGAGGTCGGCCAGCAGGTCGTCGATCGACTCGATGCCGACCGAGACGCGCACCAGGTCGGCCGGCACCTCCAGCGGCGAACCGGCCGCCGAGGCGTGGGTCATCCGGCCCGGGTGCTCGATCAGCGACTCCACGCCGCCCAGCGACTCGCCCAGGGTGAACAGCTGCGCGCGGTTGCAGACCTCGACGGCCGCCTCCTCGCCGCCGGCGACCCGGAACGAGACCATGCCGCCGAAGGCCTTCATCTGCTTGGCGGCGATGTCGTGCCCGGGGTGCTCGGGCAGGCCCGGGTACAGCACCTGGCTGACCTTGGGGTGGCTCGCCAGCAGCTCGGCGACCTTCTCCGCGTTGGAGCTGTGCCGGTCCATCCGGACGCCCAGGGTCTTGATGCCGCGCAGCACCAGCCAGGCGTCGAACGGCCCGGAGACGGCGCCCATCGCGTTCTGGTGGTACGCGACCTCCTCGCCGAGGCCCGCCTCGGCCAGCACCAGGGCGCCGCCGACGACGTCGGAGTGACCGCCCATGTACTTGGTGGTGGAGTGCACGACCGCGTCCGCGCCGAGCGCGATCGGCTGCTGCAGGTACGGGCTGGCGAAGGTGTTGTCGACCACCAGCAGCGCGCCGGCGCCGTGCGCGACCTCGGCGAGGCCGGCCAGGTCGGTGATGCCCAGCAGCGGGTTGGACGGGGTCTCCACCCACACCGCGCGGGTGTTGGGGCGCAGCGCGGCGCGGACGTCGTCCAGCTTCTGGGTGTTGGCGACGGAGAACTCGACGCCCCAGCGGGTCAGCACCTTGGCGAACAGCCGGAAGGTGCCGCCGTAGGCGTCGTTGGGGATCACGATGTGGTCGCCCGGCTTGAGGATGGTGCGCAGCAGGGTGTCCTCGGCCGCGAGGCCGGAGGCGAAGGCCAGGCCGCGGGAGCCGCCCTCGAGCGCGGCGAGGCACTCCTCCAGCGCGGTGCGGGTCGGGTTGGCGCTGCGGCTGTACTCGTAGCCGCCCCGCAGGCCGCCCACCCCGTCCTGCTTGTAGGTGGACACCTGGTAGATCGGCGTGACGACGGCCCCGGTCTGGGGGTCTGCTTCCTGACCCGCGTGGATGGCGAGGGTCTCGAAGCCCTGGGGAAGCTGGTGCTCGGTCATGGGTCCGAGCCTAACGGCCGGACGGCCGGGCGCCCGCCGGAATGCCCGGACCGGAATCCGCGGGCCGTCCGGTGCGTTCACCAGGGGGCAACCCTCCCTACCCCGCTGGAGCAGGCCGTGCTGTTCGACCGCCACAAGTCCTCGCTCGTCCCCGCCGACCAGGCGCTGCCCGGCCGCCCGGCCGCGGGCTTCACCCTGACCGAGCCGCACACCGTGCTCGGCCACCCGCTCACCGGCCCGTACCCGGAGGGGCTGGAGGTGGCCGACTTCGGGCTGGGCTGCTTCTGGGGCGCCGAGCGCACGTTCTGGCGGCTGCCCGGCGTCTGGACGACGCTGGTCGGCTACCAGGGCGGCCACACGCCCAACCCGACGTACGAGGAGGTGTGCAGCGGGCTGACCGGGCACACCGAGGCGGTCCGGGTGGTCTTCGACCCGGCGGTGATCTCGTACGAGCGGCTGCTGAAGACCTTCTGGGAGGCCCACGACCCGACCCAGGGCAACCGCCAGGGCAATGACGTGGGCACCCAGTACCGCTCCGCGCTGTACACCCACTCCCCCGCCCAGGCCGCCGCCGCGACCGCCACCCGGGACGCCTTCCAGCCCGCGCTGACCGCGCTCGGCCACGGCCCGATCACCACCGAGATCGCCCCGGCCGGCCCGTTCTACCCGGCCGAGCCGTACCACCAGCAGTACCTGTCGGACGCCAAGAACCCCAACGGCTACTGCGGTCTCGGCGGTACCGGCGCCTCCTGCCCGATCGGAGTGGCCCGCACCGAGGGCTGACCCCACCCGGGAGCGGGTCCGGGGCGCGGCCACCCAACGTGACCGTGCCCCGATCCGGGCGCAGACTGGAGACACCGGTAGGGCGGCCCGGCCACCCCCGGTGGCCGGGCCGCCCTCGTGGAGAGGAGTCGTGCCATGTCCGGTCTCGTCCGCAAGAACTTCGACGACCCCGAGGAAGTCCGCCCCTTCGAGGAGGGCACGGGGGAACTGCGCCTGGTCAACCTGGACGCCGGACCGGTGGGCCGGGCGGTGTTCCAGCCCGGGTGGCAGTGGTCCAAGCACATCAAGCCGATCGCCAAGACCGAGAGCTGCGAGGCCGCCCACACGGGGTACGTGGTCTCGGGCCGGATGAAGATCGTCATGGACGACGGTGAGCAGGCCGAGTTCGGCCCCGGCGACTTCATGATCTGCCCGCCCGGGCACGACGCCTGGATCGTCGGCGACGAACCGTGCGTGATCGTGGACTGGCAGGGCTTCGCGGACTACGCGCGACGCGGCTAGGGCGCAGTCGTGGCCGCGGGGGCTTCGGCGTCGTGCTCGGGATCGCCGGTCACACCCACCCGATCCCTCGGGCGGACCGCGAAGTCCGGGCCGCCCGAGGGGTCTTCCGCACGGGTGGGTCAGACGGCGCTGCCGGCCTTCCAGTCGGCCCAGCTGAGGTTCCAGCCGTTCAGGCCGTTGTCCGGGGCGACGGTCTTGTCGCCGGAGTTCACGACCTCGACCACGTCGCCGACGATCGAGGACTTGTAGAACTTGTAGCCGTCCGTGCTGCTGTCCTGGGCGCCCTTGGCGTCCTGCAGGCCGACGCAGCCGTGGCTGGTGTTCTGCCCGCCGAAGATCGACGACGGCGACCAGTAGTTGCCGTGGATGAAGGTGCCGGAGGTGGTGAGGCGCTGGGCGTGCGGCACGTCGGCGATGTCGTACTCGCTGCCCAGGTTGACGGTCTGCGAGTTCATCCGGGTCTGGGTGAACTGCTCGGAGATGACCATCTTGCCGCCCCAGGTGGTGTGTTCGGGGGAGCCGCCGGAGATCTTGTAGACGGCGCTGACGGCCCCGTCCGTGGTCACGGTGAGCTTCTTGGTGGCGAGGTCGGCGACGCTGGTCTGGGCCCGGCCGATGGTGAAGCTGACGTCCTTGGACTGGGTGCCGTAGACGCCCTTGGCGCCCTCGACGTCCTTGAGCCGCAGCTTGAGGGTGACCTTGGTGCCCTTGGCCCAGTACTCCTGCGGCCGGAAGTCGAGGCGGGTGCTGGAGAACCAGTGGCCGACGATCTCGACGCCCGGCTCGGCTATCACGGTGATCGCCGACTGGACGGCCTTCTTGTCGGTGACCGGCTTGCTGAAGTTGATCGAGACCGGCATGCCGACGCCGACCACCGAGCCGTCCTCGGGGGTGAAGTAGCCCACGAAGGTGTTGGCCGGGGTCGCCGTGGTGAAGGTGGCGTTGGCGTCCGCCTCCAGCTTGTCCTTGTCGACGCCGCTGGCGGTGACGGAGTACTTGGTCCCGCTGGCCGGGGCCGCGGCCGAGGTCCAGCCGGTGTTGTCGGCGGAGAGCTGGCCGGCCAGCTCCTTGCCGGTGGAGTCGGTGACCTTGACGCTGCTCAGGGTGCCGTTGCTGACGGTCACCTTGACCGGCTCGCTGAAGCTGGCGCCGGTGGCGCCGTCCGCGGGGCTCACGGTGATCACCGCGGCCGAGGTCTTCGGGGCGCTACCGCCGCCGGACCCGGAGCCGCCGTTGCCGCCGCCCGAACCGGAGCCCGCGTTGCCACCGCTGCCACCGCTGTTGTCGTTGCAGGCGGCGAGCAGCAGTACGGGAGCCCCGATCAGGCCCGCGAGCACTCCGCGTCGGCTCCAGCTGCTTCCGGCCACCCGCCCCTGACCGTCCCGTGCCGTCACGTCGCGTCTCCCTGCTGATCATCCCGGGCGATTACGGATACAGAAACGCAATCCGGCCGCTCACGGTTCCATCACCGAAGGGTAAGCGATCGTATGAGATGACCCAACGTGCCGCCGTGCATGGACAAAACGCCCGGCCCGCCGAAGGCGGACCGGGCGTTCACGGGTGGTGACGGCACGAACGGCCGTTATTCGGCGGACTCCTCCACGGAGTACTCGTCCCACTCGTCGTTCTCGGGGTCGAACTCGGTCTGCGCCGACTCCCAGGTCGCCGAGGCGAGTTCCACGCCCGGGACGTCGCCGAGCAGCGCGACGGGGTCGATGAAGTGGGCGAGCGAACCCGACGGGTCCACCTCGATGGCGTCGACGGACTGGGCGCGCTCGTCGTCGTCGAGGTACTCGTCCCCGGCGACCTGCTGCAGGGCCGCGGCCTTGAGCGCGCCCTCGTCGGTGATCTCCGCGATGAGCTCGATCTTGAGCTTGACGTAGCGCGGGGCGTCGGTCGTTTCAGTGCTGGTCATGTCAGCGAGCGTACGGGAACGAGGGCCCCCCGGTGCGCACGGGAACGGCGGGCGGCGCACGGGAACGGCAGGGGGCGCCCGGGCGCACGGGGAGGGCCGGTCCCTCGGAACAGGACCGGCCCCACCGCTCTCCGGCTCGGCTCCCCCACCCGGGAGCCGCGGAGCCGCGCCGTACGGCGCGGTGTTCGCCCGCGGGAGCCACCACACCCTGTGGACCGGCCGCAGCCGGACAGGGGCGGGACGACGGCGCCTCCCGCGGAGGCCCCTCCCTCCGGTATCCGGTCGGGGAAGGCGGACACGGCGGCCGGGTCAGGGCCGTCCGACGTGTCCGGAGCCGGCCGCGCCCGCCGGGGAGCCGCTCCCGGTGGTCCGCTGCCGTCTCGCTCGGCGTCTTGCCGTCGACCACTACGATGCCGGGGCGTTGTTAACCGCGTGCTGCGGACAGATGACGCTGGTGTACCACTTCGCCCGTGGGCGAATCCTCCGGATCCGGCCACGGGCGAACGGTGCTGAGCCGGCGTCAGCGTCGCCGGCGAACGGGCGTCAGTGCGCGGCGCGGCCGGTCAGGAAGCCCAGCAGGTCCTGGCGGGTGACGATGCCCTGCGGCTTGCCCTCCACCAGCACGACCGCCGCGTCGGCCTTCTCCAGCACGGTCATCAGGTTGGTGACGGTCTCGCCCGAGCCGACCACCGGCAGCGGCTTGGACATCACCTTGTCCAGCGTGTCGGTCAGCTCGATCTCCTTGGCGAAGATGCCCTCCAGCAGCAGCTTCTCCACCACCGAGCCGATCACCTCGCCGGCCATGATGTCGGGGTGCCCGGCACCCGGGGAGACCACCGGCATCTGCGAGACGCCGTACTCGCGCAGCACCCGGACCGCCTCGGCGACCGTCTCGTTGGGGTGCATGTGGACGAACTGCGGGACGCCGCCCTGCTCGATGCTCTCCTTGCGGCCCAGCACCTCACTGATGTGGGCCTCGTCGGTGGCCGAGGGCAGGAAGCCGTAGTCGGCCATCCAGTCGTCGTTGAAGATCTTCGACAGGTAGCCGCGGCCGCCGTCCGGCAGCAGCACCACGACGACGTCGTCCGGCCCGAGCTTCTTGGCCACCTCCAGCGCGGCCACCACGGCCATCCCGCAGGAGCCGCCGACCAGCAGGCCCTCCTCCTTGGCCAGGCGGCGGGTCATCTGGAACGAGTCCTTGTCGGAGACCGCGACGATCTCGTCCGCGACGCCGCGGTCGTAGGCGGTCGGCCAGAAGTCCTCACCGACGCCCTCGACCAGGTACGGACGGCCGGTGCCGCCCGAGTAGACCGAGCCCTCGGGGTCGGCGCCGACGACCTTGACCTTGCCGCCGGACACCTCCTTCAGGTAGTTGCCGGTGCCGGAGATGGTGCCGCCGGTGCCGACGCCCGCCACGAAGTGGGTGATCTTCCCGTCGGTCTGCTCCCACAGCTCCGGACCGGTGGAGTGGTAGTGCGAGGCCGGGTTGTCCGGGTTGGAGTACTGGTCCGGCTTCCAGGCGTTCGGGGTCTCGCGGACCAGGCGGTCGGAGACGTTGTAGTAGGAGTCCGGGTGCTCCGGGGCGACGGCGGTCGGGCAGACGACCACCTCGGCGCCGTACGCGCGCAGGGTGTTGATCTTGTCGGTGGACACCTTGTCGGGACAGACGAAGATGCACTTGTAGCCCTTCTGCTGGGCCACGATCGCCAGGCCGACCCCGGTGTTGCCGGAGGTCGGCTCCACGATCGTGCCGCCCGGCTTGAGGGCGCCCGAGGCCTCGGCGGCCTCGATCATGCGCATCGCGATGCGGTCCTTCACCGAACCGCCGGGGTTGAAGTACTCGACCTTCGCCAGCACTGTCGCGGTGATGCCCTCGGTGACCTTGTTCAGCTTGACCAGCGGCGTGTTGCCGACCAGGTCGATGATCGAGTTGTGGTACCGCACGGGGGTCCTCCCGGTCTATGGGCATGCGAGTGCATTCGGTACCGCAAGCCTAGGGCGTGACACCCGGCCCAGCCCTCCCTTCCCGCACTCCCCGCCCCTCCGCCGCGCTCCACCAATGGCCCACCGCCACCGGCGCCACCGGTACTCCCGCCCTCCGCGCGGGTAAGAGCGCTGTGCAGACAAGGCCGCGGTCCGGGAGGGGGCGGCACCAGGACGCGAAGGGGGCACCGGATGCCAGGCGGACAGGACTCGCGGGCCCGGGTGGCCCGCCGGATCGCCACCGCGGCGGCTTACGGCGGCGGCGGGCTCGGCCTGCTCGGCGTGGGCCTGGTCGGCGTGCTGCTGACCGAGAGCAAGCTCGCCATCCAGGCCATCGGCGTCCTGGAGACCCTCCCGCCCAAGGCCGACGGCGTCTACGGCGAGGCCTTCGCCGACCGCGGCGCGCCCCCGCGGCCGCCGCTCGTGCTGGCCGTCCTCGGCGACTCCACCGGCGCCGGCCTCGGGGTGGCCCGCGCCCGCGAGACCCCGGGCGCGCTGCTGGCGGCCGGCCTGGCCTCGGTGGCCGAGCGCCCGGTGCGGCTGGTCAACGTGGCCCGCTCCGGCGGCCGCTCCGCCGACCTCTCCGGCCAGCTGGAGCAGGCCCTTCGGCAGCGCCCGGACATCGCCGTGATCATGGTCGGCGCCAATGACGTGACCCGGCACAGCCCCGCCCAGCTCGCCGTCCGCCAGCTCGGCGAGGCCGTCGCCGCCCTGCGCGCCAACGGCTGCGAGGTGGTGGTGGGCACCTGCCCCGACCTCGGGACGATCAAGCCGGTGCGCCCGCCGCTGCGCTGGGTGGCCCGGCGGCTGAGCCGCCAGCTGGCCGCCGCCCAGACCATCGCGGTGGTGGAGGCGGGCGGGCGCACGGTCTCGCTGGGCTCGCTGCTGGGCCCGGAGTTCGCCGCCCGCCCGGAGATGTTCGCCGCCGACCGCTACCACCCCTCCGCCCAGGGCTACGCCACGGCCGCGATGGCCGTGCTGCCCTCGGTCTGCGCCGCGCTGGGCCTGTGGCCGGAGGACGAGCGCCCGAGCACCGCCCGCCCCGGCGGGACGACGGTGCCGGGCGAGACGGTGCTGCCGGTCGCGGTGGCCGCCGCGGCGGCGGCCGGACGCGCGGGCACCGAGGTGGCGGCCGTGGCCGCGGAGGGCCCGGGCCGGCGCTGGGCGCTGCTGCGCCACCGGCTGCGGGTCGGCCCGGAGGCGCCCCGGCAGCCCGGGGCGGGCCCGGGGAATACGTCGGCCAGCTCACACGCTGGTGCCGGTGACGCTTGAGCTACCAAGCGGTAGCTTTCCTCCCGGACCGCCAGTCCGCCGTTCACTCAGCGAGGAGCCCGCAATGCCCGAAGCCGTCATCGTCAGCGCCACCCGTTCGCCGATCGGCCGGGCGTTCAAGGGCTCGCTCAAGGACGTCCGCCCGGACGACCTGACCGCCCACATCATCCAGGCCGCCCTGGCCAAGGTCCCGCAGCTCGACCCCCGCCAGATCGACGACCTGATGCTCGGCTGCGGCCTGCCGGGCGGCGAGCAGGGCCACAACCTGGCCCGCATCGTGGCCGTGCAGATGGGCATGGACTACCTGCCCGGCGCGACCATCACCCGCTACTGCTCCTCCTCGCTGCAGACCACGCGGATGGCACTGCACGCGATCAAGGCCGGCGAGGGCGACGTCTTCATCTCGGCCGGCGTCGAGACCGTCTCGCGCAGCATCAAGGGCACCTCGGACGGCATGCCGGGCACCATGAACCCGATCTTCGACGAGGCCCAGGCCCGCACCGCCAAGCGCGCCGAGGAGGGCGGCGGAGAGTGGCACGACCCGCGCGAGGACGGCCTGCTGCCGGACGCCTACATCGCGATGGGCCAGACCGCCGAGAACCTGGCCGCGCTCAAGGGCATCACCCGCGCCGAGCAGGACGAGTTCGGCGTCCGCTCGCAGAACCTCGCCGAGGCCGCCATCAAGGCCGGCTTCTGGGAGCGCGAGATCACCCCGGTCACGCTGCCGGACGGCACCGTGGTGAGCACCGACGACGGCCCGCGCGCCGGCGTGACCCTGGAGGGCGTGTCCGGCCTGAAGCCGGTCTTCCGCCCGGACGGCACCGTCACCGCCGGCAACTGCTGCCCGCTGAACGACGGCGCCGCCGCGCTGGTCATCATGTCCGACACCAAGGCCCGCGAGCTGGGCATCACCCCGCTCGCCCGGGTGGTCTCCACCGGCGTCAGCGCCCTCTCCCCCGAGATCATGGGCTACGGCCCGGTCGAGGCCTCCAAGCAGGCGCTCCGGCGGGCCGGTCTGACCATCGACGACATCGACCTGGTCGAGATCAACGAGGCCTTCGCGGCGCAGGTCATCCCGTCCTACCGCGACCTCGGCATCGACCTGGACAAGCTGAACGTCAACGGCGGCGGCATCGCCGTCGGCCACCCCTTCGGCATGACCGGTGCCCGGATCACCACCACGCTGATCAACTCCCTGCAGTGGCACGACAAGCAGTTCGGCCTGGAGACCATGTGCGTCGGCGGCGGCCAGGGCATGGCGATGGTCATCGAGCGCCTCAGCTGACCCCTCCCCACCGCTCCGAAGGGTCTGGACCACCCATTTGGAGTGACACAGCGTAATTGAGGGCCGGATCACACCGAGAGGTCGATCCGGCCCTCTTCTTCGTCGTTTCCGGCCCGGAAATCGACACTGCGGAGCGGATCAACTCCACTGCGTAGAACGGTGTTACCTAACAATTTGGGGACAAGCGCGAAAGTCCCGGACGAATTAGACATTCGCCACTGCGGCAACAGCCCCCCATGGGGCAGTGTGGACACGTAACCCCGTTCCGCTCCTCGCTAGGAGTACGTTCCGTGAGCGCCGTCTACACCATCCTGCTGCTGATCCTGATCACCGTGTCGACCGCCGTGCTGCTCCGCCTCCGGGGCATCTCCCGGCGGCTCGACGCACAGGCCTCGACCCAGGCCGGGCCCGCTCCGGTGGACGAGGCCGCGATACGCCGGGCCGTCGCCGAGGCGCTCGCCGCCGACCGCGAGCGGGAGATCACCGAGGCCCGGGCCTTCTGGGCCGAGCAGGAGGCCCGCGCGGCCGAGGACGCGCCGCTGTTCGACTCCCCCTTCGCCGGGGTGTTCACCGGCAGCGACGAGTGGCCGGTGTTCTTCCCCCGCCCCACCGGCCCGCAGGACGCCGCCGACAACGCCGGGACGATGGACCCGGAGTTCGGCGAGGCGCTGCGCTCCGCGCTGGAGGACCTGATCACCGAGGGCGGCCCCGGCCCGGTGGATCCCGGCACCGACGGCGGCGCCCCGCTGCGCCCCGGCCACCCGGTCGGCGAGGCCACCGGCGACGCCCGGGCCCGCCGCGAGGCCGACCTGCTGGCCACCGGCCTGGAGGCCGGACTGCTGGACGCCGAGGCGGCCGTGGAAGAGGCCCCGGTCGCCGCGCCCGACCCGCGCCGCCACCCCTCGCACCCCGACTTCGTGCCGAGCCAGGCCCCGTCCCGCGAGTGGACCGACACCCGGCTCGCCGCCCTCGCCGAGGAGGCCGTCTCCCTGGTCGACGTCCGCCCGGGCCCGCTGGGCACCCTGGACGTGTACGCCTTCGCCGACGGCACCACGCTCTGCGTGGCCCCGGGCGACCGGGAGGCCGCCTACCGGCTGATCGACGCGGTCCGTGCCGGTGAGCACGTCCGGCTGCTCGGCGGCTCGCGCTTCTCCGGCTCGTACTCGCTGACCTTCTCCACCGACGAGGAGGCCGTCTACGTGCTCGCCGACCGGGTGGTCGCCAGCATCTGACGCCGTCTCGCCCACGCGGCGGGACCGGAGGCCGGCCGGATCGAGGGGGTTACCGATCCGGGCCGGCCTCCGGCACGTCCGGCCCCGGACAGCTCCGGACAGCTCCGGACTGCCTCAGGCGCAGCGCCCGGCCGTCTCCCGCACCGCGGCCACCGCCCCGGCCAGCACCTCGCCCGCCGCCACCGGGCCGCCCGGCAGGGCCACTTCGGCCCCCTCGGGCAGCGCCGCGAGCGCGGCCGCCAGATCGTGCCCGGCGACGGCCAGCTGGTCCCCCGCCGCGAAGGCCCCGGCATCCGGGAAGTCCCGCTCCGGCCCGCCCTCCGCCGCCAGCGCCAGCGCGGCCAGCCCCCGGGCCAGCACCAGCGCGGCCGCCGCCCGCGAGGCGTGCCCGGGCACCGGGCCCAGCAGTTTGCTCTGCGGCAGCGAGCGGAAACGATCCGCCAGTTCGTCGACGGCTTCGACCAGGGGCTGTACGTCATGCATGCCAGGAGCCTAACCAAACGCCGCCGGGCCCCGGAGCGAAGTGCTCCGGGGCCCGGCGGCAGTGGAAGGCGACGGCGGGGGTCCGTCAGTCGTCGCCGCGCAGGATCGCGATCAGCCGGAGCATCTCCATGTAGATCCAGACCAGCGACAGGGTGAGCCCGAAGGCCGCCCGCCAGGACTCGCGCTGCGGGGCGCCCTGGGCGATGGCCTCCTCGATCGCCGCGAAGTCCAGCGACAGGAAGAAGGCGCCCAGGCCGATGCCGACCAGGCCGACCAGGATGCCCAGCGGGCCGGAGCGCAGGCCCAGCTCGGCGCCGAAGGCCATCGCGACCAGGTTGACCAGCATCAGCAGCACGAAACCCATGGCGATCGCCAGGCCGATCCGCTGGTAGCGCGCGGTGACCCGGATCCGGCCGCTCTTGTAGGCGAACAGCATCGCCGCGAAGACCGCCGCCGTGCCCAGCACCGCCTGGATCACGATGCCGTTCAGGATGGTGTTCAGCGCGTGCGACCAGGCGCCCATCGCGAAGCCCTGGAGGGCCGCGTAGGTCAGGATCAGCGCCGGGCTGGCGTCGCGCTTGAACGAGGCCACCAGGCCGACCACCATGGCCACCAGGCTGGCGGCGATGGCGAAGCCGTAGTTCTCGAACGGCAGCGCGAACCAGGCCACCGCGCCGGCGGCGACCAGGGTGAGCAGCGTCATGGCGGTGCGGGCGACCACGTCGTCGAGCGTCATCCGCCCGGTGGCCGCCGGGCCGGCCGACGGCCCGTTGTACATCTCGTAGAGCTGCTCGTCCGTCAGCGGGCCCTGCCCCTGGGGCTGGGCGTACTGCGTCCCCGCGTAGGGGTTGCCGGACGGGTTCCCGGCCTGGCCGGTGCCACCGAACCCCGCGTAGCCGGGCTCGCGGGAGAAGGAACCCTCCCGCGAGAAGACCGGGTTGCTGCTTCTCATTGCTCATTCCCTCCGTGGCGGCACTGCACCGCTCGCGTACCAGGGTAATGGCTTGGCAAAAATTCCGGGATACGCCGCGAGGAGGATCCGGTGGACGACTCCCGGCGGGGACGCCGGTGGCGCCCCCGCGGGTCGTTGCGGTGCCCGGAGCCGGACTCGAACCGGCACGGCCTCGCGGCCAAGCAGTTTTAAGCTGCCCGTGTCTGCGTTCCACCATCCGGGCGTCCTGCGAACCACCCCTGAGAGTAGTCGCCCGGATCACTCTTTCGCATGTTCCCAGCCCGGGAAGTTGTCATGTTTCCTTGCCATCTGACGAACAGTTCGGGATTCGGCCACGAAGCACGGCGATTCCGGCCACCGCGCCGCCCTCAGGGTTCCCGTCATACCGCAGGAGGAGGGCCCGCCCCGCCCGTACGCCCAGCGGTGGTCGGGCCAACCGTTCGGCGGAGCGACGCAGAACCATGATCACGTAGCCGAGCATGGAGGTACGAATCCGCGGACCAGCAAGGAGCACCCCCGTGACCACGTCGACCGCAACCGCCGTCCGTACCGGCCTGGCGGCCGCCCGCGCCACCGGCCTCAACAAGGTCTACGGGGAGGGGGAGACCCGGGTCGTCGCCCTGGACAACGTCAGCGTCACCTTCCCCCAGGGCGAGTACACCGCCATCATGG
>NZ_JBVIFM010000004.1:0-149750 GCF_055571335.1 Kitasatospora sp. NPDC030952
GAGAACGACACCGTCCTACACACCGAACTCGTCACCGAAATCGCCGACGAACCGAACTACGAAACCGCCCTCGCCTCCCTGAACTAACCCACCCCAAACCCCACACCCCCGGGCCCCACAACCGTGTCCCGGGCCCGCCCCCACACCATCAAACCCCCGTAGCCCCACACCGACCCGCCCCGACCCTCCCGACGGCCCCCCGACAGCCCCGTCAGGACGGGCGGGGCGGGCGGCGCTACCCCCACCGCGGCCAGGGGCCCCACCACCGCTGCCGACGGACGACCTCGTCCCCCCCGGACACCCGGCACGCGACCGGGCCACCGCCGCCGCACCACCCACCGGGTGGCCGGCCCGCCGGGCAGCGAGGCCCGCCGACCGACCTGTCCGGCCCCGACACGACGGCCCTCCCCCGTCCCCGGACACCCGCCACACCCTCAACAACGTGGCCGCCGCCGACAGCCCGCACCACCTCACCGTCCTCCCGCAGACCGGCGAGGACGCCACCGCCTGACCGGCGACCTCGTGGCACTGCCCGCCGTCCCGGACCCCGACGACCCGGACCACGACCGTGACGGCGATCGGCGATCCCTGAGAACGGCCGCCCGTGCTCCGGTGCCGGCCGGGCCGATGCACGGACGGCAGAGCGTCGGCGGGCTGGAGGCACTGGGGCTGGGGCTGCCGGAAACTTTTTCTCCCGGGACCGATGAGTTCACGCGGTCGCGGCGGTCAAACCCGGGAAAGCAAAGACAAGCCGACCAGGGAGACCTGAAATGTCCAGCACCGCCCCCGCCACCAGCACCCCCGCCGCCACCGCCACCGCCACCGCCACGAAGTCCGGAAAGGCCGTCGTCAGGACGGTCTGGACGCTGCGAATCCTGCTCGCGCTCTTCTTCGCCCTGGCCAGCGCCCTGCCCAAGCTGCTCGCGCTCCCCGCTGCCACAACGGTCTTCGACGCCATCGGCGCGGGTCACTGGTTCATGTACGTGACCGGGCTGGTGGAGCTGGCCGGAGCGGTCGGCCTGCTGATGCGCCGACTGGCCGGGCCGGCCGCGACGGCGCTCATCGTCTTCCTGGCGTGCGCGTTCGTCACCCAGCTCACCGCGATGCACGGCGAGAACGCCGGGACCCCGTTCATCTTCATGGCGCCGCTGGCCGTCATCGCCTGGAACCGTCGCGCCGGGACGGCCGAGCTGCTCCGCCTCCCGAGCTGACCGGATACACGCAGGGGTCCGCCGCCAGAGGGCCGGTGTCGCGGCGCACAGCCTGGCTCGCCCCATGGCCTGCGGCGGGCCCCACCACGGCCGGGCGCGCTTCTCCACCCGCCCGCCCCCTTACCGGCGGACGCCCCGACGGACAGCACCGGCCGGCGCCACCGCCAACACGCCGAACCGAACACTCGACGAACGGGCGGCCCCGCGAGCGCCGCGCACCGACACCGCGACCACCGTCTGGGCCGGAGCGCGCGAAGCGTCCTCGTCCACTCCGACGACGTCCCGCCGCGCCTGCGCCCCCTCACCGACGGCCACAACCAGCTCGGCTGCCGCGGCCCCAGCGCCTCCACACCCGGCCCCCGGCCCGGCCCGACCGCCCCACGCCCGCCCCCGGCCTGCGCACCCCCGGCACCAGCCACCGGCCCCAGCGTCCCGGCGTCCCGGCGTCCGCCATCGGCCGCCGCCGGACACAGGACGCCGGGCCGGGGCCGGGGCCGGGCCACACCGAGCACAGCCGCCCGGGGCGGCGAGGGGCGCAGGTCGACGGCGATCCCTGCCATTGCCTGGCCCGTGCCCCGAGAGGGCGGCTCGCGAGGTGCCCTGCTGTCCGTTCCAGCGCCGGGACACGCCGGTCGCCACCTGGACGGGCTTGTCGCCACAGCGCAGGCGCGGGTGGCGAACCGCCACCTCCCCGAGGCGTCAAGCCTGTCGCAGTGCGGCCGGCGGACTCCTCCCCGGTCTCACCCGGGCGTCGACGCCCGTGCGTCGACGCACGCGCGCCGGTGCGGACGCGGACGACCCGCGTCAGCTGCCTTCCAGTGCCTCCACCAGGTGCGGCAAGTTGCCGCCGGCCAGGACGAGGGCCAGGTGGTCGTGGAAGTCCCGGCTGCTGACGATCAGGCCGTCGCGCACGCGCAGCACCTGGATGTTGGCGGAGCTGAAGGTCCGCCCGGTCGCCAGGTGACGCACCCGGTGGTCCCATTCGCTGACGATCACTTCCGGGTCGTCGGTCTCCCGGATCACCACGTTCACCGGGGTCAGTTCCACGGGGACGCTCGTGGCGAGTTCCATGAACCGCTCCCTGATCACGGACCGCCCCTCGAACCGGCGCGGTCCGACGGGCGCGAACACGATCTCCACCACGGCGTCCTCGGCGTAGAGGTCCGCGAGCTCCGCGAACCGCCCCGCGCCGATACCGTCGAGCAGCTTCGTGAAGACCTCACGAGGTGACAGCACATCGGACATGATCAACCCCCCGAAGGATCCGTCGCTAGAATCGGACTAGCGAATCCGCTTTCGACGATACGGACCAGCGACTCCGGTTGTCCAGGGCGGCTCCGCCACCGACAGGAAAGGATGGGAGCGATGAGCGGTACCCAGGCACGCCCGCTGCGGGCCGACGCCGCCCGCAACCGGGCCAGGCTGCTGGACACCGCCACACAGGTGTTCGCCACCCGCGGCATCGGCGTGCCGACCGAGGAGATCGCCCGGGCCGCCGGCGTCGGGGTCGGCACACTCTTCCGGCACTTCCCCACCAAGGAGGCACTGCTCGAAGCGGTGCTGGTGCGCAGGCTCGACACGATCGCCGCCCGAGCCGCGCAGCTGAGCGCCGAGTCCGCGCCCGCCGAGGCGTTCTTCGACTGCTTCCGCCTGGTGGTCGAACAGTCCGCGGGCAAGAACGAGTTCGCCCGGGCACTCGCCGCCGCCGGCGTCGACGCCCACGCCGCCCTGCGGGACGCCGGCGCGGGAATCCGGGCACGGCTCGCCGAACTGCTGGCCGCAGCGCAGCGCGCCGGGGCGGTGCGCCCGGAACTGGGCCCGCCGGAGGTCGTCGCCCTGCTGATCGGTACGACCACGACGATGGAACACCTCGCGGACGACGCCCCGGCCCGCGAACGCGTCTTCGCGGTGGTCTTCGACGGCCTGCGGCCACACTGACCGGCGAAAGGCGGCGGGCTCCCGACCGGGCCACCCGGCTCATCGCCGACCTCCGGGCCCACCGGCCGGAGGTCGGCGGGCCCGCGCGTCGCACGGCATCACACTCCCTGCGACGACCCGGCCCCGTAATGCTCCAGATAACGTCGCATCCCGGTGTCAAGAGGCGTATCACCCTCGCCGTTGACGACGCGCCAGAGTCGGTTCTCAATCCAGAATCGGTAGGCGAAATACTCGAACGAGGGAGCACACCACAGGATCGCGGCCCTCTGACTGGAATGATCACTCAAATCACTCTCGGGCTGGAACTCATCCGATTCCCGCGCCTCGTACTCATGCTCGTAGTCAAGGTGGGAGTTGACCACGAACACCTCGCCGGACGCGCGCAAGTAGAGATACCAGAGAACACAGTCCTGCTGATCGCGGAAGAAGCGGACCAAGAACGCGCCCGGCTCGACAGGACTGGGCAGCGGCTCGGAGAGGCTGCTCCAGCAACCAGTCACCGACACCGAGTCCAGCGCTCCCCGCAGATTCGACGACACTTCGAAGGTGACGAAGTCCTCGGGCAGCGCCAACCCCTCGGCAGCGAGTCTCTCCTCCACCCGCCGCAACTTCGCGGCCTGGTCGGCAAGGAACTCGCCCGGATCTCCCAACCACTGGAATTCCCCGGTGAACCGCGTCTCGTCCAGAGGTGGCAACGTGTCACACGGATATCGCTCATAGGTATAGCGACAGGGGCGGTAGTCGCCGAGGTCCGTCGCACACCAAGCGGCATCAAAATCGACACCCATCACCAGAAAGCTCCGATCCGAGGAGAACACGCGGCCGACAGCATCCCACCCGCGTCCGACACCGCTGCCGGATCAACCGCCGGACCCTGCCACCCGCTCGTCGATCCGTGAAAGGCCTGATCGTGTGTGGCCGACGTCCGGCAGGGTCCGTCGGCGAGGCCGTGCAGAAGGCGGCCATGAGGTACGACCTGGCGCTCACCCGCCACTGGACCAGCCCCGACGTCCTCTCCCACACCCAGCACACCTACAACCCCCACAACAACAGCGGCTATTTCGCGGATTGCTGCCAATCCCCCTCCAGTTCAAGCGACCTGACCGCCTGTTACTGTGCGCAGATGGACGCTCTCCACCCCGTCGCCTGGCCACCCGAGCCGATCAGGACCGCGAGGCTCGTGCTCCGTGAGCCCGAGGCCCGGGACCGTACGGCGTTCATCGAGTTGCACGCCTCGCCGGAGGTGCACGCCTACCTCGGCGGACCCCGTCCCCGCGACGAACTGGAGCGCGAGATGCCCGGAGTGCCCGAGCGGTGGCCGGGGAGCTTCGTGGTGGATCTCGACGGGGCGATGATCGGCCAGGTGCTGCTCAGGAGGGCAACCGGGCACAGTCGCCCGGCTGCCGCCGGGAGGGCCGATCTCGGCTACCTGTTCCTGCCGCAGGCCTGGGGGTTCGGTTACGCCGCCGAGGCGTGCGCGGCGGCGCTCGGCTGGCTCGCCGGCGCGCTTCCCGGCGAGCCGGTGGTGCTCACCACCCAGACGGCCAACGTCAGTTCGATGCGTCTCGCGGCGAAGCTGGGCTTCACCGAAGTGGAGCGGTTCGAGGCCTGGGACGCCGAGCAGTGGCTCGGCATGCGGCCTCCGCCGCGCCGGGCGGTTCAGTGAGGGTTCGACGCCGTTCGCTCGGCAGTGGCTACGGGATGACCTCGCCCTCGATCGCCGGCCCGGCCGCGGCCCAGTAGCCGCTGTTCGTCGGCCGGCGCGAGCGCAGGTCGTCGCGGACCTGCCCGGCGAGCCGCCGGGTGTCCCGCCGGTTGACGGTCGCGCCGATGCCCGCGCCCAGGAGCAGCGGGGTCACGGACGGCAACCGGCGCATCCAGCTGCGGGTGAGTCGGCGGCGTACTTGCTGGCGCACCTCCGCGCCCAGGGCGAGCGCCGCGAAACCGGCCGGGCGGGCCAGCAGCATCGCGTCGATCCCCCGGCGGTTCGCCCAGGCGCCCAGGTAGGCCCCGGCCCGCTGGGTCGCGCTGCCCTGTGCCGGGACGCCGTAGACCTCGTGCAGCTCGGCGATCAGCTTCACCTCCACGGCTGCCACCGCGAGCGTCTCGGCCGCGATCTCCACCGGCATCGCGGGCGGCACCGGCAGCATGGCCGCCGCGCCGACGCCCGCGCCGAGCGCGGCGGAGGCCCGGGTGGCCCCGGCGACCAGCAGGTCGGCCAGGCCTTCGGGGTCGGCGGCGTCCGGGTGCTGGGCACGGAGGGTAGCCAGGTCGCGGACCGGAATCCGCGGTGCCGTCCGGATCAGTTGCTCGGCGAGCGCCTTGCCCCCGAGCACCGCGCCCTTGGCCACGAGCCGGCCGCCGCTGCCCAGCCGCCGAGCCGCGCCGGCCACCAGCGCCCGGCCCCGGCCGCGCTCCGCGTGGTACTCGGCGACGTGCCAGGCCCCGGTCGGGCGCTCGGCTCCCTCGACCAGCTCGGCCAGGCCCTCGGCCAGGCCCGCCTCCGTCGCGGGACCGGCCCGGGCGACGGCATCATCGGCGAGGGCGGTGTCGGGTGGCGCCGGTTCGGCCCCCGGAGCCTTGGGATCCGGGCGGCCCGGCCGCGTGAAGCGGCCCGGTTTGCGGAAGACTGCCATGCACTTCGGGTACCCCGTCCGCCCGCCCGGCACGCCCGCACCGGGGCTCCGGCTCGCACCCGGGCCCCGTGACGATCATCGACTCACCGGTCACCCTGCGTGACCGCCAGGGCGCCCGCCCTCCTACCCGTTGCCGATGGTGACCTGAGTGATGGTCCCGAGCACCTCGGTGTCGTCCACGTCGAGCAACGAGGCGCGGACGGCCACCGGATCGCCCGCGGCGTAGCCGTTCTGGTTCAGGCTCGTGACCGGGACGACGGCGGTCACCGTCGCGCCCGTGCAGCTCGGGGTGAAGCGGGCGGCGCCGAGGGCCCCGGAGCGCCGGTCCTCGGCGGTCACGGTCGCGGACCTGACGAAACCGCCGGCATCGCAGGAGTACCCGATGGTGACGGTCACCGTGCTCGCGGCGCCGCCGGAGACGGTCGCGCCGTCGACCTGCACCCCGGTGCCGGCGTGCGCCGGGGCTGCGCCGAGCAGCATCCCCATGGCCAGCGCGGGGGCGCCGAGCCAGGTCACGGTCCTGCGGTTCATAAGAGCCCCTCCGTTGTCGGTTACCGGTCATGTTACGAACGACGGTGTGCGGCGGCCAGGTTCGACGACGAACGTTGAAGCGGCGTTCATCCAGCGGCCCACCGCTCGGCAACCACCCTCCCGCAGCGGCCTGTTGACCCTGCGCCGGGCGTGGAGCCGGTTCCGGCGAGTACCCCGCGGCGGGTCGGCGGCGTCAGCCCGACGTTGGGGCCGCAGAGGTCGGCGAAGTGGTGGGAACTCCCGCCAGGCGCCGCGGGCGCGGGTAGCGTGACCGGATGGATCACACGGATCAGGACCAGCGATACCGCCACGCATCTTCCTTCGGCGCCGCAGCGGCCGCCTACGCCGAACACCGCCCGGACTACGCGCACGCCGCCGTGCGGTGGGCTCTGGAGGCCGTGCCCGGCGCCCCGCACCGCCCCCGGGTGCTCGATCTCGGCGCCGGGACGGGCAAGTTGACGGCCGCACTGGTCGCACTGGGGGCCGATGTCATCGCGGTGGAGCCGGATCCGGCGATGCTGGGCGAGTTGCGCCGGGCGTTGCCGGACATCCGGGCCCTGGCGGGCAGTGCCGAGGTGGTTCCGCTGCCGGACGGGTCCGTCGACGCCGTGCTGGCCGGCAATGCCATGCACTGGTTCGACATGGCGGTCGCGGGGCCCGAACTCGCCCGGGTGCTGGTGCCGGGCGGGGTCCTGGCCGGGCTGTGGAACGTCCTGGACGACCGGGTGGGGTGGGTCGCCGAGCTGGCGCGGGTGAGCGGGCCCGCGGCGGTCGGGCCGCGTGACACGCCAGACAGTTGGCGTGTCGAGACCGCCGCCGCGCACCTTCCGAAGGGCGGCGGAGCGGCCCGGTTCGGCGGGGCGGAGCAGGAGGTGTTCCCGCACGGGCAGCCGCGCACCGCGGACTCCCTGGTCGCGACCCTCGCCACCCGCGCCGGGGTACTGGTGATGCCGGACGGGGAGCGGGCGGCCGCGCTGAGCCGGATCCGGGAGTTCCTCTCGGGCCGGCCCGAGACGGCGGACGGCGGCTTCACCCTGCCGATGCTGACGGCCGTGCTGCGCACCCGGCGGCTGTGAGACCCCACACCGCCCGGGGCGCGGACCGCCGAAGCGACGCCCGCGCCACGGCCGTCACTCGCCAGCCTCCGGTCATCAACCGCCGGTCGCCAGTCGCCGGTCGTCAGCCGCCGTCGGCCCGGCGCTCCCGCGCCATACTCGACGCATGACGCGAGTTCCCCGGCTGCTCACCGTCGCCCTGCTCGCCACCACCGCGCTGGCGGGGCTCGCCGTCGCGGTGAGCGGCGTCTGAAGCGGCGGGGAGCCGGTCCGGCCGTGGGCCGACGGCTCGGTGCACGGACCGTGGCGGTCGGTCTTCGACGGCCATGGGGAGAACACCGGGCGCGACGACGCCCTGTCGCTCCCCCCCGCGCCCGCCCGGACCCCGGAGGAGACCACGCACCCTGGAGCGCCAACACCACCGCCACCGCCATCGCCGATGCCATCGCCATCTGTCGACGCCAACGCCCCAGCAGCGCAAGGTGGTTGACTGGCTCCGACCGCGATCAACGGAAGGAATCCGGACATGCTCGGCTACTGGATCACCATGGCGAGGATGGCCCCCGAGGAGTTCGACCAGGCCACCCCCGAGGCCCGTCGGACCACGCTCCTCGGTCAGTGGGAGATCGGCGTGGCAGGGTTGGACTGGCTGGAGGAGCTCGTGGCGGCCGGGCGGGCGGAGCGGCTGCTGAACGGCGGCTACCCCAATCGCTACGCCACCACGGCCCGTCACGTCCGGCAGCTGTTCGCCGAGGGCACCGTGCCCGGCGCGGGGCGCGGGCCGTTCTCCCGGCCGTACCAGGTGGAGCTGCACCTGATCCGGATCGCCGCCTGCCCCGACGACGAACGGCTCACCATCGAGGCCTGGGACCAGTCCTGACCCCGGCCGTCCGCCGAGGCGCCAGCCGGGCCAAGAGCAGGGCCAAAAGCGGGGCGCCAGCAGGGCCGAAAGCCGGTTCGTCAGCCGGGGCGCCGGCGCTCGCCGGGCGGGAGGGCGGCGGCGACGCAGTCGAGGACCCGCTCCAGCCCGTGCTGGAACTGCTCGTCGCGGCTCAGCCGCGGCCGGCGCGCCTCCATCGCGATCCTGCCGAAGATCGGGTACTGCCCACTGTCCAGCAGCTGTTGGACGTACGGGTAGCTGCGCGCCAGCCACTCGGCCTCGCTCAGGCCACTGCGGCGGACCTCCTCGGTCCAGCTGACCTCGTCGCGGGCGGCGCTCTCGACGTAGCCGTTGAGGAGGGCCATCAGGCCGAGGTTCTCGTCGATCGGGACGTGGCCGTCGAGGACTCCCATCACCCCTTCGACCAGCCGAAGTTGGTTCGGTCCGAACCCGGGCAGTGCACGGTGCACGGTGGCGATCCACGGGTGCCGCAGCCACATGGCGCGCAGCCCGTGGGCGTAGCGGGTGAGGTCGGCGCGCCAGTCGCCGGAGGGCAGGCCCTCGACGTCGATCTCGCCCATCAGCCGGTCGGCCATCAGCTGGATCAGGTCGTCGCGACTGGGGACGTAGCGGTAGAGCGACATCGCGCCGGCGCCGATCTCGGCGGCGATCCGCCGCATGGTGGCGGCCTCCAGGCCTTCGGCGTCGGCGATCCGGACGGCGGCCTCGGTGATCCTGGCGCGGCTGTAGGCGGGTTTGGGCCCGCGGGCGGGGCGCTCGGGCCGCATCCAGATGTTCACGTACTCGGCTTCGGTCACCCTCGGCCCTTCTGGTCCTTCTGGTCTGTCTGGTCCTTCTGCTTGCGTACACGGTACCCAGTAATCTAGCTTGGCCGCCATGACCGCGTACAACGTACTCAGTCCAGGGGTTGAGTGATGACGGCCGGAGCCGACGGGCCCACACCCGTCACCGCCGAGGAGCGTGACACCGCCGTCCGGCGGCTGCAGGAGGCGTACGCCCAAGGGCTGCTCCCGCACGGGGAGTTCGAGGACCGCCTGAACCAGGCGCTCACCGCCGCCGGCCACGGCGAACTCGCCGAATCGCTCACCGGACTCCCCGAGCCGCCCCCACCGGTCACGGCCACCATCACCGGCGCCACCCTCGGCGGGCGGGTACGGCGGCGCGGCGCCTGGGAGGTCCCCCGGAGGCTCACGGTGGCCTCCGCGCTCGGCCGGGTGCGCCTGGACCTCTCCCGGGCGGTCATCGACCACCCGGTGGTCGAGATCGAGTTGCAGCTCGGCACCGGCGGAGTCAGCATCACCGTCCCCCGGGACGCGGTCGTCGACCTCGGTGGTCTGCACGTCGGCCTGAAGGAACCGCGCTACCGCCCCCGCCGGCCCGCACGCCCGGGCGGCCCGGTCATCCGGATCTCCGGGGTGGTCGGGCTGGGACGACTGAGGGTCCGCCACGCCCGGTGGTGAGACCCCCGCCCCACCGCGGCACGCCGATCTACCGCCGCCCTACAAGTACGGTCCGGCCAGGGGGAATTCCTCGCGCACTCCGCCGTTCCCTGGCATGATCCCGTCTGCGCCCGGATGCGAACGGTCCGCCGGGCGGTCCGCCGGGCGGCCTGCTCACAGCCGGGTGCGGACGGAGCTGGCGGAGAGGGTACGACCGGTGGGGGGCATGCCGATGAACGCGCGGACGACACGGACAGCACGGACAGCACGGACAGCACGGACGGTACACACGGTACGGACGGTACGGACGGCACCGGAGGGTGACGATGCCTGAGGACTCCGTCCCCATCCAGGACGCCAAGCCGGAGCCCGAGCCCCGGCCCGAACTCCCGACCCCGCAGCCCAAACCGAAGCCGAAACCGAAGCCGAGGCGCAGCCTCGGCGAGCTGCTCCGGACCGTCATCCCGGCCGTGCTCGTCGTGCTCGGCCTCGGCCTGACGATCCTCGGCTTCGTCCGGTTCATCGGCACCTTCGAGGAGACCCGCGCCTACCGCGCCACCCCGGTCTGCGCCGCGGACGCGAAACCGGGCGCGGACTGCGCGACGCTGGAGAGCGGCCGGGTGAAGAAGAAGGAAGAGGAGGCCGACTCCGACTCGACCGACTACGTGCTGACGGTGTCCCGCGAGACGGCGCCCACCGGCCGCTACTCCGTTGGCAAGGCCTTCTACAACGACGTGACGGTCGGCACCGACGTGGACCTGAAGATCCTGCACGGCAAGGTGTTCGAGCTCAGCTACCACGGACACCGCTCCCAGCCCGCGAACATCCCGTACCTGACGATCGCCGGGTTCAGCGCGATGATCGGATTCGGGATGATCATGATGGTCACCGGCGGGTTGGCCGACCTGGAGTTCATGGCGGGGCTGGCTGTGGCCTACGCCGTCGGCGCGTCGATCGTCACCCTCATCGGCTCCATGCTGCTGATCGGTTTCCAGTGGCCACTGTTCGTCACCCTGCCGATCTCCGTCCTCTGCTGGCTGATCGTGGCCGCCATCACCCGCAGCACGTTCGAGCACTTCTGACCCCGCACCGCGGTGCTGTCCGACCCCGGCACTACGCTCCTCGCATGACCACCGTGCCACACCCGCCCGAAGCCGCTGAAGCCTACGACGAGGAGGCCGAGCCGGTCCCGAGCGAGGAGCTGGCCGCCGACCCCGTCTTCTGGTTCGCCCACCTGCTCCTGATCCTGCATCACGACGTGGACGAGCCGGAGGCCTACGGCGTGCCGCAGGAGGCCTACGACGCCATGATGGCGCGGCTCTTCGACGCCGAGGCGCCCCCGCTGCTGTTCCGGGCGCCGTTCCGGTACGGGCACACCGCCTGCGTCACGTACCAGAGCTTCGAGGACGAGAGCCTCGTCGACTTCTTCGTCCAACACCCCGACTGGGGCCGGTACGGCTTCCTCGGGCAGTTCGGCCCGCACGGCTCCGCCCCCGGGCTCTCCTGGCCGGAGCTGGTCAACCTGGCGGGGAGCGAGGGTGATCCGGGCGCGGACGGCCTCCGGGACCGGGCTCAGCGGCTGCTGCTGCTCCTCCCGGCGCTCGGCGACGCCGACACGCCCCTGGCGCAGGCCCGGCCCGCGGTGGCCGAGGCGCTGGTGGCGGTCGGGTTCCGCCCGGACACCGCCGGGGAGTTCGCCGCCCGGCTGCTGGGCGATCCGGCGCGGCACGAGCCGCGGTGGGTGCTCGGCCCGGAGAGCCCGATCCCGGTCTGCACGTCGGACTACAGTCCCCGGCGAGTGCCGCTCGCGCTCGGCATCACCGAGGGGCAGGCCCTGGTGCTGGCCGAGGCGCTCCAGGGGCGGTGACCGGGCGGGCAGGCAGCGGTTGTCAGGTCTCGAACAAGGGAAGGAACCTGCCCACATCCGCCGCCCACCGGGAGGACCTCCATGCGCGCCAGAACCAGAACCGCAGCCGCCCTGCTGACCGCCGCCGTCGCCGCGCCCCTCCTCGGCGCCGCCCCCGCCTGGGGCACCCCGGCCCCGGACGGCCGGAACGCCCCGGCGGCCGGACTCCGGCACCAGGTGGAGGCCTTCGCCGAGGACGGCACCATCTCCCGCGCCACCGCGCCCGCCGCCTCCCCCTACCTCGCCACCCCGCCCGCCGGCCTCAGCGCACCCGGCGCCGACGGCGACGGCGAGGTCACCGCCCTGGTCCGCAACGGGGAGCCGGCCGCCAAACTGGACGTGGTGGTGATCGGCGACGGCTACTCCGCCCAGGAGCAGGGGAAGTTCCGCACCGACGCCGCCGAGAAGTGGCGCGAGATCACCGCCGTCGAGCCGTACGCCGACTACCAGCGGCTGTTCAACGTCTGGGCGGTGTCCGCCGTCTCGCCCGAGTCAGGCGTCACCGGCGACCCGGACCAGGCCACCGTCCGGCACACCGCGCTCGGCTCCTACTTCTGGTGCGACGGCGTGGAACGGCTGCTCTGCCTGGACGAGAAGGCCGTCGACCGCTACGCCGCCAAGGCCCCGCAGGCGGACCTGGTGATCGTGGTGGCCAACAGCGCCAAGTACGGCGGCGCGGGCTACAACGACATCAAGTCCCCGCTCGGCTACGAGGGCATCGCCACCGTCGCGGGCGGCAACGCCAAGTCCGGCCAGATAGCGGTGCACGAGACCGGGCACTCACTGGGCAAACTGGCCGACGAGTACGCCTACGACGGCCAGGGCACCTACCAGGGCGCCGAGCCGCCCGAGGCCAACCTCAGCACGCTCACCGCCGAGCGGATGCGCGACCAGGGCACCAAGTGGGCCCGCTGGCTCGGCCAGTCCTCGCCCGACGGCGGGACGGTCGGCAGCTACGAGGGCGGCGGCTACTACCCGACGGGGCTCTACCGACCGACCGAGAACTCGATCATGCGCTCGCTCGGGCGCGAGTTCAACCTGCCCGGCCGGGAGGCGATGATCGCCGGCTTCTACCGGCACGCCACCCCGCTCACCAGCCCCACCCCCAGCGGAAGTTGGCTCACCACCGCCGAGCAGCTCCTCGTCGACCTGCCGGTGCCCGGCACCGAACTGCGCTGGTACCTGGACGGACGCGAGCAGCCTCGACTGCGCGGACGCACCGCCCTCGACCTCGGCGCACTCCACCTCACCGGCCCGCGCTCGCGCCCGCACCTGCTCACCGCCGTCGCCACCGACCCGACCCCGGCGGTGGCGGATCCGGCGCTGCGCGCCGAGTTGACGGGCAAGCTGTCCTGGCAGGTGACCCGCTAACGGGTGCCGTCAGATCCGGCACCGGGCCCGACGGCGGACCGCCGTCGGGCCCGGGCCGCCGGATCCACTCGCCCGAGGAGGTTACGTCGGGGGCCTGGCGGGTGCGGTCAGGTGACCGGCCGGCGCCATTGCCGGGCCTCCGGGGGGCGGCGGCGCAGCGGGGCCAGTTCGCGCTCCAGGGTCCGGACGTCCCGGGCGATGCGCGCCGCGAGCTCCCTCGGCTCCGTGTCGCCCGGCAGCCGGCGCGTCCAGGAGCGGGCCTTGGCCGGGCCGTCCTGGACCATGTGGAAGGTGAGCCCCACCCGGTCGCCGGCATCGGCCAGGCTCACCATGATCCGGGTGTCGGCGAGGTCGATGGTGACCTCGTTGCCGATGCACGAGCATGCCACCAGGCCCTCGATCTCCTCCTCCGCCAGGTACCTGGCCAGCGGAACCGCCCTCCCCCGGACCAGAAACGGACGTGCCACCGAATCCACGGGAACCGCCTCCTCTCGCCGTACGCGTGCCGCCCCGGCCGGGCGCAAGCGCGCCGCAACAGACCGGGCTCCGCCCATGCTCCACCACGCCGCCGCAAAGCGCCAACTCGGTGTCTCACCAAGTGACTTGAGCGCAGGCACCGGACCGGCGCACCGGCGCACACCCAGGCGCACCGGGCGGCTCACGGGCGTCCGGAAGCGGAGAGTCCGACGCCGGTCGATTCGTCGCCGAGCAGGTCGGTACCGGCCCGTGCACAACGCCGTACGAAGCATGTTCGCCGCCACCCACGTCCCGATGGAGGCATCCGGGCGACGCTCGCGCATGCACCCGACCCGGCGTCGCCGGGCGGCCCGGATCGACGGATTTGCCGACGGCCCACCACCGCGCGTAGCTTTGAACGCGTTCAGTTTGAACCCGTTCAAAGATCCCGGGGGGACCGGATGACAGGACGCCTCTTCGCCTTCCGAACCGATCGGCCGTGGCTGATCGCGTTGTTCGCACTCGCCACCTGGGTGCAGCCCTGGATGCTGGTCGGCTTCACCGCGGCCTGGTGGCTCATCACCCTCTGGGGCCTGTGCCTGGCGCTCAACGCCCTGCCGCTCGTGATCGCGGACCCGCTGAGGTTCCGCCGCACCTGCCTGACCGTCGGCGTGGTGGTGCTCGGCATCCAGATCGTTCTCGCCGCCCCCTACCTGCTGATCCCGCTGCCGTTCGTCCTCATCCTGTTCCCGGCCGGCCCCCTGCTGCTGCTCGCGGGCTGGAAGAACGGCGCCCTGGCCCGCGGGACGCTCGCCGCCCTGCTGCTGATCATCCCCGCCGTGACCGGCTTCGCGATTCTCTTCCCGCCCCGCTGACCACGCCCACCGGCCAACGGCCCCGTCCACTGACCACGCCCACCGGGTGCCGTTCCTCCTGCTGGTCCTGCCGTTCCTGGTCGCCTTCCTGCCGGCCGGCGTGCTGCTGATGCTCGCGGGCTGGAAGCGTCGCGGGCCGGTCCGCACCGGCCTCGCCGCCGTGCTGACGGCCTTCCCGTTCGTGGTCGCCGCCGGGATTCTCTGCCTGTCCCCCTGACCCCGCCCGGGCGGCGGCCCGACCGCCACCGGGGCATCATGACGGAGGAACAGCCACCGTTCACCCGAAAGTGACCACCGGGATGCCACCCGACGAAGGAGGCCCGTGATGACCGATCCGGCGAAGCCCGCCCCTCCCCATCACCAGGAGACCCAGCCCGGGGTGATCGCCACCGACGTGCCCGCCCGGCTGGACCGGCTGCCCTGGTCCCACTGGCACTGGCGGATCGTGATCGGCCTGGGCACCGTCTGGATCCTGGACGGCCTGGAGGTGACGATCGTCGGCAACATGGCGGGCCGGCTGGCCCAGGACGGCAGCGGCATCTCGATCACCACCAGTCAGGTGACCACCGTCGCCGCCGCCGTCTACGTGGCCGGCGCCTGCACCGGGGCGCTGTTCTTCGGGTGGCTGACCGACCGGCTCGGTCGCAAGAAGCTGTTCATGGTCACCCTCGCCGTCTACCTGGCCGCCACCGCCGTCACCTCGCTGTCCTGGACGGCCTGGTTCTTCTTCCTGTGCCGCTTCTTCACCGGCTTCGGGATCGGCGGCGAGTACGCGGCGATCAACTCGGCGATCGACGAGCTGATCCCGGCCCGGGTGCGCGGCCGGGTCGACCTGATCATCAACGGCAGCTTCTGGGTCGGTGCCGCGGTCGGCGCCTTCGCCTCGATCGCTCTGCTCAACACCTCGCTGTTCGCGACGGACCTCGGCTGGCGGCTCGCCTTCGGCATCGGCGTGGTGCTGGGGCTGGTGATCCTGCTGGTGCGCCGGCACGTCCCGGAAAGCCCGCGCTGGCTGTTCACCCATGGGCGGGCGCCGGAGGCCGAGCAGGTGGTGGCCGAGGCGGAGCAGGCCATCGAACGGGAGACCGGCCGGCCGCTGCCTCCGGTCACCGGGGAGCCGATCCTGATCCGCGAGCGCGCGCCGCTCGGCTTCGGCGTGATCCTGCGCACGGTGATCGCCCGCTACCCCCGCCGCACCACGCTCGGCCTGGCGCTCTTCATCGGCCAGGCCTTCCTCTACAACGCGGTGACCTTCGGTTACGCGACCATCCTGACCACCTACTTCGCCGTGCCGGAGGGCGACACCGGCTACTACTTCGCGGTGATCGCGGTCGGCAACTTCCTCGGCCCGCTGCTCCTCGGCCACCTCTTCGACTCGCTGGGCCGCAAGCCGATGATCGCCGGCACGTACATCGGGTCCGGCCTGCTGCTCTTCGCCACCGCCGCGCTCTTCCAGCGCGGCTCGCTCTCCGCCGCCTCCATGACGGGCTGCTGGACGGCCGTGCTGTTCCTCGCCTCGGCCGGGGCCAGCGCGGCCTACCTGACGGTCAGCGAGATCTTCCCGCTGGAGACCAGGGCGCTGTCCATCGCCTTCTTCTACGCGATCGGCACGGCCGTCGGCGGCATCAGCGGCCCGCTGCTCTTCAACGGCCTGGTGAGCAGCGGCGAGGTGTCCGACACCACGCTCGCCTTCTGCATCGGCGCGGCGCTGATGACGGCCGCCGGCCTGGTGGAGGCGGCGATCGGCGTACCGGCGGAGCGGCGCAGCCTGGAGTCGCTGGCTGCGCCGCTCAGCGCCGTCACCGCGTCAAGGGACTCCTGAGGCGGGTCTAGCGCAGCACTCCCCGGACGGCCTCGGGGTCGGTGGGCGCGAGCGGGGCGGCCTGGGCGGCCGTGAGCGCCTTGCTGGTGGCGGGCGGCGGGGTGACGTACACCGGCGCCGGGTCGTCCTCGGGGGCGCAGGTCTTGGCGATGCGCCCCTTGCCCTGGGGCAGGCTGCCGTCGCGCAGGTAGGCGGTGAAGGTGTCGTCCAGGCAGGCGTTGCCGTGGAACAGGATCTCGTGGAAGCTGCCGCCGTTCTGGACCACGAGCTTGGAGCTCGGCAGCGCGTCGTGCATGGCGAGGCCGCCCTGGTACGGGGTGGCGGCGTCCTCGGTGGACTGGAAGAGCAGGACCGGGGGCAGGTTCTTGCCAGTGATCTTCAGCCGGCCCGCCGGGTTGCCCTGGTAGGGCCAGAACATGCAGGCGGCGTTGTACCACATGTTGTTATAGGTGTAGAAGGGCGCGGTGGCGTTGACCTTGGCCTGGTCCTTCTTCCAGTGCTCCCAGTCGCGCGGCCAGGCGTTCTCGGTGCACTGGGCGGCGTTGTACGCCGGGAAGGCGCCGTCATCGGCGCCGGGGGCCGCGTACTTGTTGTAGGCGATGTTCAGCGGCCGGGTGTCGTGCTGGGTGAGGTAGGCGGAGAGCACGGTGGCCATCCGGGGCCAGCGCAGGAAGTTGTAGCCGCCGCCGTAGAAGGTGTCCTCGAACTCGGCGGGGCCGACCTTCCCGGGTGCCGGGGCGGCATCGACCGGGTCCTTGCGCAGCGCGTCCTCGACCTGCTGGTAGGCCTTCGCCACGGACGCGGCGTCGGTGCCCAGGTGGTAGACGGAGTCGGCCTTGGCGGCCCAGGCGGTGAAGGCGTCGAAGCGGCGCTGGTGTTCCTGGTCCTGCAGCACGTTGTGGTCGTACCAGCTGATGGTCGGGCCGACGATGCTGTCCAGCACCATCCGGCGCACGTGCGAGGGGAAGAGCTGGCCGTAGGTCGAGCCGAGCGAGGTGCCCCAGGAGCCGCCGTAGTAGTTGATCTTCGGTACGCCGAGGGCCCGGCGGATGCTGTCCAGGTCGCGGGCGTTTTCGACGGTGGTCATGTGCGGCAGCAGCCAGGACCAGTCGGCCGCGCAGTCGGCGGCGTAGCCGGCCGCCTTCTTCAGCCAGGCCTTCGAAGTCCCCTGACTCAACTGGTAGTCGGGGCGCTCGGCGTCGAAGTAGTGGGCGTCGCAGATGACATGGGGGTCGCTGCCGTTGGTGCCGCGCGGGTCGAAGCCGATCCAGTCGTAGGTGGAGGCGACGTCCGCCGGGATGCTTCCGGAGATGTAGGCGGGCATCCAGAGCCCGGAGTCGCCGGGGCCGCCGGGGTTGAGCAGGATCGGGCCCTGCTGCTTGTCCCTGGGGGCGGTGGCGGGCAGCCGGTTGAGCTTGATCTTGATCGTGCGGCCGTGCGGGTCCGCGTAGTCCACCGGCACGTCGAGCATGGCGCACTGGAGCGCCGGGGTCGTGGCGTCGTTGCACGAGCTCCAGACCAGCTTGCCCTGGCCGGTGTCGGCCAGGTCGGGGGCGTCGGGCTCGGTGGCGGAGGCCGGGCCGACGATCCCGCCGAGGGTGGCCACGGCTGCGGCGGCCGCGAGGAGGGCGATGGCTTTTCTCATGGGGAGCATGATGTGACATGTGCAATGGCACATCCAGGGGTCGAGCCTGACTTTACCAAGCTTTGACTCGAGCGCGGACATCCAGCCGATCCGACTGATCATCAGACCTATACCGCCTCAAGGAGATTGACCACGCAAAAGGCCTCAATCCATGACTAGCATCTGAAATCCACTCTGTTCGGACGCCGAACGCCTGGCAGGACGGCGCCGGGCAGACCGACAGGAGGGCCCAACCGCGTGTCCCACCAGCACGTCCATCCCGTCAGCTCCCGCCCGACCCCGGGCGACGTCGCACTGCCACCGGCCCTGCCCTACCCCGACGGCTGGGCCGCGCTCGCGTTCTCCGCCGAACTCGCGCCCGGCACGGTGCTCACCCGCCAACTGGCCGGCGAGGACGTGGTGCTGTACCGGCTGCGGGACGGCCGGCTGCGCGCCGTCCGCCCGTACTGCCCGCACCTGGGCGCCCACCTCGGGCTCGCCGAGGTCCAGGGCGGCGACCTGGTCTGCCCCTTCCACCGGTTCGCCTTCGACCCCGACGGCCGCTGCGTACGGACCGGCTACGGCACCCCGCCGCCCAAGGCCGAGCTGTCCCCGCTGCCGGTGCGCGAGGTGAACGGGGCGGTCTTCGTCTGGCGCCACCACGACGGCCGGGAGCCGGACTGGGAGATCCCCGCCTGGCACGTGCTGGCGGACCAGCCGCTGCGCCACACCTCCGTCGAGATGCCCGGCTACGCCCAGGACGTCATGGAGAACTCCTTCGACCTGGGCCACTTCATCACCCTGCACGGCTGGCCGCAGGGCGAGTTGGCGGGCCCGGTCGAGTTCGACGGGCCGCGCTTCCACCTCACGATGCTGGTGCGGGAGAAGTTCCCGCTGGTCGGGATGCGCGAGGTGGAGGTCGAGGTGGACGGCTACGGCCTCGCGGCGCTGCACACCGACATCCACACCCGCTCGCTCGGCCTGCAGATCTGCTCGCTGGTGATGGCCACCCAGGTCTCCCCCGCCCGGATGCAGCTGCGCCAGGCCGGCCGCTTCGCCCTCGCGGAACCGGCCGGTCTGCCGCCGGTGGTCGCCCGAGCGGTCAGCCGTACGGTGACCAGGCTGCTGGCCGGTCCGATCTTCCGCCGCAGCACCGAGTTCACCGCGGACGACTTCCCGATCTGGTCCACCAAGAGGTACCTCTCCCGGCCGCGGCTCGCCGCCGGCGACGGACCGATCGGCGCCATGCGGCACTGGGCCCGGCAGTTCTACCCGCCGGACCACCGGGAGCACCTGCCGGCGCCGGCCGCCCTGGCCGACCGGCGCGGTCGGCCGACCCCGGACGGCATCGGCTCGCGTCACTAAGCCCTGTCCGGCGGGTTGGGCGGCGGCACGGCCCGCCTGGTTAGGCTGCGGCATGGCCCGTTTCGTCCTGACCCGCCGCACCCCGCTGCCGCCCGCCGACTGCTGGGCCCGGCTCACCGCCTGGCCCCGGCACGGCGACCGGGTGCCGTTCACCCGGGTGACCGTGGTGCACGGCACCGGGCGGCGGCAGGGGGACGTCATCCTGGCCCGCACGGCCCTCGGGCCGCTGTGCTTCGACGATCCGATGGAGCTGGTCGAGCTGGCCGCCCCCACCCGGTGCCGGCTGGCCAAGCGCGGCCGGGTGGTGCGCGGCGGCGCCGAACTGACCGTCCGCCCGGTGGGTGCGGGCAGCGCGGTGGTCTGGGCCGAGGAGCTGCGGATCACCGGCCTGCCCCGGCTGTTCGACCCGCTGGTGGCGGCGGCCGGGCGGCTGGTGTTCGGCCGGGTGCTGGACCACCTGCTCGCCGCCCCGCCCGCTACTGGCCGCCCCGCTCGCCCTATGGATTGAGGGCGCGCCAGCTCAGGTACTGCCGGCGCACGTAGTGGCGCTGGTCGCCCTTCACGGTGACCCGGTCGTGCTCGACCAACTGCTCCGCCGCCCGCAGGGCGATCGCCAGGGCCAGACCGTCCCCGTCCCGCAGGAACACCCGGTCGCTCAGCGCGGCGTGGCGCAGGAGGAGGGCCCCCAGGGGGTCGATGGCCTCGCTGCCGGCCAGGGCGGTCCCCGTACCGACCGCCACCACGAAGCCGACACCGGCCCGATCGCTCCGCAGCTGCATCGACGCCAACCGCACCGTGCGCATTCCCGCGCCCCTCCCCCGAGACCGCCCCCACCGTCCCGTCCCGGTCCCACTCCGGGCAAGCTCCGGCGCCCGGCTGTGACAGCCCCGTGACGCTCCTCGGCCCGCAGTCGGTGATCCGGGCCGACCGCTACCGCCCGCGCAGGCGACGCACCAGGTCATGCGCGGCCGGTGGCCAGTCCGGGTACTCGAAGGCGAAGCCCGCCGCCCGCAGCCGGCCGGGCACCACCCGGCGGCTCTTCAGCAGCAGCTCGCTCTCCGAGCGGAGCGCGAACGCCCCCAGTTCGGCCATCCAGCGGGTCGCGGGCAGGGCCAGCGGCATGCCCCAGCAGGCCCGCAGTTCGCGCATGAACTCCCGCTGGGGCAGCGGGTTCGGGGCCGCGAGGTTGACCGGGCCGCTCAGCTCCTGGTGTTCGATCAGGAACGCGACGGCGCGGGCGAAGTCCCGCTCGTGGATCCAGGACACGTACTGCGCGCCGCCCGCGATCGGCCCGCCGACGCCGAGCCGGGCCAGCCAGGACAGCGAGTCGAGGGCACCGCCGCGTTCGGGGCCGAGCACGACGGCGGTGCGCAGCGCGAGGCGGCGGGTGTCCGGGGTGTCGGCCTCGGCTTGGGCGCCCTCCCAGGCCCGGGCGATGTCGACGCTGTACCGCCAGGAGGCCGGGGCGTCGGGCTCGTCACCGCCGATCCGGCCGTCCAGTTCGTCGTTGGGCGCGTCGTGGCGGTGGGCGTAGACGGTGGCGGTGCTCATCTGCAGCCAGACGGCGGGCGGCCTGCGGGCGGCGGCGATGGCCTGGCCGACGGCCCGGGCGGAGTGCACCCGGGAATCCATCATGGACCGCTGGTTCTGCTCCGTGTAGCGGCAGTTGACGCTACGCCCGGCCAGGTTGACGACGACGTCGCTGCCGTCGATCTCCGCCGCCCAGGCGCCCTGGGTGTGGCCGTCCCAGCCGACCTGGCGGGGCCCGGCGGGCCGTCGGCTGAGCACCACGACCTGGTGGCCGGCGGCCGTCAGGGTGCGGTCGAGTAGGTGCCCGAGCGTGCCGGAGCCGCCGGGGATGACGATCTTCATGAGTTCCCCCTCACTTTCCGCTTCGAGCCTAGCCGACTAATTGAACGCGTTCAATTCAGCCTCCGCCGAGTGCCCGGCGGACCTGAAGCCGCCCTGAAACCGCCCTGAAACCGCGTCGAGAGCGCGTTGAGAGCACGCCCCGGCACACTCATGACCGTCGCAAAGAGACCGCAAAGGGACCGCGGACAGCCCGACCCACCGGAGAGAGGCCCGACATGACCACCACCCCCGTGCACCTGACCCCCGAGCAGATCGAGGACCCGGTCGGCGCCTACGCCGCCTTCCGCGAGCAGGACGAGCTGCCCCGGGTCGTACTGCCCGGCCTGGAGACCCCGGTCCGGCTGGTCACCCGCCACCCGGACGTCAAGGCCGCGCTCACCGAACCCCGCCTGGTCCGGGACCGCACCGCCATCGCCACCGTCCGGGCCGAGTCCGACCCGCAGGACGAACTGCAGGCCGCCGCCTTCGACGCCTTTCCCCCCGAGTACGCCAAGTACCTCTCCGGCCACCTCGCGCTGTTCGACGGCGAGGAGCACGCCCGCCGCCGGGCCCCGCTCACCCGCGCCTTCACCGCCCGGCGGATCGCCGCCCTGCGCGAGTTCACCGAGCGCACGACCGCCGAGCTGCTCACCGAACTCGCCGGGCGCGACCGGCCGGCCGACCTGCTGGGCGAGTTCGCCTACCCGCTGAGCACCCACGTGATCTGCGAGCTGGTCGGAGTGGAGACCGAGGACCGCACCCGGGTCTGCGACTGGATCCGCGACCTCGCCTACGGTGACGGCACCGGGATGGTGGACGGCCTGGTCGGCATCGTCGACTACGTCAAGGAGCTGATCGCCCGCCGCCGCGCCCACCCCACCGAGGACCTGATCTCCACCCTCGTCCACGGCACCCGCGAGGGCGAGCAGCCCCTCGACGAGGACGACCTGGTGTCCATCGTGGTCCTGCTGATCAACACCGGCATCACCCCGCCCGCACTCTTCCTCGCCCACGGCCTGCTCGCCCTCTTCGACCACCCGGACCAGCTGGCCCGGCTGCGCGACGAGCCCGAGCTGCTGGGGCGGGCCGTCCCCGAACTGCTGCGCTACGTCACCCTGGTGCGGATCGGCGCCACCCTCTACGCCACCGAGGACTTCGAGTTCGCCGGGACGGCGCTGCGCACCGGCGATCCGGTCACCGTCGCCCTGCTCGCCGCCGACCACGACCCCCGGGAGTACGGCGAGGCGCCCGAACGCCTGGACATCGCCAGGGAGTTCGGGCGCGGGGACGGCCACCTCGCGTTCGGCCACGGCGCCCACTACTGCCTGGGCGCCGCGCTCGGCCGGCTGGTCACCTCCGTGGTGCTGGACCAGGTGCTGGTCCAGCGGCCCGACGCCGCGCTCGCGGTCCGCCGGGAGGAGCTGGAGTTCGGCCACTGGCCGGGTGACGGCTTCCACCTGCTGGCCCTGCCGATCCGCCTGTGAACTCCGCGCCGATCCGGCTGTGAACTCCGCGCTCCCGCGACCGCGGGCCGGTCAGGCCCGGGCCGAGGCGAGCGCCTCGGCCACCAGCCCGGCCCGGTCCAGCGGCGCGTACCCGGCGACCGCCCGCTCGTACCCCGCCGGATCGGCCCGTTCGGCGTCCCGGCGGGCGGCGGCCGAGCCCATCGTCGGCTGGAAGCTGCGCGAGCAGCCGAACCGTTCGCTCAGCGCCACCATCCGCACCCCGGCCCCGATGCGCGCGGGATCGCCGGTCCGGGCCGCGTCGTCGAGGGCGGCCAGGCCGAGCGCCAGCAGCAGCGTCCCGGCGAGCGGGCCGGCCGGCGGAGCCGCCCGCCGCTCCAGCAGCCCGACCAGCTCGACCCGCAGCGCGGCGGCCAGTGGCGCCACCCGGTCGAGCCGCCCGTGCCGGGCGTGTGCGGCCACGCAGGCCGCTTCCAGTTCCAGCGCCCAGGAGCGGTCGGTGAGCGGGTCGGCGAGCGGGTCGGCGAGCGGGTCCACGGCTCCGGCGAGCAGCGCGGTGGCCCGCCGCCACAACGCGAGCCCCGGCTCCCTCTCGCCCCGGGCGAGGGCGAGTTCGGCCCGTACCCCCAGCTCCGGGGAGAGCAGGTCGACGGCGTCCTCCGGGCGGTGGCGCACTGCCAGTGCCAGCCAGTACTCCGCGCCGTCCAGGTCCCCCGCCTGCAGACTGCCGATCGCCAGGCCCCAGCGCAGGCCCAGCATGTCGTTCCAGTCGCCGAGTTCGTCCAGCGTCCGGATCGCCTCCCGCAGCAGCGGCACCGCCTGCTCACCCTGCTCGCCCAGCAGGTGCAGCTCGCCGAGTCGGGCGAGGGCGAACACCCGCAGCCAGGGCACCGGTAGCGGGTCGAACACCGCGAGGGTGCGCCGGGTCGAGGCGATCGCCCGCTCCACCTGCTGCCGGCCCTCCCAGCGGTAGCCCAGCGCCGCCTCGGCGACGGCCGCCGCCAGCGGCGCCGGATCGGCGCGCAGGGCCTCCAGTGCCGTTCCGTCCGAGCCCAGTGGGTCGGGGACGGCCGCCAGGACGGCGGCGATCGCCCGCACCGGGGTGTCCGGCGCGGCCGGCGGCAGTCGGCGCAGCGCCGCGAGCAGCCGCAGCGCGCCGACCCCGGGGGTGACAACACCGCTGGCGGTGAGCAGGGTGTTGACGGCGCTCAGCGCGGTCAACGTCCTTACCGGCTCCCGCAGTTCGTGGCCGGGACGCAGCCTGGACACCGGTCCGCCGGCCTCCTCGGCCAGGGAAGACAGCCGGACGTGGTTGCCCTCCGTGGTCCACAGGGCGGCGAGCACGGCCGCGGTGGCGGCGACGGTGTCCGAGTCCCCGGCGGCGAGGGCCAGTCGGAGCGCGCGGGTCAGGTTCTCCTGGTCGGCCCGGATCAGCCGCCACGCCGCGGTGGCCTCCGGGCCGAACGGGCAGTCGTGCCGGGCGAGGCCGAACTCCCTTGCCCAGGAGAGGAACCGGCGGGTGACCACCTCCTCCTCCCCGGCCGCGGCACGCTGCGCGACGCCGAACTCTCGGACGGTCTCCAGCATCCGGAACCGGCCGCCGGTCGGGGTGTCGGTCAGCCGCAGGAGCGACTGGTCCACCAGGTCCTCCAGCACCGCCAGGGCGTCGCCGCCGTCCGGCAGGTGTCCGTCCAGGAGCACTTCGGCGGCCTCGACGGTGAAGCCGCCGGGAAAGACGGACAGCGCACGCAGTGCCGCCCGGCCGTCCGGTGCGAGCAGGTTCCAGCTCCAGTCGACCACCGCCTGCAGGGTGCGGTGGCGCTGCGGAGCGTCCCGGGGCCCGCCGCGCAGCAGGCCGAAGCGGTCCGCCAGCCGGGCGGCGATCTCGGCCACCGACATCACCCGCACCCGCGCCGCGGCCAGTTCGACGGCGAGCGGCAGCCCGTCCAGCCGAGCGCAGAGTCCGGCGACCGGGCCGGGTGGCAGCTCCACGTCGGGCCGGGCCGCGCGGGCCCGCCGGGTGAACAACTCGATGGTGCTCGCGGTGTCCAACTCCGGCAGCAGATAGACGGATTCGGCGGAGATGCCGAGCGGCGTCCGGCTGGTGGTGAGCACCCGCAGCTCCCGGCTCGCGGCGACCAGGCCGTGCACCAGCTCGGCCACGCCGCGCACCACGTGCTCGCAGTTGTCCAGCACCAGCAGCGCCGGGCCGGGGCCGAGCGCGGCGGCCATCCCGGCCGGATCCGGCGCGCCGAGGGCCTCCGCCACCGCCCCGGACACCTCCTCGTCGACCGCCACCCCGGCCAGCGCCACCAGGTGCACCACCCGCTGCGGAGCCTCCCTGGCCACCGCGGCCGCCACCCTGGTCTTCCCCAGCCCACCGGGGCCGACCACCGACACCACCCGGGCGCTGCGCAGCAGTTGCGCCACGGCCGCGCGATCGGCGTCCCGGCCGAGCAGCTCATTGGGCTCGTGCGGCACCCCGCGCCGCACCGGGGCCTGCTGGCTGCGCAGCAACTCCTGGTGCAGCTGCCGCAGTTCCGGCCCCGGGTCGGTGCCGAGCGCCTCCCGCAGGCCGCGCCGGTAGCGGTCGTACCGGTCGAGCGCGGTGGCCGCCCCGCCCGTACGGGCTTCGCAGCGCAGCAGTTCGAGCAGCACCTCCTCGTCCCGGGGGTGCGCCGCCGCCTCCACCGCGAGCGCCTCGGCGGCCTCCGCGTACCGACCGGTCCGGGCCAGCGCGAGCGCCCGCCCCCGGCGCAACGCCCGCCGGGTGCCCGCCCGTTCGGCGCGCAGCGCCGCCACCGGATCCGCCCCGCCGGGCTCGTCCCCCTCCCCCGACCCGCCCCACAGCTCCAGCCCCGCCTCGGCCTCCGCCAGCGCCCCGGCGTGATCCCCGGCCCGGGCCTTCTCCAGGGCCGCCGCCGCGTGCAGCAGCACCGCCGCGGCATCCACCCGCTCCTCGCCCAGGCCCAGCCGGTACCCCGCCGGCGTACTGGCGATCAGTTCCGCCCCGTACCTGCCCCGGGCCCGCGACACCAGCACCTGCAGCGCCTTCCCCGGCCGCTCCGGCCCCTCCCCCGGCCACAAGCCCTCGATCAGCCGCCCACTGGCGCACCCGCCCCGGACGTCCGCCGCGAGCAGCGCCACCAGCCCCCGCACCCCGGGCGCGGTGACCTCCTCACCGCGATAGGAAACCGTGGACAGCACCCGCAGCTCGATCGTCACCCGATCAGCCTAGCGATCAGGAACGGCCACCCACGGGCCAGTTCGCACGCTGCCGAACAGAAACGGTCTCCATACGGAGCATTGTCAGTGCCTCCGCATAGCCTCTGTCCTCCCAGCACCGGATCGGATCGGAGGAACCACCGATGGCCCCTGAGGCAACCGTTCGCCGCGGCACACGGCGCACCCAGCACACCTACGTCCGGCTGGCGACGATCACTGGAGGCCGGGCGGGTGAGCCGGATCGCACGGCCCGCAGTGGGCGCGTGATCCACCCGGAGTGCCGCGGCCACGCGCTGGTTCACCCGATCGCCCGGCTCGACGGACGCGGCCCCCCTGGTCCCGGGGCCGGTCGTCACGCCCAGCGGCGAGCGGCGGCGGGTGAGCGTATGTTGCGGTCATGACCAGTGACGAGACGACGATCCCGGCCGTAGGGGTGCGCCCGCTGGACGAGGTGTTCGACGCGATCGAGGCTGCCAACCGGCGCCCGCAGCCGTGGACCGGTTTCGACCACGGAGTCCTGGGGGCCTACCGGTGGGCCGCCGGAGCCCAGGTGGCGGCGCCCGTCACCGCCGCCGCGGCACTCGGCGCCGCCGGGCCGTGCCGCGCGCAGCTGCTCGCCGAGTACCAGGCCGCCGCCCTCCGCCTGCGCGACGCCCTGCGAGCGAGCGCGGACGCCGCGTACGCCCTCGGCGCCTACCAGGCGCTGGCCTGGCTGTGCGGACACCACGAGGACCGTCCCTGACCGGAGCCCGGAACCGGGTGGGCGGCCGGAAATCCCGGCCCGTTGACACCGGGTGCCCGGTTGAGCGGTGCGCGGCACCCGGCATGCCCGGGTTGGGTCCGCCTGAAATGCCCGGCAAGGTGACGGGTTTCATCGGGGCACCAGCGGTTAGCCGCATGCCTGGGCCCGTCCGGCGCCCGATGAACCCGGCCCGTACTGTGGAGGAGTTCGGCGATGAAGGTTTCCGACTACGTGCTGGAGCGCCTGCGCGACTGGGAGGTAGAGCACGTCTTCGCCTACCCGGGCGACGGGATCAACGGCCTGCTGGCCGCTTGGGGCCGGGCCGAGGACCGGCCGCGGTTCATCCAGGCGCGGCACGAGGAGATGGCCGCCTTCCAGGCCGTCGGGTACGCCAAGTTCTCCGGCCGCACCGGAGTGTGCGCGGCGACCTCCGGCCCGGGGGCTATCCACCTGCTCAACGGACTGTACGACGCCAAGCTCGACCACGTCCCGGTCGTGGCGATCGTCGGGCAGACGGACCGCAGCGCCATGGGCGGCTCCTACCAGCAGGAGGTCGACCTCGTCAGCCTGTACAAGGACGTGGCCTCGGAGTTCTGCGAGATGGTCACCGTCCCCGCCCAGTTGCCCAACGTGCTGGACCGGGCGATGCGCATCGCGGCCACGCGGCGCACCGTCACCGCGGTGATCATCCCGGCCGACGTGCAGGAACTCGACTACGAGCCCCCGGCCCACACGTTCAAGCAGGTCCCCTCCAGCCTCGGCCTCCCCCACTACGCGCCCGTCCCGGCCGAGGACGATCTCGCCAGGGCGGCGGAGGTCCTCAACGCGGGCGAGAAGGTGGCGATGCTGATCGGCCAGGGCGCCCGGCACGCCCGTGCCGAGGTCGAGAAGATCGCCGATCTGCTCGGCGCCGGGGTGGCGAAGGCGCTGCTCGGCAAGGACGCGCTGCCCGACACCCTGCCGTACGTCACCGGTTCGATCGGGCTGCTCGGCACCCGCGCGTCGTACGAGATGATGCGCGACTGCGACACCCTGCTGGTGGTGGGCTCCAGCTTCCCGTACTCCCAGTTCCTGCCCGAGTTCGGCCAGGCGCGGGCGGTGCAGGTCGACCTGGACCCGTCCATGGTGGGCTTGCGCTACCCGTTCGAGGTCAACCTCGTCGGGGACGCCGTCGAGACGCTGCGGCGGCTGATCCCGCTGCTGGAGCCGAAGTCGGACGGCACCTGGCGCAAGACCGTGGAGGACAACAGTGCCCGCTGGTGGGAGGTGATGCAGCGCCGCGCCGAGGTGTCCGCGGATCCGATCAACCCGGAGTACGTCGTCCACGCCCTGGACTCGCTGCTGCCCGAGAACGCGATCGTGGCCGCGGACTCCGGGTCGGCGGCCAACTGGTACGCGCGCCACCTGCGGTTCCGCGACGGGATGCGCGGCTCGCTGTCGGGGACGCTGGCCACCATGGGGCCCGGGGTGCCGTACGTGATCGGCGCGAAGTTCGCCCACCCGGACCGGCCGGCGATCGCGATCGTCGGCGACGGTGCGATGCAGATGAACGGCCTGGCCGAGCTGATCACCGCGGCGAAGTACTACCGGGAGTGGTCGGATCCGCGCCTGGTGGTGGCGGTGCTGAACAACCACGACCTGAACCAGGTGACCTGGGAGATGCGGGCGATGCAGGGCGCCCCGCAGTTCGAGGCCTCCCAGAGCCTGCCGGATGTGCGCTACGCCGACATCGCCCAGCTGTTCGGGCTGCACGGACGCCGGGTGGAGCGCCCGGAGGACGTGGGGCCGGCCTGGAGCCAGGCGCTCGCGGCGGACCGGCCGTTCGTCATCGACTTCCGTACCGACCCCGCGGTGCCGCCGATCCCGCCGCACGCCACCTGGGACCAGATCAAGGCCGCCGCCCTGTCCGTCCTCAAGGGTGACAGCGACCGGGGCTCCGTCCTCCGGCAAGGGGTGAAGGCCAAGGTCCAGGAGTTCCTGCCCGGCAGCGGCGGGAACTGACCGATGACCGACCATCAGGACGTCGATCTGGCCGCGCTGGAGCGGGCACTCCGGACCGAGGTGGACGGCGAGGTCCGCTTCGACGCGGGCAGCCGCGGCGCGTACGCGACCGACGGCTCGAACTACCGGCAGGTCCCGCTCGGCGTGGTCGTCCCGCGCACCGTCGAGGCCGGCGCGGCGGCGGTCGCCGTGTGCTCCCGGTTCGGCGCGCCGCTGCTGTCCCGGGGCGGTGGCACCAGCCTCGGGGGGCAGTGCACGAACGAGGCCGTGGTCATCGACTGGACCAAGTACTGCGACCGCCTGGTCTCGGTTGACACCGAGGCGCGGACCTGTGTGGTCGAGCCGGGCATCGTCCTGGACCAGCTCAACCGTCAACTCGCGCCGCACAACCTGAAGTTCGGGCCGAAACCGTCCACACACACGCACTGCGCGCTGGGCGGGATGATCGGCAACAACAGCTGCGGGGCGTCCGCGCAGGCCTACGGCAAGACCGCCGACAACGTCCGCCGCCTGGAAGTCCTCACCTACGAGGGCAGCCGGTTCTGGGCCGGACCGACCGGCGAGGAGGAGTTCGGGCGGATCGTGGCCGACGGCGGGCCCACCGCCAGGCTCTACCAGGGGCTGCGGCACATCGTGGCCCGCCACCTGGCCGAGATCCGCACGGGCTATCCGAAGATCCCGCGCCGGGTCTCGGGCTACAACCTGGACTCCCTGCTGCCGGAGAACGGCTTCGACGTCGCCCGGGCCCTGGTCGGCAGCGAGGGCACCCTGGTCACGGTCCTGCGAGCCGAGCTGGAGCTGGTCCCGGTGCCGGCCGCCGAGGCACTGCTGGTCCTCGGGTTCGACGACATCTACTCCGCCGCCGACGCCGTGCCCCGGCTCCTGGAGCACAGCCGGCCCTCCCAGTTGGAGGCCATCGACGGGCGGATGGCCCAGCTGATGCGCGAGGAGCACGCCTACCTCGACTCCCTGGAGCGGCTGCCCGAGGGCGACAGTTGGCTGCTGCTCCAGTTCACCGGTGACACGAAGGAGGAGGCGGACGCGCAGGGGTACGCGCTGTTGCGGGCGATCGGCCGCGACGAGGACGACCCGCGGGTGGCGCTCTCGGACGACCCGGCGCGCGAGCAGGAGATGCTGAAGGCCCGCGAGGCGGGCCTGGGCGTGACCGCCCGACCGCCGGACGGCTCCGAGACCTGGGAGGGCTGGGAGGACTCCGCGGTCGCCCCCGAGAAGCTCGGCGCCTACCTGCGCGACCTCGAGCGCCTGTTCGACCGGTACGGCTACCAACAGGCCTCCCTGTACGGGCACTTCGGGCAGGGCTGTGTGCACACCCGGATCCCGTTCGAACTGCGCGACGGCAAGGGCGTCGAGACGTTCCGGTCGTTCCTCTTCGACGCCGCCGACCTGGTCGCCTCCTACGGCGGCTCGCTGTCCGGCGAGCACGGCGACGGGCAGGCCCGCGGCGAGCTGCTGCCCCGCATGTTCACCCCCGCACTCGTCGAGGCGATGGGCGAGGTGAAGGCGCTGTTCGACCCGGGCAACCGGATGAACCCCGGCAAGGTCGTCCACCCCCACCGCGTCGACGACAACCTGCGCCTGGGGGCCGACTGGCGGCCCCAGGTGAAGCAGACGCACTTCGCGTATCCCGACGACGACCACGACTTCGGCCAGGCGGTGCTGCGCTGCGTCGGCATCGGCAACTGCCGCACCCACCAGGGCGGCGTGATGTGCCCCTCGTACCGGGCCACGCAGGAGGAGGAGCACTCCACCCGCGGCCGCGCCCGGCTGCTGTTCGAGATGCTGAGCGGCCACGACGACTCCCCGGTCACCGGCGGTTGGCGCTCCACCGAGGTCCGCGACGCGCTCGACCTGTGCCTGGCCTGCAAGGGCTGCAAGTCCGACTGCCCGGTCGGCGTCGACATGGCCACCTACAAGGCCGAGTTCCTCGCCCACCACTACCAGGGCCGGCTCCGGCCGGCCGCCCACTACGCGATGGGCTGGCTCCCGCTGTGGGCCGGACTCGCCCAGGCCGCACCCCGACTGGCGAACTCCGCCCTGCACGCCCCGGTCATCGGCCGGATCGGGAAGACGCTGGCCGGGATCGACCCGCGCCGCGCCGCACCGCTGTTCGCGCCGGAGTCGTTCCAGGAGGGTCGGCGCCGCGCCGGTCGGCCGCAACCCGACCCGGGTGATCCGCGCACCGTACTGCTGTGGCCGGACACCTTCACCAACCGCTTCCACCCCCACATCGCCCGAGCGGCCGTCCAGGTGCTGGAGGACGCCGGCTTCCGCGTCGCCGTCCCCGAGGAGCCGGTGTGCTGCGGTCTGACCTGGATCTCCACCGGGCAGCTCGCCACCGCCCGCCGCGTCCTGCACCGCACCACCCGGGTCTTGCGTCCCTGGCTGGAAGCCGGAACCCCGATCATCGGCCTCGAACCCTCGTGCACCGCGGTCTTCCGGGACGACGCCCCGAACCTGCTCGCCGGCGACCAGGACATCGCCCGGCTCGCGGCCCGGACGCGCACCTTCGCCGAACAGCTCATCCACCACGCCCCGGACGGATGGCAACCACCTCGGCTCGACCGGGCGGCGACCGTGCAGACCCACTGCCACCAGCACGCCGCCCTCGGCACCGGGGCGGACCGCGAACTGATGGACCGCGCGGGCCTGGAGGCGAAGATCCTCGACGAGGGCTGCTGCGGCCTGGCCGGCAACTTCGGTTTCGAACAGGGCCACTACGACCTGTCCCAGGCCATCGCCGAGCAGGGCGTCCTACCCGCCGTTCGCGACACCCCGTCGAGTTCCCTCGTGCTCGCCGACGGATTCAGCTGCCGCACCCAGATCGACCAGGCCGACACCGGCCGCACCGCCGTGCACCTGGCCGAAGCCCTCGCCCTGGCCCTGGACGGCCCGCTGCCCGCCTCCCACCCGGAGTCGGCCGTCGCCCGCCCGCGACCGCGCCCGGCGGCGGCCAGGCTGCTCACCACCGGCCTGGCCGGCGCGGCGGCGGGGCTGGCCGCCGGAGCGGTCCTCGCCGCACGGCACCGCCACCGTTCCGGTAGGAGCCACCATTCCCGCAGGAGGTAGACATGTGGACATCGCTGCACCAGCGGCTGCACCGCGAGGCCCGCGCCTACGCCGGCGACGAAGACCGCCCGCTGGCCGCCTACTCGGGCCTGATGGCCCTCTACGCCGCCGCGACGGGCGCCGTCACGGCCGTAGCCGCGGCCACGGCCGACCGCCGCGCGCTGCCCGACCCGACCTTGTGGGACGTCGCCCTGAGCGCGCTCGCCACCCACCAACTGGCCCGCCTGCTCGCCAAGGATCCCGTCACCAGCCCGCTGCGCGCCCCGTTCACCCGCTTCGAAGGCACCTCCGGCCCGGCCGAACTGGAGGAGGAGGTGCGCGGCACCGGAGGCCGCAAAGCCATCGGCGAACTGCTCACCTGCCCGTTCTGCATCGGCCTGTGGGCGGCCACCGGCCTCACCGCCGGAGCCGTCTTCGCCCCGCGGGCCACCCGGCTCGCCGCCGCCACCCTGGCGGCACTCGCCGGAGCCGACTTCCTGCAGTTCGCCCGTGCGGCCGCCCAGCACGCGGCTGAGCAGACGTCATGAGCTCCGCCGACTACTCCACGGTCGCCGACCTGCGGGTACGGGTCCTCGACATCCCCACCGACGGCCCGGAGGCGGACGGAACCATCGCCTGGGACCACACCACCATGATCCTGGTCCAAGCCCGCAGCGGGGACACGAGCGGCCTGGGCTGGACCTACGGCGACCCGGCCACCGCCGACGTGATCACCGGCCGGCTCTCCGGCATCGTGACCGGCCGACCGGCACTCGACGTGCCCGCCGCCAACGAGGCGATGAGCCGCGCGGTGCGCAACGCCGGGCGCCCCGGTCTGGTCTCCGGCGCCGTCTCCGCGATCGACATCGCCCTGTGGGACCTCAAGGCCCGCCTCCTCGGCCTGCCGCTGGCCGACCTCCTCGGCCGGGCCCGCACCGAGGTGCCCGTCTACGGCAGCGGCGGCTTCACCACCTACACCGACCACCGGCTGGCCGAGCAGCTCGACGGCTGGGCAGCACAGGGCATCCCCCGCTTCAAGATCAAGATCGGTGAGGGGTGGGGCACCCACGAACGGCGCGACCTTCGACGCACCGGCCGAGCCCGCACCCTGGTGGGCGACGACGCCGAGCTGTACGTCGACGCCAACGGGGCCTACACCCGCAAGCAGGCGATCCGGATCGGCCGGGCCCTGACCGACCTGGGCGTGTCCTGGTTCGAGGAACCCGTCTCCTCCGACGACCTCACCGGCCTCGCCCACCTGCGCGACGCCGTCACCGCCGACGTCGCCGCCGGTGAGTACGGCTACGACCTGCCCTACTTCGCCCGCATGATCCCGGCCGTCGACTGCCTCCAGGCCGACGCCACCCGCTGCGGCGGCCTCACCGTCTGGCTGCGAGCCGCCGCCCTCGCCGAGGCCCACGGCCTCCAACTGTCCGGCCACTGCGCCCCGCACGCCCACGCCCACGCCGCTGCCGCCGTGCCGAACCTGCGCCACCTGGAGTGGTTCCACGACCACGTCCGCATCGAGAACCTCGTCTTCGACGGCACCCTCGACCCGGCCAGCGGACACCTGCACCCGGGCCGCGACGGCGAGCCCGGGCTCGGCCTGACGGTCCGGGCCGACGTGGCGGAGCAGTACCGTGCGCGCACCTGACGCCGACGGTCGGGCCGAGTCGGCGCCCCCCGCCGCCACCAGCGGCGCTCCGGCCCCGCACGCCCTGCGGGACTACGCACTGCTCGCCGACGGCGAGCGCGGCGCCCTGGTGGGACCGCGCGGCGACATCGTGTGGATGTGCGCACCCGCCTGGGACAGCGACGCCGTGTTCACCGCCCTGATCGGCGGCGACGGCTGGTACACCGTCACCCCCACCGGCTCGTTCGTCTGGGGCGGCTACTACGAACCGGGCACCCTGATCTGGCGCTCCCGCTGGGTCACCACCAGCGGGATCACGGAGTGCCGCGAGGCCCTCGCCCACCCCGGCGACCCGCACCGCGCCGTGGTGCTGCGCCGGCTCCTGGCCGTCGACGGGGACGCCCGACTGGACGTGGAACTGAACCTGGCGGCCGGCTTCGGCACCGACCCGCTCCGGGAGCTGCGCCGCGACGAGCGAGGCCGGTGGACGGGCCGTGCCGGCAGCCTGCACGTGCGATGGAGCGGGGCACCCGACGCCCACCCGGACGGCGCGGTGCTGCGCACCGCGCTGGCCCTGCCGGCCGGAGCCCACCATGACCTCGTACTGGAGGTCTCCGACCGCCCGCTACCCCGCGGCGAGCCGGCCGACCACCTGTGGCGGGCGACGCAGGAGAGCTGGTCCGCCTGCGTGCCGGGCCTCGCGCACACCCTGGGCAGCCGCGACGCCCGGCACGCGTACGCGGTGATGGCCGGCCTGACCACCTCGACCGGGGGCGCGGTGGCCGCGGCCACCACCAGCCTGCCGGAGCGGGCCGAGCAGGGCCGCAACTACGACTACCGGTACGTGTGGATCCGTGACCAGGCCTACATCGGCCAGGCCGACGCCGCAGCCGGCGGCCACCGACTGCTGGACGACTCGGTGCGGTTCATCACCGCCCGCCTCCTCGAACACGGCTCCGATCTCGCCCCGGCCTACACCTCCACCGGGCAGCCCGTGCCCGACCGGCGCACCCTGGACCTGCCCGGCTACCCGGGCGGCTTCGACGTCGTCGGCAACCGGGCCAACCGCCAGTTCCAGCTCGACGCGTTCGGCGAGAGCCTGCTGGTGCTCGCCGCGGCCGCCCGCCACGACCGCCTCGACGCGGGCGGCTGGCAGGCGGCACTGACCGCCGTCCAGGCCATCGCCGCCCGCCACCGGGAGCCGGACGCCGGCATCTGGGAACTCCACGACGATCACTGGGCCCACAGCCGCCTCACCTGCGCCGCGGGCCTGCGGGCGATCGCCCAGGCCGCCCCGCGCGCCTCCACCGCACGGGCGGGATCATGGGAAGCACTGGCGGACCGGATCGTCGCCGAGACCTCCGCAGAGTGCCTCCACCCCTCCGGCCGCTGGCAGCGCTCCGCGACCGACAGCGGCGTGGACGCGGCCCTGCTGATGCCCGCCCTGCGCGGCGCCCTGCCCGCCGACGACCCCCGCACCGTCGCCACCCTGCACGCGGTACGCGCCGACCTCGCCCAGGACCACTACGTCTACCGGTTCCGCCACGACCAGCGACCCCTCGAAGACGCCGAAGGCGCCTTCCTGCTGTGCGGCTTCGCCATGGCCCTGGCCGAGCACCAACAGCACAACGACATCGAGGCGGTGCGCTGGTTCGAGCGCAACCGCGCCTCCTGCGGACCACCGGGCCTGTACGCGGAGGAGTTCGACGTCGCCCAGCGCCAGCTGCGCGGCAACCTTCCCCAGGCCTTCGTCCACGCCATGATGCTCGAAACCGCCGCCCGACTCGCCTCCGGTGGTACGACGACCTGACGACACAGCCCCCGTCGGTGTCATGCGCTGGGGCGGCGCGCGGCCATGAGGTCGGAGCCGGGGGCCTGCACGAGGTGCAGGCCCCCGGCGTGGAGTTCTTCGGCGAGCTGCTCGGGTGGGGCGGGCCACATGTCGAACGTCTCCCGCGCCTCGCGCAGCAGTTCCCCCTCCCGTTCGACGCGGTAGGTGAAGACCATGCGCAGGATGCCGCGGAAGGGCCGGCGGGTGACCTCGGCGCTGTACAGGTCAAGGCCCACCCGCACCGGCCCCAGCCGGCCCACCCCCTCGCACCTGGCGGGCAGATCGGCGGGCGGAGGATCGAACAGGAGCAGGCCGCCCGGCAGGAGGGCTGCCGAGACCGCCCGCCAGGTGGAGCGCCTCGTGGCGGGGTCCAGGCAGCCGATCACATTGGAGGCGACCGCCAGATCCGCCACCGCGGACAGGCCCGCCGCCGCGACGGCTTCGGGGTGCACGGTGACGCGAGCGCGCTGGTCCGCGCCCAGGTGGGCCAGGCGCGACAGCAGGGCGGCGCGCATGGCCGGGGCCGGCTCCACGGCGTGGACGGGCACGCTGGACGTCCGCAGCAGGACGTCGGTGACGATTCCCGTGCCCGCGCCGACGTCCAGGATCGCGTGCCGGGCGCGGGCGGCGGCCTCGGTGAAGCGGCGCTCGGCCAGCCGGCGGTCGGTCTCGGCCTGAAGGAGGTCGAAGAACTCCGCGGTGACCGCGTAGTCGCCGGTGCCGCACACGCCCGGGCTACCGGCCTCGACCCGTGAAGCGGGCCGGGTCCGCGAGCGCGCTGCCATCGAGGCCGGCCAGGAGGTCTGCGACGTCCCGGTGGACTTCGAGGGCACCGGCCGAGCGCAGGGCGCGCTCGCCGAAGCCCCCCGAGAGCACCGCCACGCACACCACCTTCGCCTGGCCCGCGGCCTGCACGTCCCAGGGGGTGTCGCCGACGAACAGCGCCTCCTCCGGTTCGGCTCCGGACTTGGCGAGGGCGGCGTGGACCAGGTCGGGCGCGGGTTTGCTGGCCTCCACGTCGTCGGCGCTGGTGGCGTGGTCGATCGCGTCGTCCGCGTCCAGTGCGCGGCGCATCACCTCCAGGTCCCGCCGGGAGGCGGAGGAGGCGAGGGTGATCGTCCAGCCGCGCCCCTTCAGCGCCCGCAGCAGCTCTGCCGCGCCGTCGAAGGCCCGCAACGAGGGCCAGAAGCGGGCGAACAGCGCCTGGTGCGCCGCACTGATCGCCTCGTCCTCGCCCCGGTCGCGGTCCTCGCCCAGCAGATGGTCCAGGAGCTGGTCACCGCCCATCCCGATCGCCCCGTGGATACGGGCCATCGCCGGGGTGTGACCGAACTGCGCGAGCGCCTCGCTCCACGCGATGGTGTGCCGGTAACTGGTGTCGAGCAACGTGCCGTCGACATCGAACAGCGCTGCGGCCGACATCGAACACCTCCTTCGCTTCCGCCCCGGACCGGCCGGCCCGTCCTTCGACGCTACGTCCCACCGATCGGTGCCGCACGGCACCCGCCCCGTTTACCGCGCCGCTTCGGGGAAACCCGCAGCAGCATGGAAGCTGTGGAACCTGTGGAACCCGCACGCCGAACCGTCGTGATCACCGGGGCCAGCGCGGGCATCGGACGCGCCTGCGCGGTCGCGTTCGCCGCCCGCGGGGACCGGCTCGCGCTGATCGCCCGCGGCCGGGCAGGCCTGGACGGCGCGGTACGCGAAGCCGAGGAGGCAGGTGCCGAAAGGGTCATCGCCATCGAGGCGGACGTCGCCGACGCCCGCGCGGTGGAGGCCGCCGCCGAACGGGCCGAGGCCGAGCTCGGGCCGATCGACGTGTGGGTCAACGATGCGTTCGCCTCCGTCTTCGCGCCCTTCACCGAGATCGACACCGAGGAGTTCCGGCGCGTCACCGAGGTCACCTACCTCGGCTACGTGTACGCCACCCGCGCCGCCCTGGCGCGGATGCTGCCGCGCGACCGCGGGGCGATCGTGCAGGTCGGCTCGGCCATCGCCTACCGGGGCATCCCGCTGCAGAGCGCCTACAGCGGAGCCAAGCACGCCATCCAGGGCTTCAACGAGGCCCTGCGGTGCGAACTCCTCGCCTCCGGCACCCGGGTGCGCACCACGATGGTGCAGATGCCGGCCGTGAACACCCCGCAGTTCGACTGGGTCCGTTCCCGGCTGCCCAACCGGGCCCAGCCGGTGCCGCCGATCTACCAGAGCGAGGTCGCCGCCCGCGCCGTCCTGTTCGCGGCCGACCACCCCGGGCGGCGCGAGTACTGGGTCGGCGGCAGCACGGTGGCCACCCTGGTGGCGAACGCGATCGTGCCGGGGCTGCTGGACCGCTACCTGGCCAGAACGGGGTTCGGCTCCCAGCAGGAAGACCGCAGCCGGCGGGCCGCGGACCCGGACAACCTGTTCGAACCGGTCGACGCGAAGCGCGACTTCGGCACGCACGGCCGGTTCGACGACCGGGCCCGCGGGCGCAGCCGGCAGCAGCAGGCGGCGCACGCCCTCGGCGGCCTCGCCGACGCGGTGCGGCACGCAGCCACACGGGTGCAAGCGGGTTTGCCCGCCGCCGGCAACGGGTTCCTCTCACGGATGCGGGGAGCACGCGCCCCGCAGCGATCGGACAGGAGTTTCTGACCATGCCTCGCGGATCGAGCCCCAAACGGGAGCGGCAGTACGAGCACATCAAGGACAGCGCGCTGGAGCGCGGCGAGAGCGAGAAGCGCGCCGAGGAGATCGCCGCCCGCACGGTGAACAAGGAACGCGCGCGACACGGCGAGTCGAAGACCGCCAGCCGCAGCTCGTTGAACGACATGTCCTCCTCCCGCCGGGGCGGGCTGCGCTCGCACAGCGGTGCGCAGGGCCCCACGAAGGAGCAGTTGTACAACGAGGCCAAGCAACGCAACATCCACGGCCGCTCGAAGATGAACAAGAAGCAGCTCGAACACGCCCTGGGCCGTTAGGAGTCGGTGACCGTGGATACCGTTCCCGTGCCGCCCGACCCCGACATCACCCCCACTCCCCCGCCCCAGCCCCCGCAGCCGCCGGGCCCGCCCCGACCCGTGGAGCCGCCTGGTCCGCCGGAGCCGGTCAAGCCTCCGGTGCCACCGGATCCGCCGCCGCCTCCCGGTTCGCCCGAGCCGCCGACCGAACCGCCGGGCTCGCCCGGCCCGGGCGAGCCCGCGGAGCCTGCCCCGCCGCAGCCCGGACAGCCCCGCCCGCCGGAGCCTCCCGACTGACCCGAAGCCGAGGCACGGCCGGCCCGTGGACGCGCCGGGTGCCGCCAGGCAGCCGGCCATGACCAACGCCCGAGGACGACAGGAGGTCCGGTGCTCGCCCGGCTGGTGGAGATCGTGGTGTGGGGTGCTGTGCTGACCGGACTGACGGTGGTCCTCATCAGCTCCGTGTCACCCGTCGAGATGGCGGTGGCCGGCGCCGCCGCCCTGGGCGGGGGACTCGCCGCACAGCAGATGCGCCGGGCCGCCGGCGTCCGCATCGCGGGCGGCCGGGGCGCGGTGCGGGCACTCGTCGTTCTGCCGGGCGCGGTCCTGCGGGGGCTCGCCGTACTGGTGGCGGACCTGGTCACCACACCGACTGCCGGAGTGCGGCGCGTGAGGCTGCGCCCCGCTGCGGCTGCCGCCTGGGCCGGCGCGCTGATCGCCGCGTCGCCGGACACCTGCGTGATCGACGTCCCGAACGACGACGAGGTCGTCGTGCACGCCCTGCGCCCCGGTGCGGGGCCGGTCGAGGAGGCCGTGGCCCGCCCGGAAGCGGCGCCGTGAACGCCTGGAGCGCGGCCGCGCTGGTCCTGCTGGGAGGCCCGGCACCGGTGTGCCTGTGGGTGGCGGCGCGCGGCACCGCGATTCGCCGCCTGCTCGGGGCGTCGCTGCTGTCGACGTCGGTCGGCGCGGTGTTCCTGCTGCTGCCGATGGCGTACGACCGTTCCTCCTACCAGGACCTCGCGCTGATGCTGGCCGTCCTGGCCCCCGCCGGCACCCTCGTCTTCACCCGCTTCGTCGCGGGCCACCGCCACCACACCCGCTCGCACGATTCCACGCCCGAGACCTGACAGGACCGCGCGCCGCTCGCCACGGGCGTGGGAGGGAGTCCGGATTGACGCCGCGCCATGTGATCGTGCTGGTACTGCTGTGGGCCGGGGTGGGGTGCGTGCTGCTGTCGGCGGCCGCGGTGCTACGGCTGCGCGGCACGCTGATGCGCCTGCACGCCCTGGCCCCCGCGTCCTGCGCCGGATTGCCGCTGATCGCCGCGGCCGTCGCCCTCGACCAGGGGCTCGGCCGGGGAGCCGCCAAGACGCTGTTCATCGGCCTGGTCTTCGCCGTCGGAGGGACGGTCACCACGATCGCCATCGGACGCGCCGCCCGCCAGGCCGGGGCCGACGACGGGAGCGGGGTGTGAACCAGTGGCTCATCGGCATCGCCGTCGCCTTCGTCGTCCTCGCCGCCACGGTCGCGGTCCTCACGCGCGACCCGGCCCGCCAGGCCGTCGTCCTGTCCGTACTGGGCCTGGGCCTGGCGGTACTGTTCACGGTCCTCCAGGCCCCCGACGTGGCCCTGTCCCAGCTGGCCGTGGGCACCGCGCTGACCCCGCTGCTGATCCTGCTGACCGTCCGCAAGGTCACCCGCCGTTCCGCCCGCACCGACGACCCGGGAGCCACCGGCGACGACGGGGAGCAGAAGTGACGGCCCGCGCCCGGTTGCTGGTGTTCCTGGCGGCCGCCGCCGTGATCGCCGCGTTCTTCACCGCCGCGTGCACCCAGCTCCCACCGTTCGGAACGGACAGCCACCCCTACGGGCAGCGGGCGGTGGCGGCGGCCCTCGACCGGCGCACCGCCAACGTCGTCTCCTCCGTCAACTTCGACGTCCGCGCCTTCGACACCCTCGGCGAGGAGTCCATCCTCTTCGGTACCGTCCTGGGTGCCACCCTGCTGCTGCGCCGGGCCCGCGACGAACGCCACCGCCGCGCCGAAGCCGAACGGGTCATGCCCACCACCCGCCTGTTCGGCAGCCTGCTGCTGCCCGTCACCCTGGTCGTGGGCGTGTACATCGTCGCGCACGGCCAGCTCAGCCCCGGCGGCGGCTTCCAGGGCGGCGTCGTCCTCGCCACCGCCCTGCATCTGGCCTACGTCGCCGCCGACTACCGCGCCTTGAAGAGGCTTCGCCCGCTGGCCGTCCTGGACGTCGCGGACTCGCTCGCCGCCGCGTCCTACAGCCTCGTCGGCCTGGCCGGGCTGATCGCCGGCGGCGCGTTCCTCAAGAACGTGCTGCCGCTGGGCAGCTTCAACACCATCACCTCCGGCGGCACCGTTCCGGTCCTGAACGCGGCCGTGGGCGTCGAGGTCGCCTGCGGCCTGATCGCCCTGCTCGCGCACTTCCTCGACCAGGCCGTCGAACTCGCCGACCCCGACCAGCACGAGATCGGAGACCGCTGATGGGGACGTGGGTCTTCCTGGCCGCCGGATGGGTCCTGCTCATCGCGCTGTACGGCCTGGTCACCAGCCGCAACCTCATCCACGCCATCGGCTGCCTGGCCGTCGCCCAGTCCTCCACCTACCTCCTGCTCCTCGCCGTCGGCTACCGCACGGGCGCCACCGCCCCCGTCTACTCCGACCTCACCCCCGGCACCCGCCCGGTCGTCGACCCCGTCGTCCAGGCCCTGGCTCTGACCGACGTCGTCGTCGGTGCCACCGTCACCGCACTGCTCCTCGCCCTGACCATCCAGCTGCGCAAACGCCACCACACCGTCGACCCCCAGGCCCTCACCGGCCTCAAGGGCTGATCGCATGACCGAAGCCGCCCTGCTGCCCCTCGCCGTGGCCGTCCCGCTGCTCGGCGCGGTCCTGCTCGCCGTCACCGGCCGCACCCTGCCCCGGACCGGCTGCGACGTCCTCGCCACCACCTGCGCCGGCGCCGAGGTCGCCTGCCTCGCCCTGCTGTGGACCCGCGCCGACGGGCAGGTGGCGACCGCGGATCTGGGCGGCTGGCCCGCCCGTCTGGGCATCGTGCTCGCCGCCGACCCCATCGGCGCGGGACTCGCGCTCCTCGTCGCGGTCCTGGTGCTGGCCGTCGTGGTCTACTCCTGGCGGTACTTCGAGGAACCCACCGGCCGACACGCCGGCGCCTTCCCCGCCCTGATCCTGCTGTTCGAAGCCGGCATGGCCGGCTTCGCGCTCACCGGCGACCTCTTCAACGCCTTCGTCTTCTTCGAACTCATGGGCGCCGCCGCCTACGCCCTGACCGGCTACCACATCGAAGACCCCCGTCCCCTGCACGGCGCCCTCACCTTCGGCATCGTCACCTCCTTCGCCGCCTACTGCTCCCTCCTCGGCATCGGCCTCCTCTACGCCCGCACCGGCGAACTCAACCTCGCCCGCCTGGGCCGGCAGCTGGCCGGCCACCACGCCGACACGCTCACCGTCGTCGCGTTCGTCCTGATCTGCGCCGCCCTCCTGGTCAAGGCCGCCGCCGTGCCCTTCCACTTCTGGTTGCCCGACGCCCACGCGGTGGCGCCCACGCCGGTGTGCATGCTGATGTCCGGCGCCATGGTCGAACTCGGCGTCTACGGCGTCGCCCGTATCTACTGGACCGTCTTCTCCGGCCCCGGCGGCATCCCCCAACCGGTCTTCCGCACCACCTTCACCACCCTCGGCGTGCTCACCGCCCTGGTCGGCGCATTGATGTGCTGGCAGCAGCGTCATCTCAAGCGCCTGCTCGCGTTCTCCACCGTCAGCCACGTCGGACTGTTCCTGATCGGCGTCGCCCTGCTCACCCCCGACGGCGCCACCGGCACGGCGGTGTACGTCGGCGCGCACGGCCTGGTGAAGGCCGCGCTGTTCGCGCTCACCGGCGTCCTGCTGGACCGCTACGGCTCCGTCGACGAACACGGCCTGCACGGCAGAGCACGGGAGCTGCGCGCCGTGGGTGTGCTGTTCATCGTGGGCGCCCTGGCGCTGGCCGGGCTGCCTCCGTTCGGCACCGGCCTCGGCAAGGCCCTGACCGAGGACGCCGCCGGGCACTGGCAGCCCTGGCTGCCCGCCGTGTTCGTCATCGCCTCCGCCGTCACCGGCGCCGCCGCCCTCCGGGCGGGCCTGCGGATCTTCTTCGGCACCGGCCCCGCTCCGCGCAGCCGGCCGGACCAGGACGAGACCACCGGCGAGGGCGAGGAGCCCGAGATCCGCACGCCGCAGCGCACCCTGCCGCCCATGATGGTGATCGTCCCGGCCGTCCTGATCGGCCTCGCCGCGCTCGTCGGCGCGCTGCCTGCCGTCGCCGCCTCGCTCGCCCGCGGCGCGGCCCTCTTCACCGACCCCGCCGCCTACGCCGCGGCCGTCCTCACCCAGCCCGGCGCGGCACCCGGCGCACCGCCGGCTGCCGACTGGACCACGGCCGGTGTGCTGCTCGGCCTGCTGTCCACCGGCCTCGCAGCCGCCCTGGCCACCGGCGCGGTCCGCCGGAGCACTCCCCTACTCGCTGCCCGGCATCCCGCTGCCCGGGCCGTGCGGGCGCTGCGCCGCCTGCACTCCGGGCACCTGGGCGACTACCTCGCCTGGCTCGCCCTCGGCGTCGGGGTGCTGTGCGCTGCGATCGCCGCCCAGATCTGAACCCTCCGTGCCGTCCGCCCGAGCGCGGTGTCGACGCTCGGCGCCGTCAACGTGGTGGCCAGGAGTCCGTGTTCGGTCGGCGCGGGCTGTCGAAGGAGCGCCCGACAGCGCCTTCGGGGGTGAAGAGGCACGTTGTTTCCGTGATCGCGAGCAGGCGCTCGACCCGATCGCTGGCCTCGGTGATCGCGAGGGTGCGGTTGATGCGGTGCGCGGTGTTACGCAGGGTCAGCAGGAGGTTGACGCTGGCGCTGTCACAGAACGTGACGGCGGAGAGATCCAGATCGAGACCGGTGGGGCTGGCCCGCAGCGCGCCTACGAGGCTCTCGCCGAGGAGGTCGGCGACGTCGAGGTCGATCTCTCCGGAAACCGTGGCTCTGGCTCGCCTCCCTTCGGTGGCGAACTCGACGAACAGGCCACCGCCGATCCGCAGGTCCGTACGCGGGCAGCCGGCGATCGGCGCGGGCGGTGGAGGAACCGGGGTGGCGGAGCACGCCACGGGCGGCTGACCGCTCATGGTCTCTTCTCCTACCTGGAGGCAAAAGGTGACACGTTCAGCGTCTGCCGAATTCCGTCTCACGTCAACAGATACGTGAACGGCATTTCGTCTATTGCAAACGCGGGCAATCAGCCCCCTACGGAAAGTGAGGCGCCGGCGAGCGCGAGGACGAACCGGCGGAGCAGGACCGCTGGCAGTGCGGCAAGCCCCCGGCCGCACGACCCGCGACCGGCCGCTCAGGTGTCGTTGGGCGCGGTGTACGGTCGGCAGCCGGCGGGCACATCCGGTCACCGCTCGCCGCCGGCCCCGGGTTGGACGGAGGCCGGCGGCGAGCGGGTTCCCCAGTGAGCTGTGCTCCGAGCACCGTGCCGTGGAGGCCGTACTGCGCCGCCTCGACAGCGCCGACGAGCCGTCGCCGCGGCCCCGGCCGCTCGGACCGGGGCCGCCGACAGGGCGTGGCCGCGACGGGGCCGTCAGCCAGGAGTGATCCGGCCGCGCCAGCCGCCCGCCTCCCGACCCTCGTGCTCGATGAAGTCCTTGAAGCGGTGCAGGTCCCCCTTGACCCTGCGGTCGACCATGCCCAGCATGTCGCCGGTCTTCTCGGCGACCCCCTCGGGCTCGAAGTCGATGGCCAGGTTGACCCGGGTGTGCCGGTCGTCGAGCCGCTGGAAGGTGACGACGCCCTTCTGGCTGACGTCGCCGTCCGTCGTCCTCCAGGCGATCCGTTCGTCGGGCAACTGATCGACGATCTCGGTGTCGAACTCGCGGGAGACGCCGCCGATGCTGGTCCGCCAGTGGTTGTGCCGGTCGTCCAGCTGGGTCACCGCCTCGACACCCTCCATGAAGCGCGGGAACTCCTCGAACAGGGTCCACTGGTTGTACGCGGTGTGCAGCGGCACCTCGACGTCGACCGTCTCCTTCACCATGCTCATGTGGGCCTCCCAACGGGTTCGGTGGTCGGGGCTGTCCCGGCCGCCCACGCGCCTGCCCGCTCGACGGCGCCCCAACCGCTCTCACGAAACCGCGTTCGGCTACGGCACGGCCGCACCGCGATCGACGCACCCGGGCCCGACGGTTCTAGGGCGTGTCTGACAATTCGCGTCGGATCAGCGCGCGGCGTCGGGGTGCGTGCATCGCAAGGCGGAGGAGGGAGTCCATGCGGTGGGGGCACCTCCCGGCCGGAGGCTGGGGGCCATCGGCGACCGACGACAACGCGGCGAGGCGCGTGCTCCGGCGTCGCGCGCCCGGCGGGAATTGTCAGACACGCCCTAAGGTCTGCGGAGGGCTTCGACGGCGGCGCGACCCGCCAGTGCGCCGGCGTAGACGGTGTAGCCCACGCCGATCAGCCAGGACTGGACGATCAGCACCGTGCCGACCGTCCCGTAGGAGACGGCGTTGGACACCAGCAGGGGCGCGAAGACCAGCCGGGAGAAGAGGCGGAGTCCGGCGAGTGCCACCATGGTCGCGACTGCTCCCGGCAGCAGGTCCCTGGTCGGGACGCGTCCGGCGAGCAGCAGGCGCTGGAGCCACCAGAACAGCAGGATGCCGCCGACGGTCGTCGCGGCGATGCGGATGGTGGGCTGCAGGGTCGAGTGGCGCCACGGCGTGCCGCTCAAGGCGGCGAGCACGATGTACCCGACCAGTGCGGCCAGGCCGAGGGCCTGGCGCCAGACCGTGTGCCAGGGACCGCGGTTGAGCTCCCAGATGCGTTCGTAGACTCCCTGGATCGCAGCCATGAGGGAGACCCCGAAGACGGCCAGCGCGGCCAGGCCGAAGCCCGTGGTGGTGCTGAGCACCTGGCCTCGGGAGACGAAGAGCCGGTGGACGGCTGCGGCGCCCTGGCCGCTCAGGCCGAGGCCGTCGGTGATCCACTCGGCGATCCCGGTGCCGCGCGAGGGGAAGGCCGCGGCGATGACGATGAGCAGCGGGACGAGGGTCACGAAGAACAGCGCGGCGAACGCCATCGACCGCTGGAGCAGTTCGATCGTGCGCCCCTGCTCCCATGCGCTGCGAGCAGCCACTCGCAGGACCCGCCACCAGGCACGAGTGGGCGGGGTGGGCCCGCTGCGGCGAGGCACGTCAAGCGCTCGGGGCGGCGGGCGACGGCGGGCGGTTCAGGGGCACTGGATCCTCGCTGTTCTCGGCGCCCGTTGGCACATCCCGTCAGGATGCCATCCGGCGGTGTGCATTCGGCGATCCGCCGTTCCGGGCTGCGCCCCGGGGGTGGCGGAAACGCGCTTCAGGTCTGGTCCTCCAACCGGATCGCCTCTTCCAGGGATTCGACCGCCTTCTCGGTGTGTCCGCTGCGCTGTTCGAGCAGAGCGGCGGCGATCGAGTCGAGTTTGCGCTGGATGGCGTGCTCGGCGCGCCGTTCGGAGTTCTTGAGCAGGGCGAGGAGCAGCAGCGTCACGGCGGTCATCAGATCGCCGACCAGCAGCTCCCAGCCGAGGGCGAGCCCGGCGGCGTGGACGGCGACGAAGGCGGCCACCAGGAGTAGGCACATGAGGAAGAACACGGGTGAGCTGGTGAAGTTCGAGGCGCGTTCGGCCACCCGCCCGAAGCGGTTGTGGCCGCCGCCCTCGCGCTCAGCGGGATGCCGAAAGGACATGGGTCCTGCCTACCTGTCATCGGGCCTGGGTGCCGGGTCGCGGCGGGTTCGGGTCGTCGTTCTCCTCCGGGTCCCCGCGCTTGGCACGGACGTCCGCCGGGGTCGGAGCCACGATGTCGCGCGTGCGCGCGGACCGCTCCCGCTCGTGCTCTCCGTCCCGGGCGGTGTCCTGGTCGGAGGTGTGCTTGTCGGGTGCGTTCACGATGGTGTCCTCTCGCCTGGTATCCGCTCCGGCCGGAGGGGACACCAGGCGGCTGCCCGGCTTCCCCGGTTCCACACCAGGCGCCCCCGGGTTCACCGTTCGTCGGCCTGTCACCGGGAGGAGGTGCCACGCACCCGGGAGCGGCGGCCACGGCGTTCCCCCCTGCGCCCCGCTGCCGGCCGGACCCGCTCACCCTGTTCCCCGTCGCGGGCACGGAGCGGCCCTGCGGACCCGGGCCGCAGGTGGTTCAGGAGACGGCCGGGCTGCGGCGCTCAAGCAGGATGACGTCGCGCCACCGGTCCCGGTGACGGCCAAGGCGTTCGCGGGTGCCGACGACCCGGAAACCGGCCTTGGTGTGCAGGGCGAGGCTGGCGGTGTTTTCCGGGAAGACGCCGGACTGCACGGTCCAGATCCCGGCGGCATCGGTGGAGTCCAGCAGCGCCCGCAGCAGAGCCAGGCCCACGCCCCGGCCCTGGGCGGCGGGGTGGACGTAGACGGAGTGCTCCACCACCCCCGCGTACGCGCACCGGTCCGAGACCGGCGCGACGGCAGCCCAGCCCAGCACCCGGCCGCCCCCGTCCAGGGCGACCAGGCGGTGCCGGGCGAGGCGGGAGGCGTCGAACGCCTCCCAGGTGGGGGCGGTGGTCTCGAAGGTGGCGTCGCCGCCGTCGATCCCGGCCTGGTAGATCGCCAGCACCTGGTCAGCGTGCTCGGGGAGCATCCCGGTGACGCTCACCCCGGTCGGGCTCACGCCGCGGCCTCGATACCGAGCTCGGCGAGCAGGACGCGGATGCGCCGCTCGATGGCGTCGCGGATCGGCCGGACTGCCTCCACACCCTGGCCGGCCGGGTCCTCCAGCTTCCAGTCCAGGTACCGCTTGCCGGGGAAGTAGGGGCAGGCGTCGCCGCAGCCCATGGTGATCACCACGTCCGACGCCTGGACGGCCTCGGTGGTGAGAACCTTCGGGGTCTCGGCGGAGATGTCGATGCCGACCTCGTGCAGGGCCTCGACCACGGCCGGGTTCACGGTGTCGGCCGGGGCGGAGCCGGCGGAGCGGACCCGTACCCGGTCCCGGCCGAGGTGGGTGAGGAAGGCGGCGGCCATCTGGGAGCGGCCGGCGTTGTGGACGCAGACGAACAGCACGGACGGGACGGCGGGGGTGCTCACGGGCGGGTTCTTCTCTCTCGTGCGGTGTGGGCTTGTCGTCGGGTCAGCGGCCGGAGGCGGCCGGGTGGTGCTCGCCGTGGGGCACGAGGACGTCGTCGGCGACCGCAGCGGCGGGCCTGCCGAACAGCACGGCGACCAGGCCGACGCCCACGGCCAGGCCGACCAGCTGGGCGGCGACGAACGCGGGGACGGAGGCGGGCGCGATGCCGGCGAAGGTGTCGGTGAAGGCCCGGCCGATCGTCACGGCGGGGTTGGCGAAGCTGGTGGAGGAGGTGAACCAGTACGCGGCGCCGATGTAGGAGGCGACGGCGACCGGTGCGAAATGAGCCGGCTCGGCGCGGGCCAGGCCGAAGACCAGCAGGATCAGGCCGGCGGTGGCGACGACCTCGCCCAGCCACAGGTGCGGGGCCGAGCGGTCGTGACCCGACCAGTGGACGAGCGGCTTCGCGAACATCGCGTCGGCGAGGACGGCGCCGCCGATCGCTCCGGCGATCTGTGCGGGCACGTAGGCGGCGAGCTCGCGCGGGCTCAGGCCCTCGCGCTCCCTGCGGCCGGTCCACCAGGCGGCCAGGGTGACGGCCGGGTTGAAGTGGGCGCCGGAGACCGGGCCGAGCAGGGCGATCAGTACACCGAGGCCGAGGACGGTGGCAAGCGAGTTGGCCAGCAGCTGCACGCCGACGTCGTGGGACAGCTCGGTGGCCTGGACGCCGGAGCCGACCACGATCGCCACCAGGGCGGCGCTGCCGACCAGCTCGACGGCCGCCCGGCGGGCCAGGGGCATTCCGGTCATCTCGCCCCCACCGCCTCCACGGTGCCGACCGGGGCCTTCAGCAGGGACGACAGCCGGGCCAGGGCGGCGGGCAGCACCCAGTAGTAGACCCAGGTGCCGCGTCGCTCGGAGCCGACCAGGCCGGCCTCGCGCAGCACCTTCAGGTGGTGGGAGATGGTCGGCTGGGAGACGTCGAACGGGCCGGTCAGGTCGCAGACGCACGCCTCGCCGCCCTCATGTGAGGCGATCAGCGACAGCAGCCGCAGCCGCACCGGGTCCGACAGAGCCTTGAACGTCTTCGCCAGCTCGGCGGCGGCCTCTTCGCCCAGCGGCTCGCGGACCATCGGCGTGCAGCGCACAGCCTGATCGTCCTGGCCGAGCACCGGCAACTCCAGATTCGACATACGTCTATGTTGACAGCCATCTAATCTCCGCGGCAACCGCCCAAACCGCTCGGAACGCCGAGCCCTGACAGTCACCGCTCACGGCATTGCGACGGCTACCGGGTACGCCCGCGCGTTTGCCGACCTCGCCGCTCGGGCAGCAAGCGCGACCTGGCATCGAGTGGAGGCGGGTGCCCGGGCCGCCGGGCACCCGGCGGTGCCGGACACCTGGGGCGAGGACCTGCTGCTCATGCGGCCCCACCCGGACTCCCCGCCCCACCAGTCCTCCTGACCCAAGCCAACGTCGGATCAGGCGAAGCTGCCCAGAGCATCCTCTCCGGTCTCCCTGCCGTCCCTCGGGCCGCCGTCCTCGGGCGCGGAAGGGCGGTGACACCACCCGAGACGGGCGGTGTGGGGAGGAATCTGTGCGGCGGCCCCGGCTCCGGAGTGGCTGGGTTCAGGCCACGGTCGGGGTGTGGGTGTGCCAGGCGTGGTAGCCACCGAGGAGGTCGGAGACGTCGGTGCGGCCGTGGTGGCGCAGCAGGCTGGCGGCGATGGAGGAGCGGTGGCCGCTGGCGCAGTGGACGACCACGGGACGGTCGGTGGGGATCTCGTCCAGGCGGCCGGGGAGTTCGGCCAGGGCGACGTGCAGGGATCCGTCGATGAATCCCGATTCGCGCTCGCCGCAGGTGCGCACGTCCAGGATGGTGGGGGGCTGCTCGCCGGCGAGCGCGGTGCGGAGCTGGTCGGCCGTGAGGCGGCCGGCGGGGGTGAGGTCGTCGGCGAGGACAGGCAGGGCATTGCCGGGGTTGCGCAGGTAGCCGGCGATGTGGTCGAAGCCGATGCGGGCGAGGCGGAGGACGACCTCGCCCTCGCGGTCCTGCGGGGCGATGATCGCGATGGTGCTGTCGGGGGTGAGGACGGTGCCGGCCTGTTCGGCGAAGCGGCCGTCGATGGGGACGTTGATGGCGCCACGGATGTGTCCCGCGCCGAACTCCTGGGGGCTGCGGGAATCGAGGACGACGGCACCTGCGGCACGGGCCTCCTTGAAGCCTTCCGGGCACAGGGGACGGGCTGCGTTCGCGGGGTCGAGCAGTGGGTGGTCCTGCCGGTTGAGGGTGGCGTCGTGGCCGAAGTAGGCAGGGGCGACGGACTGGCCGGCGGTGACGATGCGGACGAAGGCGTCCTGATCCATGGGCCGGCAGGCGTAGTTGGTCAGGCGCTGGGTCCCGATGGTGGACCGCTTCTCGGTGGAGAGGTTCTTCCCGCAGGCTGACCCGGCGCCGTGGGCGGGGAAGACCAGGGTCTCGTCGGGCAGGCTCATCAGCTTGCGGTGGACGCTGTGGTACAGCATCGCGCCGAGCTCCTCGGCGGTGACCCCGGCCGAGGCGAGCAGGTCGGGCCGGCCGACATCACCGATGAACAGGGCGTCGCCGGTGAGCACGCCGTACGGAACGGCGTCGTCGGGCTGTTCGAAGACCAGGATGCTGATCGACTCCGGGGTGTGGCCGGGGGTCTCCATGATCTGCAGGGCGACGTCGCCCAGTTCGATCCGCTCGCCGTCGGTGAGGTGGCGGATGGGGTACTCGGTCTCGGCACGGCGGCCGTAGCCGATCCAGGCGCCGGTGCGGGCGGCCAGTTCGAGGTGGCCGGCCAGGAAGTCGGCGTGGAAGTGGGTGTTGATGACGCCGACGACGGTCAGGCCGCGTGCCGTGGCGTCGGCGAGGTACTCGTCGACGTCCCGGCGGGGGTCGACGATCACGGCCTGGCCGGTGGTCTCGTCGGCGATCAGGTAGGAAGCCTGGGAGAGGCAGTCGAGGTAGTACTGGCTGAAGATCACTGGGGTTGTCTCCTCGTCGGGGGCTGAGGGGTCGGCTCCACACCCAAGCGTACCCCCGGGGGTATTTTTCCGGCGGAGTCGCGGCAGGCGTGGAAGTAGATGTGCCCAGCATGCGGCCGCCGAGGCCGATACGGGGCGGGGTATCTCCGATCCATTTCGATAATACCCCCGGGGGTACTATGGTGGACCGCGGAGGGGGAACCGGCCACACCGCCGGACCCGGCACCGCCCGGACACCGGCGGCGCCGACGAGAGCCCCGCGCCACCGCCCGCGCCGCCGATCGCGCCAGCCGGATCGGCGGCCCGCCCGCGGCACCCCCCGACCCGCCGGACCACCACGGCCCGGCCCCACCACTGGAGAAACCCATGCCCCAGCCGCCGTCCGCCCCCGGACCGGGCTCCCCCGGTCAGATCACCTCCAGCCAGATCACGCCCAGTCAGATCACACCCGGCCAGATCACCCCCGTCCTGGCCCGCGAGCGGGCCCGCACCGGCGCCGCCGTGCTGCTCGACGTCCGCGAGGCCGCCGAGTTCGCCGCCGGGCACGCCCCCGGCGCCCTGCACCTGCCGCTGATCGGTCTGGCCGCCGGAGTCGGGCTGCCGCCCGAGGCCGCCGGCCGTACGGTGTTCGCGCTCTGCCGCTCCGGCCACCGCTCCCAGCGCGCCGCCGGGCTGCTCGCCGCGCGCGGGGTGGAGGCGCTGAACGTCACCGGGGGCATGAACGCCTGGGCCCGGGCCGGGCTGTCGGTCACCCCGCCCGACGGCAGCACCGGACACGTCATATGACGACGCTGCTGCTGGCACTCGCCGCGGGAGCGGTGGTCGGACTGGCCCTCGGCGGGCTCGGCGGCGGCGGCAGCATGCTCGCCGTACCCGCCCTGGTCTACCTGCTCGGTTTCTCCCCCGCGCTGGCCACCACCGCGAGCCTGATGATCGTCGCCGCGACCTCGCTGACCGGCCTGCTCGCCCACGCCCGGGCCGGACGGGTGCGCTGGCGCACCGGCGCGCTGTTCGCCGCCGCCGGACTGCCCGCCGCGGCCGCCGCCGGAGCGCTCTCGGCCCACCTGCCGGGCGCGCTGCTGACCGGCGCCTTCGCGGTGCTGGCCGCCCTTGCCGCCTGGCGGATGCTGGCGCCGCCCAAGGCCGGGCAGCAGGAACGATCCGCCGCCGGACCGGGCCGCTCCAGCGCGGCGGGCGCCGGACTCGGCGCCGTCACCGGACTGCTCGGCGTCGGCGGCGGCTTCCTCGCCGTCCCCGCCCTGGTCTCGGTGCTCGCCTTCACCATGGCCGAGGCGGTCGGCACCAGCCTGCTGGTCATCACCGCCAACTCCCTCGCCGCCCTGCTGCCCCGCCTCGGCGCCGCCGGCGCCATCGACTGGGCCGTGGCCGCACCCTTCACCGGCGCCGCGATCCTCGGCGCCTGGGACGGCAAACGGCTCGCCGACAAGCTCAGCGGACGCGCCCTGCAGCGGGCCTTCGCGATCGCCCTGCTCGGCGTCGCCATCCTGATGCTGGTCACCACCCTGAGCTGACCGGCCCCCAGCCCCCGGCCACGCCCACCCGGCCGCGCCGGCCCCACCCCGAGAGGACCTCCCCCATGAGCACGCCCACCACTCCGAACACACCCACCGCGCCCACCACGCCGCTGACCGTCGAGCAGCTCAAGCCCCGCCTCGGACAGCTCACCCTCATCGACGTCCGCTCCCCCGGCGAGTACGCCGGCGCCCACATCCCGGGCGCCCTGAACATCCCGCTCGACCAGCTCGACCGCGCCCTGCCCGCGCTGCGCACCGCCGCCGGGAAGACCGAACTCGCCGTGGTCTGCGCCGCCGGGCAGCGCGCCCGGACCGCCTGCAGGCAGCTCGCCGACGCCGGGATCACCGCCCTCGTCGTCACCGGCGGCACCGACGCCTGGACGGGCGCGGGCCACCCCGTCGACCAGGTGGCCGGAGCCCGCCCGATGTGGGCGATGGACCGCCAGGTCCGGCTCGCGGCCGGCGCGTTGGTCCTGCTCGGCCTGCTCGCCGACCGGGCCCGGCCGGGCGCCCGCTGGCTGTCGGCCGGGGTCGGCGGCGGGCTGGTCGTCTCCGCGCTGACCAACAGCTGCGCGATGGGCGCGATGCTGGGCAGGCTCCCGTACAACCGCCCCCGCCCGGGCACGCCGACCCTGGACGACGCCCTCGCTGCCCTCGCCCGCTGACCGGCCCGGACGGCACGGGGGTGCGTGCATCGGGTGCGTGCATCGCCGGGCGGAGGCGGGTACCCCTCCCAGTCGAAGGGCGGGCAACTGCCCTCCGGTGGCGGGGAGTTCGACGGCGACCCTGGCCTCCCGGCTCCACCGCCACCCCCGCCCCCGGGCGGTGCCGCGCCTGGTCGGCGAAGAACCGCCGGGCGTCGACGGCCGTCTCCGGCGGGTGGACGGCCCGGCGCGCCGCGCGCCGGGCCGTCCAGCAGCTGGGCCAGACCGAGCGCGCGGCGGGCCGGTGCCCTCGGCCGTGTCGGGCGGGCGCGGGTCACGGCCCAGGGGTCACGGCTTGGCGGTCACGGCTTGGTGGTCACGGCTTGGTGGTCACGGCTTGGTGGTCACCGTCTCCGCCGGGGGCACCTGCCCCTCCTCCGGTGCGGCCGTCCGTCACCACCGGCTCCGGCAGGCCGCGGAACAGCGCCCAGCTGAGCAGCGGCATCGCCACCAGCGGCACCAGCGCCGTCCGCAGCGAGGTCGCGTCCGCCAGCCCGCCGATCAGCGGGCTGGCCAGGCCGCCGACGCTCACCGTCAGCCCGAGGGTGATCCCACTCGCCGTGCCGATCCGCGACGGCAGGTAGTCCTGCCCGAGCGTGACCTGCAGCGAGAACGGCACGTACAGGCCCGCCGAGGTCAGCGCCACGCACCCGTACAGCCCCGGGCCGGGCACCACCAGCACCCCGGCCACCGCCACCGTCGCGACCAGGTACGACCAGCGCGCCACCGCGACCCGCCCCCACCGCTCGGCCAGCGCCCCGCCCAGCAGCGAGCCCACCGCGCCGCCCGCGTACAGCACCACCAGCGCCGCCGTACCCGCCGCCGGGCCACCGCCGAGGCGCTGGGCGGCGTACAGCGACAGGAAGGTGCTCAGCCCGGTGAAGACGATCGAGCGGCACACCACGGCCAGCGACAGCTTGACGAAGGAGGCCCGGTCGTCCCGCCCCGGCCGGCTCGCCGTGCCCGCCCCGACGGCCCGCTGCCGGGCCAGTTCGCGCAGCACCGGCAGGCACAGCGCCGCCCCCGCCAGGGCCGGCAGCACCAGCAGCGGGGTCAGCCGCAGCCCGCCGAGGCCGACCACGGCGGCGACCAGCAGCGGGGCCGCCGCAAAGCCCAGATTGCCGCCCAGCGAGAACCAGGCCATCCCCCGGTGCCCGCCGCCGCCCGAGTCGGCCACCGCTCGGGCCACCCGGGCCGACTCCGGGTGGTACGCCGCCACCCCGACGCCCGACAGCGCGACCCAGACGAGCGTCAGCCTGTACGAGCCGCCCGGCCCGCTGAGCGCGATGCCCGCGCCACCCAGCAGCGTGCTCACCGGCAACAGCCAGGGCAGTGGCCACCGGTCGGTCAGCGCCCCGAACAGCGGCTGCGCCACCGAGGACAGCAGCGAGGCGGCCAGCACCACGCCCGAGACGGCCGCGTAGCCGTAGCCGCGCTCGGCTACCAGGAAGGGCACCAGGGCCGCCACCGCGCCCTGGTAGACGTCCACGCACGAGTGCCCGACGGACAGCAGGGCGATCGAGGTGTTCTGCGACAGTCGTTTCGTCGTTCCGGAGGTACGACCCGTTTGCGTGCTCACCCGGACATGCTCGAACCGGTGCCCCCTGTCGGACTTCCGATAATCTGCCAAACAATGTCGAGAATCCGCCACGACCCCGTCGCCCCGACCCGGGCCCAACTCCTCGCCCACGGCACCGGGATCGACGCCCACCGCCACGACGACCACCAGATCGCCTACGCCGCCCGGGGCGTGGTCGCCATCACCACCGACGCCGGCTCCTGGGTCGCCCCCGGCAACCGCGCGCTCTGGATCCCGGCCGGCACCGTGCACGCCCACCAGGCGCACGGCGAACTCGAACTCCACCTCGTCGGCCTGCCCGCCACCGAGAACCCGCTCGGCCTCGACCGGCCCACCGTGCTCGCCGTCGGCCCGCTGCTGCGCGAACTGATCCTCGCCTACACCCGCGCCCCGGACCGGGACGGCCCAGAACGCTCCCGGCTGCGCGCCGTCCTGCTGGACCAGCTGCGCGCCTCGCCCCAGCAGCCGCTGCACGTACCCACGCCCACCACCCCGCTGCTCCAGGCCCTGTGCGCCCTGCTGTACGCCGACCCCGCCGACCGCCGGACCCTCGCCGAACTCGGCCGGGCCGTCGGCGCCAGCGACCGGACCCTCTCCCGGCTCTTCCGCGCCGACCTCGGCATGACCTTCCCCCAGTGGCGCACCCAGCTGCGGCTGCACCGCGCCCTGGTGCTGCTCGCCGATGGGCAGCCGGTCACCGCCGTCGCCCACCGCTGCGGCTGGTCCTCCGCCAGCGCCTTCATCGACGTCTTCCGCCGCACCTTCGGCCACACCCCGGGTCACGTCCCTGGCCACACCGCCGGCCATGTGCCCGGTCATGCCCCCGGTCACACCCCCGGTGACGCCCCCGAGCGCCGCCCGGCGCGCTGACGGCCCCGGTTGTCGGCGCCGAGTGGCAGGCTGGGGGCATGTGCGGCCGCTTCGTCTCCACCACCACGCCCCAGGACCTCGTCTCGCTGCTCGGAGAGCTCCGGTGGGACCCTGCCGAGACCTTCGCCCCGAGCTGGAACGTCGCCCCGACCGACCCGGTCCCGGCCGTCCTGGAGCGCGTGGACCGGGAGACCGGCGAACTGCTGCGCCGATTCCGCCCGCTGCGCTGGGGCCTCGTCCCCTCCTGGTCCAAGGACCCGTCCGGCGGCGCCCGGATGATCAACGCCCGCTCGGAGACCGTCGACACCAAGCCCGCCTTCCGCAAGGCCTTCACCGCCCGGCGCTGCGTCATCCCCGCCGACGGCTACTACGAGTGGCGCGAAGTCCCCGCCGAGGGTAACCGCAAGAAGTACAAGCAGCCCTACTTCCTCAGCACCGGCGGCGTGATGCTGATGGCCGGCCTGTACGAGTTCTGGCGCGACCGCACCCGCGCCGACGACGACCCGCTCGCCTGGCTCGCCACCGCCACCGTCATCACCACCGACGCCACCGACTCGGCCGGCCGCGTCCACGACCGGATGCCGCTCACCATCGCCCCCGACGACGTGCCCGCCTGGCTCTCCCCCGCCCACACCGACCCGGCCGAACTCCACCACCTGCTGCGCCGCCCCGCCGACGGCGCCCTACGGGTCCGCGCCGTCCCACCGACCGTCAACAGCGTGCGCAACAACGGGCCCGAGCTGCTCGCCACCGCCCCGGACCCGCTGGGGCTCGCCGACTGACGCTCTGCGAGGATTCCGCTGACAGTGCGTCCGACCGGCACTACGGTAGGCGGGCAGAGCAGGTCACGGGGGCGGGGGCGGCGCAGTGTTGATGTCCATGACGGCACACGTCCGCCCCGAGAGCGGCATACCCGACCCGGAGCCCTACGAGCAGCGCCGCCGCCCCGGCTCGCCCTCAGCCGCCGGCGGCGACCCGCACGCCGCCGTCCTCCCGCCCGAGGCCGCCCGCGCCGCGCAGACCGTCGACGCCACCACCCCGGCGCCCAACCTGCCGCCCCGCGCCGCCGGCCGACTCGTCGGCCGGGACGCCGAGTTGCGCGCCGTCGCCGAGGCCCTGGCACACGAGGACGGCGGCGGACTCGTCACCCAGGCCACCACCCTGCACGGCCTCGGCGGCGTCGGAAAGACCAGCCTCGCCCTGCACCACGCCTACGCCCGGGCCGACCACTACCGGCTGATCTGGTGGCTCACCGCCGAGTCCGCCGAGCAGCTGGCCGAGGCCTTCGCCGGGCTCGCCGTCCACCTCCACCCCACCTGGGCCCTCACCGCCCCGCCCGGCCAGCAGGTCGAGTGGGCCATCGCCTGGCTGCGCGCCCACGACCGCTGGCTGCTGGTCTACGACAACGCCGAGGACCCGGCCCACCTCACCCCCTACGTCGGCCGACTCCTCGGCTGCGGCCACCAATTGGTCACCAGTCGGCGTGCCGGCGGCTGGCACCCGGGCATCCGCCCGGTGCGCATCGACGTCCTCGACGCCCCCGAGGCCGCCCGGCTGCTCTGCGGGGCGGCCTACGGCGGCTCGGCGGTCGAGCCGGCCGAACAGGACCAGGCCCGCGCCCTCGCCGACGAACTCGGCCACCTGCCGATCGCCCTCGCCCAGGCCGGCGCCTACGTTCAGCAGACCGGCACCGGCTTCGCCGCCTACCGCGAACTGCTGCACGCCACCGGACCGGTGGGACCCGGCGCCGAGTCCACCGTCGCCCGGCTCTGGCGGACCACCCTGCGCACCGTCCAGCACACCGCGCCCTTCGCCGTCGAACTGCTGCGCACCCTCGCCTGGTACGCCCCCGAGGCCCTGCCGCGCGAACTGCTCACCCCCTTCGGGTCCCGCCGGCCGGAGGAGGTGGACCGGGCACTACGGCTGCTCGCCGACTACCACCTGATCACCCTCGGCGACACCGTCACCGTGCACCGGCTGCTCCAGGCGGTGCTGCGCAGCTCCGACTTCCGCGGACGCGCCGAACAGCACCTGGCCGGGGCCGCGGCCCGGCTCTGGCCGGACGCCCGGCCCGAGCTGCGGCGGGCGCTGCTGCCGCACGTCCGGGAGCTGGCCGACAGCGGACCGTCCCAGGAACCGACCGCCGAAACCATCGCGCTGTACGGACTGGCCGCGGGCGAACTCACCGACCGGGCCCAGCGGGTGTACGCCGTCCGGCTGGTGGAGGCGATGGCGGACGGGCAGCGCCGGCTCCTCGGCGAGGACCATCCGGACACCCTCACCACCCTCGGGCGGCTCGGCCGGCTGCAGGCCAAGACCGGCGACCCGGCACGGGCCGTGGAACTGTGCCAGGACGTGGTCGCCCAGCGGACCAGGATCCAGGGCGCCGACCACCCGGCCACCCTCGCCGACCGCCACACCCTCGCCCAGAGCTACCGCCGGGCCGGCCAACACGCCCTGTCCGTCGAGGAGTTCCGAGGCGTCGTCGCCGACCGGGCGCGAGTACTGGGGCCGGACCACCCCGACACGATGCACAGCCGGGCGAGCCTGGCCTACGCCCTGCAAGTGGCGGGGCAGCACCGGGAGTCGGTGGCCGAGTACGAGCGACTGGTGGCCGACGCCGAGCGGGTGCTCGGCCCCGACCACCCGGACGTGGTAACCCGCCGCAGCGGCCTCGCCTTCGCCCAACTCGCCGCCGGGCAGCAGCGATTGGCGATCGGCCGGTACGAGCAGGTGGTGGCCGACCGAGCCCGCATCCTGGGCGCCGACCACCCCGACACCCTGAACGCCCGCAGCTGGCTCGCCACCGCCCACTCCGACGCCGGCGACCACCTCGCCGCCATCGCCGCCTTCGAGGCCCTCGTCACGGACCGCACCCGGGTCCAGGGCCCGGACCACCCGCAGACCCTCTACGCGCGCCAGCGCCTGGCCTCCCTCCACCGCAAGTCCGGCCGAGCCGCCCTCGCCGTCACCGAGTTCGACGAACTCGTCCCCGACTACACCCGGGTGCTCGGCCCCGACCACCCGCACACCCTCAACGCCCGCAGCGGCCTGGCCCGCGCCCACCGGGAGGCGGGCACGCCCGTCGTCGCGGTCGAGCAGCACCGGGCGCTGGTCCGTGACCGCACCCGCGTCCAGGGGGCGGGCCACCCCGACACCCTGGAGGAGCGCAGCTTCCTCGGGTTCGCGCTGCGCATCGCCGGCCTGCCGGCCCTCGAAGTCGAGGAGCTGGAGCGCCTGGTGGCCGACCGGGTCCGGATCCAGGGCCCCGACCACCCCGACACCCTGGAGGAGCGCTCCGGCCTCGCCCGCGCCCTGCACGCCGCCGGCCGCCCGCGCGAGGCGCTCGCCGTACGGGAGCAGCTGGCCGCCGACCGGCTGCGCATCCACGGCCCCGAGCACTTCGAGACCTTCGACGCCCGGCTGCGGCTGGTCCGCTCCATCGACGAGACGGGCGAGCACCGGCGCGCGGCGGAGCTGTGCGACCGGCTGGTGGCCGACCGGCGGCGGGTCCTGGGACCGGACCATCCGGACGTCCTCACCACCCGGTGGTGGCAGGCCTCGATCCACTCCAACGCCTGCGACTACCGCGAGGCCCTGACGCTCTTCGAGGCGCTGCTCGCCGACCGCACCCGCATCCAGGGCCCCGACCACCCGGCGGTGCTCAACACCCGGTGGTGGCTGGCGACGACCCACCGCAACCTCGGGCGGCACCGCGAAGCGCTGGCGCGCTACGAGGCGCTGCTCGCGGACCGTACTCGGATCCAGGGGCCGGACCATCCGGACGTCCTGAACACCCGTTTCTGGCTGGGCCACAGCCACCAGGCGCTCGGCGACCACCGCCGTGCCCTGGCACTGTTCGAGGACTTGGCGGCCGACCATGTCCGGGTATACGGGCCCGAGCATCCCGAGACCCTCGACGCCCGGGTCAGCATCGCGTCGGCCTGCCTGAGCACCGGTCAGCACCATCGCGCGATCGAGCTGTTCGAGACTCTGCTGCGCGATCGGATCCGAGTTCAGGGCGCCGACCACCCCGATGCCCTGACCGCCCACCAATGGTTGGCCACCGCGCACGGAAGCGCCGGCCAACACCGGCGGTCGACCGACCTGCTCGAATCACTCGTCGCAGACCGTACCCGCGTCCAGGGCGCCGACCACTCCGATACGCTCATCACCCGGTTCGCGCACGCGCTTTCCCTCCGGAACGTCGAAGATCACCAGCAAGCGGTATCCCTGTTCGAAGTACTCGCTCACGACTACGCTCGGGCACTCGGCCCCGACCATCCCGGCACCCTCAACGTCCGTGTCTGGCTCGCATCCACCTGCCAGATCTCCGGTGACCACCGCCGGACCGCGACGTTGTTCGAAGAACTCGTCGCCGATCACACCCGGGTGTTCGGGCCGGACCACCCGAGCACGCTCGAATGCCGTCGTGAGCGCGCCTCGGCTTGGCGGGCCGCCGACGAGCACGCCCGTGCCCTCACCGAGTTCGCCTCCCTGGTGGCCGATCACACCCGCGTCAACGGGCCGGACGACCGGCAAACCCTGGAGATCCGCGAGGAGTTGGCGCAATCACACTCCCGGGCGGGCGACCATCGTCGTGCCGTGGAGTCGTTCCTGAACCTGGTCACCGACCGTGCGAGAGCCCAGGGCCCCGACCACCTGGACACGCTCACCACTCGCTGGTGGCACGCCTACGCCCACGACGAGGCCGGGGATCACAGCCTCGCGGCCGAACTCTTCGGCACCCTGGCCTCCGACAGCGCGCGGATACTCGGCGCCGACCATCCCGACACCCTGCTCGCCCGACAGTCCCAGGTCTCGTCCTGCCGGGCAGCCGGTGACCTACGACGGGCTCTACTCCTTTGCGAGACCCTGGTCGACGACCGTGCCGCGATACAGGGCCCGGACCACCCACAGACCCTCCACGCCCGCATGATCCTCGCCTGGGTCCACCGCACCTCCGGCGATCACCCGCTCGGCATCCGGCTCAACGAGGCCCTCGTGCGCGACCGGACCCGGGTGCAGGGCCCCGACCATCCGAACGTGCTCAACGCCCGGAGCATCCTCGCCACCGATCGCGCGTTCGCGGGCCTGCACCTTCGAGCCGTTGACGACCGTGAGCAACTGGCAGTGGATCATGCCCGCGTCCACGGACCGGAGCACCCCGAAAGCCTCCTCGTACGGTCCCTGTCGGCCCAGGAGATCCGCACCACCGGCGAACTCGACCGCGCCACCGACCTCTTCACGGAGCTGATCACCGTCCGGACCGCGAGCCAGGGTCCGAACCACCCGAACACTCTCGAGGAGCGATCCGAGCTCGCCTACACCCGCCGCCTCGCCGGACGTCACCGCCAGGAGGCCGCCGAACGCCAGGCACTCGTCGCCGACCACGAACGCGTCCACGGCCCCGATCACCCCGCCACGCTGGCCGCCCGGGACCGCCTGGCCCACGCCCTGCGCCACGGATGGCAGCACGACCGCGCCGACGCGCTCTACCGAGCCGTCCTGGCCGACCGCCGCCGGGTTCTGCGCGCCGACCACCCGGACGCCCTCGACGTCCACGACAGCATCGCCCGGAACCTCTTGGCGGCCGGCCGCCGCACCGAGTCCGCCGCCCGCTACCGCGACGCCCTCGCCGTCGCCCGCACGGTGCACGGGCCCGAACACTCCGTCGTACGGGAACTCCGGCGCGACCTCGCCACGGCCCTGGTCCTCGACGGCCGACCCGACACCGCCGTCGCCGAACTGTCCCCGCTGGCGGAGGACTGGACCAGGCTCACCGGCCCCGGCCTGCCCGAGCTGGTCCAGGCCGGCTGCGTCCTCGCCTTCGCCCACCACCGGAACGGACAGCCCGAGGCTGCCCTCCGCCTGGCCGGCGACCTGATCGCCGTCGCCACCGAGGCCCTCGGCGGTCCGGACGACGCGACGATCACCGCCCGGCTGACCCAGGCGCTCCTGCTCGCCGACGGCGCCCGCCCGCTGCGGGCCGTCGTCCGGCTGGAGGAACTCGCCGAGGCCTGCGCCGAGAGCCGGGGCCCGCGCAGCGCCCTGACCCTGGAGGTCCGCCAGGCCCTGGCCCACGCCCGGCTGCGGGCCGGAGACGCCGACGGGGCTCTCCGGCTCCACGAGCGGATCATCGCCGACCGGATCCCGGTGGGCGACGCCTCCCCGGTCTCCGTTCTGCTCGCCGGCCACGCGGACGCGGACGACGTCGCCGTCAGCGTCGGCGCCGCACGCCCCGGACCACTCCCGGTGTTCCCCTCCCTGGCCGTCGGCCTGGCGCATGCCCTCGCCGCGGACGGGCGCCGCGACACCGCCCGTGAGCTGCTGGCGGCGGTTTGCACCGGGCGTGAGGCCCTGATGGACCCCGGCCATCCGCTGGCGGCCGAGGCCCGTGCTGCGCTGGATCGGCTCGACCCCGTGGAGCCGGCGCCGGCCCCCACCCGCGCCGAGCTCAGTCGGCCCGCCCCCGCCGCCCTGCTCCCCCGCCGCTCGCGCGGCTCCATGCACCGCGTCGCCGAGCCGCCGAGCCCCCGCCCCGCCTGGCGCCCCCGGCTCTCCCTCACCGAGGAACCCGCCGTGGGCGCCACCACCCACCTGGAGCTGCGCCTGGAGTCCGCCGACGGCGCCGCCGACCCGGCCGCCCTGCCGGAGCTGCGCCTGGTCGCCGCCGTCTCCCCCGACGCGCGGCTCGACCCGCCGGTGGCCGACCACAGCCCGGCCGGCGGGCCCGCCCGGTTCGCGCTCACCCCGGCCGCACCCGGCCCCCACACCGTCCGGATCACCGTCTTCGACCGGGGCCACGGCGCCGTCCTCCAGGACCTCGCCGCCGTCGTGGACGTCCCAGCCGATCCGCGAGTTCAGGAGCAGGAGTAGATCGACGTGCCCCGGGACCTCCAAGTCGTCGTCCGGCAGAATCCCTCCGCCGACTACACCCGGCTGCCCCAACAAGCGGGCCCCGCCAACGGGATGCCACCCAAGGGCCCGGCACCCCTCGATCTGGTGGTCTCGCTCCGCCGCCACGGCGACGAACTGCACATCAGCGCCTTCCGCCCGGGCGAGCGTGCTCCCAGCACCCGTATGCACCGGGCGCAACTGGCCGTCCCCGCAACCGTTCTCCTCGCCAATGCCGCCCGGCTGCGAGGCATCTGGCGGGACCGGCTGATCGGCTACGACCCCGACCCGCTGCACCCCTACCCGTTCGCGACCGCCGTCGACTTCTCCCCGTACGCCGCCGTGGCCGAGCGCAAGGTGGCCGAACTCGCCGAGGAGGGGCGGTACTTCCTGGAGACGATGTTCGACGGGGCCGACCGCAGCCTGGTGCGCTTCCGGGAGTACCTGAGCCGCACCCTCACCGAGCACGGCTCGCTGCGGATCAGCTTCGACTCCGACCTCCACCTCCCCTGGCCGATGCTCGCCGTGGACGGCGACCAGCCGGACCCGTGGGCGGACTTTCTCGGCCACCGGCACCAGATCGAGCAGACCGGCGCCGCCTACCCGCCGATCCAGCCGCCCAACTCGGCCCGCGCCAAGCCCGTCACCAGCCTCAACACCGACGACCAGCTGACCGGCATCGGCCGGGCGCCCGAGGTCCGCAAGCTGCTGGAGGACCGCTCCCAGCTGACCGTTCGGACCGAGTCCGACCTCCTCCTGGAGGCGCTGTCCACGGCCGTGCTGGACGAGGACGTCATGTACTTCTGGTGCCACGGCCAGTTCGTCGCCAACGACTCCCCGTACGAGCAGCTGGCCGTCCGGCTCTCCGACGACCGGCACATCGACGCCGAGCTGGTCCGCCGGCACCGCCGCCGCCACCTGGACCGGCCGGACGCCGTCTTCCGGCCGTTCGTGCTCCTGAACGCCTGCCACACCGGGCAGTCGGCAGCCGGCGAACTCGACCATCTGGGGCGGGCGTTGGTCGACCTCGGCGCGGACGGCGTACTCGGTCCGCAGCTGCAGATCCCGCAGGAGTTCGCCGCCGAGTACGCCTTCGCCTTCCTCGACCACTATCTGACCGGCGAGTTCACGGCGGGCGAGATCACCCAGCAGCTGGTGCGCTGGTTCGCCCGCGAGTATCGCAATCCGCTGGCACTGGCCTACTCCCTGCACTGCGGCATCGACAGCATCCTGGAGCTCAACCCGTGACCACCACCGCCGCACCGACCACCGGACCGACCGCCGTACGACCCGCTGTACGGCCCGCTGTACGGCCCGCTGCGGTGGACCTGGACGAGAGCGGTCGGCTGCTCGTGCCCGGGACGGCGACGCCCGTCCCCGAGGCCCGGGTCGCCGAGCACCTGGCCCGGCACCTGCGGATCCCCGAGTGGGCGACCGACCTGTTCGTCTACGTCCACGGCTGGCAGACCGGCCCCGACGCCGCCCACCGGACGGCCGCCGCCCTGATCGACCGGGCCGCCACCCTGCACCGCGCCGCCCCGGACGCCTACCCGGGGCTCGCCGCCGGGTTCCGGCCCTGGTGCGTGGTGGTGCGCTGGCCCTCCTCCAGCCTGCCGTCCCTGTCCGGCTACCGGCGCATCCGGGACCGGGCGCACGCGATGAGCGCGCGCGGCCAGGCCGGGCGCATCCTCGGCCATCTGCTCGGCTACCTGGACTCCGGCCGGGGCCGCCCGGACGCCCCGCGCGTCCTGGCCAACCGCCACGGCCAATACCTCCACCTGCTCGGGCACTCCTTCGGCGGCCGGTTCCTCTGCGAGGCCGTCCAGTACGCGGCGGACCGCCCGGCCGGTCCGCCGGTGCTGGGCTGGTCGTCCCGGCCCGGCGACCCGAGCCGCCCGTTCACCGTCGACAGCGCCCTGGTCTTCCAGATGGCCGCACCTCGCGACGCCTTCACCCGGCTCTTCCCCCGGCTGTTCCTCGGGCCGGGCCGGGCCGGCGCCCCGCTGCGCGGCCCGCTGGTGCTCACCCACTCCCGCTGGGACCGCGCCACCGGCTTCTGGCACCTGCGCGCCGAGGGCCTCCCGGGCATCGGCCACTCCGGCACCGGCTCCGCCCCGGTGGCCCAGTTCAGCACCCGGCTCCGCCCGGCCGACTCGCCGTACCCGCACGCCGAACTCGACCACCCGATCGTCAACATCGACGCCGGCCACGTCTACCGGGGCGGCCTCGCCACCCGGCTGAACCCCTCCGGCGCCCACTCCGACTTCCAGCACCCGGAGTCCGCGCACCTGCTCCTCAGCCTGGCCGCCCACTCCCGCTGAGCCGAGTGCCACGGGCTCGGGTCCGCTACGGGGTCGGGGCCGCTACGGGGTCTCCGCCCGGGTGAACCCGTGGCTGCGCTCCACCTTGGCCACGTGTGCCGCAACATCCCGGCCCGGGCCGACCCCGGCCCGGGCCGTTCAGACCGCCGGTGTCAGCGCTGGCGGACGGCCGTGAAGCCGCACACCGGTGTGCAGAGCGTGACGATGCCGCTGTAGCGGTAGTTGGTCCGCCCCCGCGAGATGGTGTGTACCGTCAACTTCTCCCGCAGGGTGGGCTGGTGGCAGCGCGGGCAGACGGCCTGGACCGGCTTGCCCCAGGGCCGCTGCGGGTTGAGCTTGGTGATCGACACGCCCATCAGCAGCACGGCCAGGCCGGTGCCGCCGAAGCCGACCGCCTGCCACACGCCCTTGCCGGACTCCCGGCGGTCGATCATCTCGTCGTAGCCGAAGGTGCCTCCGCCACCGTGGTTGGACCAGATCCGGCACTCGTCGGACCGGGTCATGGTCTTGCCGTCGCAGTCCGGGGGGCTGGTCGGGTCGGACTTGCCGACGACCAGTGCCAGGAAGAGGCCGAGGCCCGCCAGGAGGACCAGGAACACCAGCGCCGTCGCCCGGCTGCGGCCGGTCTGCAGGCGCGTGCGCTCCTTCACCGCCGTATCTATCACGGCGTGCGCCATGTTGCTGCCGTCGACCGCCACCACGTGTCTCCTGTTGTTCGCATTCGGCACCTCGATGTCCCCCGGCTGACCGGGGTCGACACGAACCCACCATGATCAGGGCGTTCCCACCCTGGACTTGGTGAGACCTTGACCTCACCGTGACGTGTCCGACGCTCAACTCCGTCGCGTGAGCGACGCGAGGTAGTCGGCGGCCTTCTCGGGGTCGAGGAGCCACTCCTCGACGTCGGCCGGATCGTCGAAGGAGTTGGCGAACCGGTCGGCCACGGCCGCCAGTCGACCGGCCGCACCGAACAGCTCCACCGCGTGCGGGGGCGCCGGCCGGAGCATCGCGTTCGTCCAGGTGGTGACGGACCGGGCGACGTCGGTCCAGAAGCGGTCGAAGGCGGCCTGTTGGAAGTCCCGGTCGAAGGGCTTGTCGCCGTGCGCGAGGATCGCCTCCAGGTAGCGGGCGGCGCACTTGGCGGCGTTGTTGGCACCCTGCCCGGTGACCGGGTCATTGGTGACGACGACGTCGGCGACGCCCAGCACGGAGCCGCCGCCCGGCAGTTCACCGACCGGACGGCGCACCACCGGGGTGAAGCGCCCGGCCAGGACGCCCCCGGCGTCGGTGAGTTCGACGCCGGCCCGGGTGCGGTCGTACTCCCAAGGCGTGAACGTCCTCATCAACTCCAGCATCACCCGCAGGTGTTCGGCCGGGTCGCGGAGCCCGTCGAAGGCGTCGGCCGGGCCGCCCGGGAGGGCCTCCCAGAGCAGGATGTCGCACGGCCCGTCGGCGGTCAGCGCCGGCATGGTGAAGAACTCGCCGACACCGGGCACTAGGTTGCAGCGCACCGCCGGGAAGTCGTGCTCGGGGCGCGGACCGAGCCCGTACACATAGCTCGCGGCCAGCGCCCGCTGCGGCCGCTGGTACGGGGAGCGCTCCTCGTCGCGCTCGAACAGCGAGGCCAGCTTGCCCTTGCCGGAGGCTACCAGCACCAAGTCGTAGGAGCCGGCGAGGTGTTCGAGGTCGGCGGCGCTCACCTGCCGCAGCTCCACCCGACCGCCGCGCCCGGCGAAGGTCTCCAGCCAGGTGGACATCTTCAGCCGCTGGTCGACGGACTGGGCGTAGGCCTTCAGCCGCCCGACCCAGTCGATCACCCTGGTCCCGTCCGGCGTGCCGACCGAGACTCCCAAACCCTCGATCCGCGGCGCCCGTTCGGCCCACAGGTCCAGTCCGAGGGCGCGTTCGGTGCGCAGCGCGGAGTCGAACATGCACTGGCTGGACAGCACCCGCCCGTCCCGCACCTCCTGGGCGTCACGGTCCGTCAGCAGCGTGACGTCGTAGCCGTGGGACTGCAGCCCGAGGGCCAGTTGGAGGCCGGCCTGCCCGGCACCGACGATCAGAATCCTGCGCATCGCCCCTGCTCTCCTGGTGGTCCGTTCGACCCGGGCCGCCCGCTCCGGGCCGGTTGCCAGTGGCCTGGATATCAGTCCGGAGCGCGCGCGTCCACGGCGCGGACGGGGGCTCGCGCGCGCCGGGACGGAGCCGTGCTGCGCCCGGGCGGATCCCGGCGGGTTCCGGGGCCGATCCCGGCGCGGATCCCGGCGCGGATCCCGGGCGGATCCCGGGCGGATCCCGGGCGGATCCCGGCGCGATCGGATGTCGATTTGAAAAGTTCTTCAAGTTCATACAGGCTGGCGTGCCGCCGACCCCCGTGCCGCCCGGACAGAACAGGACAGTCAGAGACCATGAGCGACACCCTTCCGCCGTGCCCCTCGTGCTCCAGCGAGTACACCTACGAGATGAACGCCCTGATGGTCTGCCCGGAGTGCGGCCACGAGTGGGTGCCCGCCGAGGGCGGCGCCGGGGCCGGTGCCGAGGGCGCGGGCGCGGGTGAGCGGGTCATCCGGGACTCGGTCGGCAATGTGCTGAGCGACGGCGACACCGTCACCGTGGTCAAGGCCCTCAAGGTCAAGGGCAGCGTCTCGGGCATCAAGGCGGGCACCAAGGTCCGCAACATCCGCCTGGTCGACGGCGTGGACGGCCACGACATCGACTGCCGGATCGAGGGCTTCGGCGCGATGCAGCTCAAGTCCAGCGTGGTGAAGAAGGCCTGAGGCCCGCAGACCGCAGACTGCGGCGGCGGCGGCCCGGATGAGCACCGCGCTCGTCCGGGCCGTCGCCGTCACGGCCGGCCGGCCCGGCGGGGCCGCACCCGACCGGCAGCGCGTGGCCAACCCACGCCGGACCCCGCAAGCTGATGTGGTCAGCGTGTGCGGGCGTGCCCCGCGCCGGTCCCCCGTGACGAAGGATCCCCATGGCTGCCACCACCCCCACCCCCGCCGACGGCCTCGTGCGCGCCGTTCAGGTCGCCGCTCCCGGAGGGGAGCCGAAGCTGGTCGAGGTCCCGCTGCGCGAGCCCGGCCCCGGCACGGTCCGCATCGCCGTCGAGGCGTGCGGCGTCTGCCACTCCGACCTGCTGATCGCCGGCGGCATGCTGCCCGGCACGACTTTCCCGGTCACTCCCGGTCACGAGATCGCGGGCCGGATCGACGCCCTCGGCGAGGGTGTCCAGGACTGGAAGGTCGGCGACCGGGTCGCGGTGGGCTGGTTCGGCGGCAGCTGCGGGCGCTGCGAGGCCTGCCGCCACGGCGACGCCGTCCTCTGCCCCCAGCTGAAGGTGCCCGGCGCCGCCTACCCCGGCGGCTACGCCGACTCCGTGATCGTGCCCGCCGACGCGCTCGCGGCCGTTCCCGACGAGCTCACCGCTGCCGAGGCCGCGCCGCTGGCCTGCGCCGGGATCACGGTGTTCAACGGCCTGCGCCGCTCCTCGGCCCGCCCGGGCGACACCGTGGCGATCCTCGGCCTCGGCGGGCTCGGCCATCTGGGGGTCCAGTTCGCCCGTGCGATGGGTTTCCGCACCGTCGCGATCGCCCGTGGTGCGGAGAAGGAGCCGCTGGCGTACCAGCTGGGTGCGGACCACTACATCGACAGCACCGCCGGCGACGTCGCGGAGGCCCTGCAGGCGCTCGGCGGCGCCAAGGTCGTCCTGGCCACCGTCACCAACTCCGATGCGATGTCCGCCACCGTGGACGGCCTGGGCCGCCGCGGCGAACTCATCGTCGTCGGCGCCTCCGTCGATCAACTCGCCATCAACCCGCTCCAGTTGATCGCCCGCGACCGTACCGTCCACGGCCACTCCTCCGGCTCCGCGCTCGACACCGAGGACACCCTGCGGTTCGCCGCCCGGACCGGCGTGCGCGCCTGGATCGAGGAGCTTCCGCTGGAGGAGAGCGCGGCGGCCGTCGCGAAGATGAGCAGCGGACGGGCCCGCTTCCGGATGGTCGTCACCACCGGCCGCTGAGCCATTCCGCTCCCGTTCTCGTTCCCGTTCCCGTTCCCCTCCCGGTCCCTTCCCGGTCCGTTCCGTTTTGCCCGCTCCGTCCGAGCCGTCGCCTTCGATCGCGGGTCAAGCGTTGGCAAAGACCCCGCCGTCCGGCGGCCGATCGGCGACGCTTAGGCTGGTCGGGCCCGAACGACCCTCCGGGCGGCCGCCCTCACCGGCCGCGCTCACCGGCTCGGGGGCGGGCGCGAAGACACCGGAGCACCCAGGGGGGCGCAGCGCCATGCGCGAAGAGCACGAAGAGCACGCCACGGAGCAGTACGACGAGTACGACCACCTCGTGCACGCCGGCCACCAGGAGGACCCGGCCCGCCCGCGGTCCCGCCGGGTGTGGCTGGTGGCCGTCGGCGGGGTGTTCACCGCGCTGGTGGTCGTCGCCGGGTACGGCGCCTACACCATGATGAACGCGGTGTCCGGCGGCCCTTCCGCCGTCGGGAGCAGCGCCGACCCGACGGCCGCGAAGGAGTCGAGGACGCCGCCGACCACCGAACAGGCCGACGCGGTCGCCAAGGACTTCCTGGCGGCCTGGGGCCGCGGGGACCTCACCGTCGCCGCCGGCCTCACCGACCGTCCGGAGGCCGCCCGGATGGCGCTGACCTCGTTCCACGACGGCGTGTCGGCCCGCTCCCTCACCCTGACCGGCACCGGCCCCGCAGCCACCGGGACGGCGAGCGAGCCCACCGTCGGCTACCGGGTGCGGGCGGAGTTCGACGGCACCACCGAGGCCTGGGAGTACGAGAGCGCGCTGGGCGTCGTACGGGCCTCGGACGGCCGCGTGCTGGTGCGCTGGGCACCGACCGTGGTCCACCCCAAGCTCGCCGCGGGCCGCACCCTCACCGTGAAGGCCATGCCCAACCCGGTGTCGAAGCCCACCGACCGCACGGGCCGGCCGCTGGACGCCTACCCCTCGCTGCGCTCCGTGCTGCCGCAGATCGCCCCGCCCGACGGTGCCGAGGTCGTCACCGGGCAGGCCGTGGTGCTCACCGGCGGGGGCCGGGACCCGGAGGAGCTGTTCGTGCTCACCCCGCCGAGCGCACCGCAGGTCAAGCTCACCATCGACGCCGACCTCCAGCAGGTCGCCGAGGAGGCGGTGAAGCAGCAGTCCGCGAACGGCAAGCCCGCCTCGCTGGTGGCGGTCCAGCCGAGCACCGGCAACATCCTCGCGATGGCCTACGCCCCGCAGCGCGACTTCAACCGCGCGGTCGGTGGCGGGCAGCCGCCCGGTTCGACCATGAAGGTGATCACGGCGGCGGCACTGCTGGAGTCCGGGATGACCCCGGACACCGCCGCGCCCTGCAAGGAGACCACCAACTCCCCCAGGAGCTGGCACAACGACGAGCCCGGCAACCACCTCGACTACACGCTCGGCGACGACTTCATCCACTCCTGCAACACCGGCTTCATCGACAAGGGCCTGGAGAAGCTCCAGCCCGGCACCCTGGGCACGGTCGCCCGCGACCAGTTCGGTCTGGGCCTGCAGTGGCGGATCGGCATCCCCAGCCGGGACGCCACCATCCCCCTCCCGGGGAACAAGGACGAGGCGGCGGCCGCGTACATCGGCCAGGGCCAGATCCAGGTGAACTCGCTGCTGATGGCCTCGGTCGCCGCCACCGTACAGAGCGGAACGTTCCGTCAGCCCGTCCTGCGCACGGACGTCAAGCGCGTGACGGCCGCCGGAAAACTGCCCGCCGAGGTCGCCCAGGGCCTGCGCTCGATGATGGCCCGGACCGCCACCCAGGGCACCGCCCGCACCCCGATGGCCGGACTGAGCGGCCAGATCGGCGCCAAGACCGGCACCGTCGAGGCCGGCTCCGACCAGGCCACCAACAGCTGGTTCATCGCCTACCGCAACGACCTGGCCGTCGCGGCCGAGGTCGAGGGCGGCGGCCACGGCAACAGCGCGGCGGGCGTGGCGGCCGCCCAGGTGCTGAAGGCGGGCGGCCGGGGCTGACCGCGCCCGCGCCCACCGCGGTTCGACCCGCTCGGGGGTGAGACCCAGTTGGTCGGCCCGCCCTCCGGGGCCGGGCCGACCGGGACCGCGCCCGGGTGCCCTCACAGCCATCCAGGCTTCCGTCCTCGGTCGCCACCTCGTCCGGGTGCCCACCGGGGCCGGTCTCCCGGCTCAGGTTTCCCCTCCCACCGGCCGCTGCCGGCGCGGCGGCTCGTCGTCCGGCCGGTCCGGGCCGGCGAAGTGGAAGGGTGCCGACAGGTGTTCGACCAGCGCCCGGCCGGCGCGCTCGGCGACCACCGCCACCAGGTGGCGGCCGCTTCGGTCAGCAGCCTTCGCCTCGCCCCCGAGGTACCGCTCGGCCGCGCGGTGGGTGCCGGTGCCCATCGACCGCTCCCGTCGACCTGCTCCCGGATCCCGGCCGGCAGACCCTCCCACCACGCCGTCCTGACCGCCCTGTTCATGACCATCCGCGAATTACACCTCCGCTCACCGCCCTCGCTTCAGGGCGCTGAGCGCCACTGTGCTGCCGCCGTGCCGATCGTCATCCCCACGGGTCAGCCGAACCAGGCGGGGTGAACGTGCGGTCACCGAAAACCAGTTGCGCGATCCGTGCGGCAACTGCCAGCATCTGAACCATGATCAAGAGAATCGAGCCGGCCACCCGCTGGTGAGCGCCGCGCACGGGCACCCGTCGCCCGACCACCGCACCGGCCGGTACGCCCTGTACGACCACGCCCTACGACTCCACCGCGCGACGCCGGACGGCCCGCTCCCCCGCGACGGTTCGCCGTACCCGGACGACGCACTGCACACGGGCCCGTCCAGGCCAAAACGGCCCCAGGACCCACACGCCCTGGGCACCGACGTCGCCCGCATCCTGGACGAGCACTTCGCCCGGCCCACCGCCCCACCCGAGGCGTTGGCCTGGGCATTCCACGAGGTCTTCGTCCGGATCCACCCCGATGAGGCCATCGCCGCCGCGGCCCTCCGTCAGGACGCCGCCCGTGTCCGGCACACCGGCCGGTGGCTGGTCCGCCACAGCGAGGACCAGTGCGCCGTCACGGTCGGTCTCGCCCTCCTCGCCTCGGTGGGCACGGCGGACGACCTGCCCCTCATCCGCACGATCGGGCTGCTGTCCAACCACTTCGGCCCGCTCGCGGCACACGCCCTCGAACGCATCGACCCCAGCGCGCAGTCCCTGCTCTGGCTGGCGGACCGGGCGGCCGGCTGGGGCCGGGTCTACCTGGTAGAGGCACTCTGCCGGCTCGACCACCGCGACGCCCGCCCGTGGTTGCTGCGCAGGGCGGTCGACGGGCACTTCCTCAACGGCTACTTCGCGGGCCGGGTCGCCGTCACCGCCAGCCTCCACGAGGAGGTCCGACGCTTCGCCACCGACCCCGAACTGCTCGACCACACCGGCAGGTTGCTGGCCGTACTGACCCACTCCGCCGGCATGGGCATCACCCTGCGCCACTACGCCCACTCCGCGGCCGTCCTACGGGCCCACGCCCACCACATCGCCGACCGGCCCCCGACCCTCCGTCGCCTCTACACCCTCGCCACCGTCGCCCTGCACCTCACCACGCGACCCGCCGAGGACTCCGGCTGCACCGAGGCCCAGCACCAAACCCTCCTCGCCGCCCACCTCGCCCTCCTCGACCGCGAGGATTGGTACCGGACCACCCTCGACGCCCTCGCCACGGGCGACGACTGGGTGCACTGGTTCGCGGCAACGCACGCGTCGCACCTGCCACTCCGGGCCTTCACCCACTGGATGACCGGCACCGAATCCGACCAGGCCGACCGATGATCAGCCCGGACCGACCGGCCCCGGCGGGAACGCCGTGACGGCGGTGTGGCCGTCGGGCATCATGGCGCGATGCCCGAACTGATCAACCCGACCGTACGGATGCGGAGTTCGTTCCTGGCGGCGGTGGCCGAGTTCCGCGCCGAGCCCGGCGGTACCGTCCCGTGGTTCGTCTCCGACGTCGAGCCGGCTGCCCTGACCGATCCCGACGCGTTCGCCGGCTACGTCGCGCGCGTCCTCGCCGAGCGTACGGAGGCGGGGATGCGAACGGACGCGGGCGTGCCGATGAGGACGCTGTGGTGGGCCGACCAGGGCGAGTTGCTGGGCCGGCTGGCGATCCGGCACCGGCTGACGCCGAGCCTGGAGCGGGTCGGCGGGCACATCGGTTACGACGTGCGGCCCGGCGCCCGGCAGCGGGGGCATGCGACGGCGATGCTCGCCGCCGCGCTGCCGGTGGCCGCCGCGCTGGGCATCACCGGGGCACTGCTGACCTGCGACGAGTCGAACACCGCGTCCCGGCGGGTGATCGAGGTCAACGGCGGCCGTCTCGTCGCGGCGGACGGCGGCAAGCTCCGCTACCTCGTACCGACGACCGACGACCGACTGGTGCTCCGGGGCCCGCTCAGCCGAAGGTGATCCGGAAGACCGGGAACCCGGGGGCGATCCGCAGCGGTTCCCCGGTCGGCGCGTCGGCGTCGATGCCCTCGAAGAAGTAGCCGACCTCCCACTTCCAGCGCCGCAGGTGGGCCCGGAGCACCTCGGGCTTTTCGGCGTCGGGGAGTTCGGCGGCCCGGAAGGTCTCGGTCCGCCGACCGACCCGGAGTTCGCCGGTGCCGGCGACCCTGAGGTTGCGCACCCACTGGGTGTGGCCGCGCGGAGCGACCAGGTACGTCGCGCCCTCGTGGGTGAGCAGGTTGACGGGGGTGGTGCGCCATTCGCCGCTCTTGCGGCCGCGGACGGCGAGGACCCGGGAGCCCCAGAGGCTGACGCCGGCCTTGGTGAGGGCGGCGACCGTGCGGTTGAGCAGCTTGCCGCCGGCGACCCCGAGGCGGGTGGTGGGGGGCCACCAGGCGGGTGGAGAGGATGGACGGCTGGCCGGACTGGGACATCGGACTCCCTTGCTTCCATTTCATGACTGTCTCGACAGCGCTCGCCCTGCTCGGGGTAGTCGCCCACGCCCCCCTGCGCCCCACCCCGGCCGGCCCCGCCCCCCGGGGCGCCCTGGCCGACCAGCTCACCACCATCGCGGCCGCCTTCGCGCCCGTCCTGCCCCCGCACACCGTGGCCCACGAGCTCACCGGGCCCGCCGACCGCGCCATGCGCCGTCGACGGGCCAAAGAGCCGGGGCCCAGGAGCCGGGGCCCGGGAGCCGGGCCTCGGGGGCTGGGCCTCGGGAGCCAGGGTGGGTCAGTTGAACTGGTCCGGGTCCGGGCCGGTGCGCAGACCGCGGTCGCCGGCGGCGATGGCGGCCATGTCCTGCGCGGTGAGCTCGAAGTCGAGGACGTCGAGGTTCTCGCGGATCCGGGCCGGGGTGACGGACTTGGGGATGACGATGTTGCCCAGCTGGAGGTGCCAGCGCAGGACCACCTGGGCGGGGGACTTGCCGGTGCGCCCGGCGATGGCGGTGACGGCCGGGTCGTCGAGGACGGCGCCCTGGGCGAGCGGGCTCCAGGCCTCGGTGGCGATGCCGTGGGCGGCGTGGAAGGCGCGCAGTTCGCCCTGCTGGAGGCCGGGGTGGAGTTCGATCTGGTTGACGGCGGGGACGAGGTCGGTGGTGTCGAGCAGCCGCTTCAGGTGCGCGGGCTGGAAGTTGGAGACGCCGGCGGCGCGGATCCGGCCCTCGGCGGCGAGCCGCTCGATGGCGCGCCAGGTGTCGGGGTAGAGGTCGCGGGCCGGGGTGGGCCAGTGGATCAGGTAGAGGTCGACGTGGTCGAGCCCGAGCTTGGCGAGGCTGGCGTCGAAGGCGCGCAGGGTGGCGTCGTAGCCCTGGTCGGCGTTCCACACCTTGGTCGTGACGAAGAGGTCCTGCCGGGCCAGGCCGGAGGCGGCCAGGGCGCGGCCGACGCCGGTCTCGTTGCCGTAGACGGCGGCGGTGTCGATGCTGCGGTACCCGGTTTCGAGGGCGGAGGTGACGGCGGCGGCGGTCTCGTCGTCGGGGATCTGGAAGACGCCGAAGCCGAGTTGGGGGATCTCGACGCCGTTGTTCAGCCGGACGGTCGGGACGTTGCGGGTGCTCATGGTGATTCCGGTTCTCAGGAGGTGCGTTGGACGGGGGCGGAGCGGAGCGGCGGTTGACGGCCGCTCAGTGGTGGACGGGGATCGGCGGCGCGGGGACCGCGTCCACGGCCGGGCGGTGGTCGCGGCGCTCCAGGGCGGCGGACCAGACGGCCAGGACCAGCGCCGCCGCCGCGAGCAGGGCGCCGACCCAGTTGGGGGCGGTGTAGCCGAGGCCGGCGGAGATGACCAGGCCGCCGAGCCAGGCCGCGAGGGCGTTGCCGAGGTTGAACGCGCCGATGTTGACGGCCGAGGCGAGGGTGGGGGCGCCGTGGGCCTGGTCGAGGACGCGCTTCTGCAGCGGGGGGACGGTGGCGAAGCCGAGGGCGCCGACCAGCAGGATCGTCACAGCGGCGGCGATCTTGTTGTGCGCGGTGAGGGTGAACAGGGTCAGCACCACCGCCAGGCCACCCAGCGTCCCGTACAGCAGCGGCATCAGCTTGCGGTCGGCGAACTTCCCGCCGAGCAGATTGCCGAGGAACATCCCGACGCCGAACAGGACCAGCAGCCAGGTGACGGCGCCGTCGGAGTAGCCGGCGACGTGGGTCATCATCGGGGCGATGTAGGTGATCGCGGCGAAGACCCCGCCGAAGCCCAGGACGGTCATCGCCATCGCCAGCAGCACCTGGGGGTTGCGGAACGCCGTCAATTCGCCGCGCAGGTGGGTGCCTTCGGGGCGGGGCAGGGCCGGGACGAGCTTGGCTATGCCGAGCAGGCCGAGCAGGCCCAGTGCCGCGACGCCGACGAACGTGGTGCGCCAGCCGACGGCCTGGCCGATGTAGGTGCCCAGCGGGACGCCGACGATGTTGGCGACGGTCAGCCCGGTGAACATGGTGGCGATGGCACCGGCCTTCTTGTCCGGGGCGACGAGTTCGGCGGCCACCACCGAGCCGATGCCGAAGAACGCGCCGTGGGCCAGTGAGGTCACGATCCGCCCGACGAGCATCAGCGGGAGGCTCGGCGCGACGGCGGAGAGCAGGTTGCCGACCACGAACAGGCCCATCAGCAGCATGAGCATCGTCTTGCGGCTGATCCTGGTGCCCAGCACGGTCATCAGCGGGGCGCCGATGACCACGCCGAGCGCGTAGCCGGTGACCAGCAGGCCGGCGGTGGGGACGGACACACCGTAGTCGCCCGCGATCTGGGGCAGCAGACCCATGATCACGAACTCGGTGGTCCCGATCCCGAAGGCCCCGATGGCCAGGGCGAGGAGTGCGAGAGGCATGGCGCGACCCTTCATACGATGACTTCAGCGCCTTACAGGCCTCCACAATAGTTGCAGTCGCTCCATACTTGCAAACGCAACGTTTGCAGCCGCCAGAGACCCGCGCCCGCGCAAGTGCCCGCACCGCACCGCACCGCGCCACTGCCACTGCCGCCGCTCAAGATCGTCGATGTTCATCCCGGCAGCACAGGACCCGCCACGGACAGCAAAAAGCGAGGAGTCCGGGGACTCCTCGCCACTGCCAAGGTACCGCGCACGGGGGGCCTTGCGGCAAGGCCCCCCTCAGGGCGCACAATCGTCGCCCGAGGCCGGAACCTGGCGATTTGCGCGGTTCGCACCGTACGCGCGCCGGTGTCCGATGTAGCGGCCTCGTCCGACACTCTCGTTCGACACCCACCGGGGGATGTTCCGATGATCGATGTGATCGTGGTCGGCGGCGGGCCGACCGGCCTGATGCTGGCGATCGAACTGCGGCTCCAGGGCGTGGAGGTGGTGGTCCTGGAGCGGCTGACCGAGCCGACCCGGGAGTCCCGCGGCCAGGGCCTGCACGTGCGCAGCGTCGAGATGATGGACCAGCGGGGACTGCTGGAGCGGTTCCTCGAAGTGGGCGGCAGGTTCCGGATCGGCGGCTTCTTCGGCCACATCCACAAGCCGTGGCCGGAGACCATGGACACCGCCCACGACTACGGCCTGAGCATCGAGCAGCCGGTCACCGAGCGGCTGCTCCAGGAGTACGCGCTGGAACTCGGCGCCGAGATCCGGCGCGGCCGGGAGGTGACCGGACTCGACCAGGACGAGGACGGGGTGAGCGTCGAGCTGGCCGACGGCTGCCGACTGCGCTCGCGCTACCTGGTGGGCTGCGACGGCGGTCGGAGCACGGTGCGCCGGCAGCTCGGCATCGCCTTCCCCGGGGAGCCCTCCCGGGTCGACACCCTGCTCGGCGAACTGTCACTGGACGAGGAGCCGGAGGTGATCGAGGCCGTGGTCACCGAGGTCCGCCGGGGCGAGCTGCGATTCGGGGCCGTCCCCCGCGGCGAGGGGGTCTACCGCATGGTCGTGCCCGCCGCGGACGTCCGCGAGGAGCGCGGCGACGCGCCCACCCTGGAGGAGTTCCGGCAGCAGCTGCGCGCCACGGCCGGTACCGACTTCGGCGCCCACTCGCCCAGCTGGCTGTCCCGCTTCGGCGACGCCACCCGGCAGGCCGAGCGCTACCGGGCCGGCCGGGCGTTCCTGGCCGGCGACGCGGCGCACATCCATCCGCCCACCGGGGGCCAGGGCCTCAACATCGGCATCCAGGACGCCTACAACCTCGGCTGGAAGCTCGCCGCCGCCGTTCAAGGCCGGGCCCCCGAGGGCCTGTTGGACAGCTACCACGCCGAACGCCACCCGGTCGGCGCGCAGGTACTGGCCAACACCCGGGCCCAGATGACGCTGCTGGGCTCCGAGCCCGGCGCGGTCGCGCTGCGGGAGCTGCTCTCCACCCTGATGGACTTCGAGGAGGTGAACCGGTACGTCACGGAGATGGTCTTCGGGGTCGGGGTCCGCTACGACCTGGGCGAGGGCCCCGAGTTGCTCGGCCGCCGGTTGCGGGACGTCCGACTGAAGCAGGGACGCCTGTACGAACTGATGCGCGGCGGCCGGACGTTGCTGCTCGACTCCACCGGCGGCGGCCTCTCGGTGGCGGGCTGGGCCGACCGCGTCGACCATGTCACCGACCCCGTCGAGGAGTTGGACGCCCCGGCGGTACTGCTGCGGCCCGACGGCTACGCCGCCTGGGTCGGCGAGGACCAGGCGACCCTGGACGACGCGCTCGCCCGGTGGTTCGGCCCCGCCACGGCCTGAGCCGCTCAACTCCCCTGCGGCGGGCCCGAGTCGATCCGCAACAGGCTGTGCTGCACCGTACCGTCCGGCTGGTACACGGTGCGGTACAGGTACGGATGGTCCGAGCCGGGGAGCAGCACGACGCCCTCCTCGACCAGCGGCCGCTGGTCGGCGATGGCCCGGAGCCTGCGGTCGGCGTCGTCGGGGAACTCCGGTTCCCGGGGGCGTCGGTGGCGTCCGGCCACGGCCTGACCACCCGTCCTTCCTGGGTCTGGGCGCCGACGTGCCCCGCCCGCCCGGGAGGTCCGGGCGGGCGGGGCGTTCGGCGGCTGGTGCCGGGGTCGCCGGGCTCTACGCCGAGGCGACCTGGATCATCGCGAACGGGGCGCCCTGCGGGTCGGCGACCACCGCCATCCGGCCGGCCATCATGTCGAAGGGCGGGGCGAGGACGGTGCCGCCGCTGCGGATCACGACGTCGACGGAGGAGTCCGCGTCGTCGACCGCGAAGTAGGTGAGCCAGTGCGCGGGGGTGCCGGGCGGGTCGTTGCTGAGCAGCGTCGCCCCGCCGACCGGGCGGCCGCCGATCTTCAGCTCCCAGTACTCGATGTCACCCTCCACCCGCTCGACCTCGATGCCGAAGGCCTCGCCGTAGAAGGCGGTGGCGCCCTTGATGTCGCTGGTGTGCAGCTCGTTCCAGGTCAGCGCGGCGGGCTCGTTGACCACCTGGGCCCCGGAGAAGTCCACCGCCTGCCAGACGCCGAAGACCGCGCCCTGCGGGTCCGCGGCGATCAGCATCCGGCCGAGGCTGCCGACGTCCATCACCGGCACGAGCAGGGTGCCGCCCGCCGCGACGACGGCGTCCTGGGTGGCCTGGGCGTCGGTGCTGGCCAGGTAGCTGGTCCACACGGTGGGCGGCTCCGGCATCCCCTCCGGGGCCATCGCCGGGCCGATGCCGGCCGTGGCCTTGCCGTCGAGCTGGCAGACGGCGTAGCCGCCGAACTCGGCCGGGCCGGGCTGTCCCTGCCAGCCGAACAGGTCGCGGTAGAAGTCCAGCGCGGCCTGCTGGTCCTTCGCCATCAGATCGACCCAGCACGGGGTGCCGGTCACGTACGGGGTGGTGACTTCGGGCATGGTCGCTCTTTCGCTCGTGCGGTCCCCCGCCAGTCACCCTCCCGTCCCGCCCAGGGATCCGCCACCCGACACGCCGACCGCCAGGCCTCACCCGTCCGGCTCAACGGAGCCGTCGGGCCGCCCCACGGGGGCCTCCGACCACGGGGTTTGACCGCGGACGCTCATCATTGTGACGCTAGGTCAACCAGCGTGCACCGCTCGGCTCCCGAGGGGGCCGTGGACGACCTGCTCCGTATCCAGGTGACCGACGCCGACCGGGGCGCCACCGCCTCCCTGCTGGCCTGGCTCCGGGCGGAGGACGGGCTGCGCGGCCGCGTCGAACTGACGGCCGAGCCGCCTCGGCCCGGTTCGCCGGGCACCCTCGCCGACGTGCTCACCGTCGCCGTCGGGGCGGGCGGGGCCGTGTCCGGCCTGACCAGCGCGCTGATCGCGTGGATCCGGCGGCGGGCCGGAGAGACGGTGGTCCGGGTGACCCGCGCGGACGGCAGCTCGCTCGGGCTGCGGGCGACCGCCGCGCACGGCCTCGACCCGGACGGCGTCGCGGCGCTCGTCCGCGAGGTGGGCGAGCCGCTCGCCGACCGCCCCGGTCCCGCCGCCGTCCTGCCGTCGGACGGCGATGAGTGACCGCGGGTTGATGACTGACCCCGGGCTGCTGACCGACCCCGGCCTACCGCTGCGGCTCCCCGGTGCCCGGGCGCTGATCATCGGGACCGGCCGGCACGTCGCCGGTTCCGTGCTGCCCGAGGTCCCGGCCGCCGCCACGACGGCCCGCGCGCTCGAACGCGAGCCGCGCATCCGAACACCCCCGGGCTCGTTGGTCCTGACGCGGCGCGGCCGGTGTGCTCTCCGGCCCGCCCGGGCGAACGGGATCCGAGCGAGGAGTGCGACATGGGGCGAATCACCCGGCGGGGCTTCGTGACGGGCGCCGCGGGAGCGCTCAGCGGGCTGGTCCCGCCCGGCCCGGCCTTCGGGTCCGGCCCGGGTGGGCCACGGCGGCAGGCCGTCCCGTCCCGGGCCGAACACCGCGACGGGGAACGGGACGGGGAACGGGACTTCCGCGGTGTGTGGCTGGCGACCGTGGCCAACCGGGACTGGCCCTCCCGGCCCGGGCTCTCCGCCGACACCCAGCGCGCCGAACTCCTCGCCCGTCTCGACCAGGCCGTGGAACGGCGGCTGACCGCGGTGGTGTTCCAGGTCCGCCCGACCGCGGACGCCCTGTGGCCCTCCCCGTACGAGCCCTGGTCGGCCTGGCTCACCGGGGTGCAGGGTCAGGACCCCGGCTGGGACCCCCTGGGCACCGCCGTCACCGAGGCGCACCGGCGGGGCCTGGAACTGCACGCCTGGTTCAACCCGTACCGGGTCGCCACCCACGCGGATCCGTCCCGGCTGGTCCCGACCCACCCCGCCCGCGTCCACCCCGACTGGGTGGTGACCTACGGCGGGAAGCTCCACTACAACCCGGGCCTGCCCGCGGTCCGCCGCTTCGTCCAGGACGCCATGCTCGACGCCGTACACCGCTACGACCTCGACGGTGTCCACTTCGACGACTACTTCTACCCGTACCCGGTGGCCGCCCAGCGCTTCGACGACGACGCGGCCTACGCCCGGTACGGGACCGGCTTCCCGGACCGCGACGCGTGGCGGCGCGACAACGTCGACCTCCTGGTGCGGGAGACGGCCGAGCGGATCAAGGAGATCGACGGCCGGGTGCGGTTCGGGATCAGCCCGTTCGGGGTGTGGCGCAACCAGGCGGCCGACGGACGCGGCTCGGCGACCACGGCGGGCGTGCAGGCCTACGACGACCTGCACGCCGACACCCGCAGGTGGGTGCGCGAGGGCTGGCTCGACTACCTCTGCCCGCAGCTGTACTGGCACATCGGCTTCGCCGCCGCCGACTACGCCGTCCTGGTGCCCTGGTGGGACGAGGTGGCCCGGGGCACCGGCGTCGACCTGTACCTCGGCGAGGCGCTGTACAAGGCGGGCGATCCGGCGCAGCCCGCCGCCTGGCAGGACCCGGCCGAACTGTCCCGCCACCTGACGCTGGCCCGGCGCTCGCCCTCCGTCCGCGGCCACTGCTTCTTCGCGGCGAGGGACGTCGCCGAGGACCGCATCGGGGCGATGGCCCGGGTCGTCGCCGATCACTACCGGCCGGAAGCCCGCTGAGCCTGTCCGGCGGCCGGCGTCCGGCACCCGGCACCCGGCACCCGGCACCCGGCACCCGGCGGGAATTGTCAGACACGCCCTGACCGACGGCGGCCGCCCTCGCCGAACACGCCCTGAACCGGGTGCCGGCCCCGGGCCGTTGATCAATGGCCCGGCCGGGCACCGCCCCGGCGTTGATCCTGTGTTGATCGGGACGTGGGAGCGTACGGGCGCCACCGGGGGCCGGTGGACAACTTGCAGAGAGGCGCATTCGGATGGCCAAGCACCGCAGCAGCACCCGCATCGCAACCCGGCTCGCCTCGGTGGCGGTGGCCGTGGGGCTGGTCGTCCTGCCGCAGGTCGGTGCGTCGGCGCAGGCCGCGCAGCCGCAGGCGGGTACGCACCAGGCGGCCGGGAGCGTGACCGGGCCGGGTGACAAGCCGCGGATCGACGAGTGGAACGGCACCGGTGCCTGGTGCGTCAGCTGCGTGAAGCCCAAGTAGCGGTAGCCGTGGGGCTCACTCCTCGGCGGGCAGGGTGACCAGCTCGCCGAGGAGGGTGGCGACGTCGGCGGCGTCCGGGAGGCCGAGGTCTTCGAGGATGGCGTGTGCCTCGTGCAGGCGCTCCCGGGAGGCGGCCGGGCGGCCGAGTTCGGCGAGGGAGCGGCCGAGGACGACCAGTGCGTACCCCTGGTCGCGGCGGGCGCCGGTCTCCACGGTGATCGCCAGGGCCGCCTCCGCCTCCTCGGCCGCCTGTTCCGGCCGGCTCAGGGCCAGCAGGGATTCGGCGAGGCGCACGCCGGCCAGTGCCTCCCGGTCGCGGCGGCCCGCGGCGGCGGCCACGGCCCGGCACTCCCGGCAGCGGTCGGCGGCCTCCTGGTAGCGGCCGAGCCCGTGCAGGGCGAGGCCGAGGACGTAGAGGGTGTACGCGGTGCCGACGGCGTCGCCGAGCGCCCGGACCTCGGGCAGGATCCGCTCGCAGGTGTCGGCGGCCTCCTCGGCCCGGCCGTGCCGGACCTTGGCGAGCGCGGCGTTGACGGTGCTGGTCACCGCGCCGGAGCGGTGGCCCAGTGCGCGGGCGAGTTCGACCGACTCCTCGAAGCGGCGGATCGCCTCCTCGTTGCGGCGCAGCGTCTGGGCGATCAGGCCGAGGTCGTTGAGCACCTGGCGCAGGATGACGGTGTCCCCGGCCGCGCGGCTGGCCCGCTCGGCGAGTTCCGCCTCGGCGCGGGCCTCGTCCAGCCGGGTGGCGGCGAGGGCGAGTCCGCAGCGCAGGAACCGGGCCCGGCCTTCGGCGAAGCGGTCGCCGCCGGTGGTGGCGGCGCCGACCAGGGCGGTCACCGCCGCTTCGAGCCGGTCGCCGAGTTCGCCGGGGCCGAAGGGGCTGAGGGCGATCAACAGGTCGATCACCGGGCGGAGTTCGGTGTCCGGGCCGGCCTCGTCGGCGATCCGGCCGGCCAGCGCGATGGCGCCGGGGCTCTCCGCCCGGACCCACGCCCGGGCGGCCGCGAGGTCCCGCAGCACCGGGCCGGTGGCCTGCCGCCCCTCGGTGGCGGGGCCGCCGAGTGCGCCGGCCACCGGGTCGCCGGGCACCGCGAGCTGGAACGCCGTACGGGCGCCGGCCAGCAGGTGGCCGAGCAGCCGGGCGCGGGCCGCCCGCTCCTCCTCGGGGCCGTCGGAACCGCTGGAGCCGTCGGAACCACCGGGGCCGTCGAAGCCACCCGCGCCCTCGGTGCGGGAACTGCGGGAACTGCAGGAGCTGCGGGAGGTGGAACGGGCGAAGCCGCGCAGCAGGTCGTGGAAGCGGTACCGCCCGGCGCTGAGCGAGTCCAGCATCGCGGCGTCGACCAGGGACTCCAGCAGTTCCTCGGCCTGCTCCGCCGGGCGGTCGAGCAGTGCCGCGGCGGTGTCCAGGCCGAGGTCGGAGCCCTCGCCCCAGGCGGCCAGCCGGAAGGCCCGGGCCTGGTCGGGGGTCAGCTGCCGGTAGCCGAGTTCGAAGGCCGCGCCGACGGCCAGGTCCCCCATCCGCAGCTCGTCGATCCGGCGCTGTTCGTCGGCGAGCCGCTCGCCGAGGCTGGCGATGGTCCAGCGCGGGCGCGCGGCCAGCCGGGCGGCGGTGATGCGGACGGCGAGCGGCAGGTAGCCGCAGGCGGCGGCGAGGTCCAGGGCGGCCTGCGGCTCGGCGTCCAGGCGGGGCCGGCCGATCACCCGGCCGAGCAGGTCGACGGCTTCCTCGGGGGTGAAGACGTCCAGGTCCAGGTGGACGACGGCGGGCAGGCTGCTGGGGCGGGTGCGGCTGGTGACCAGCGCGGCGCAGTCGGGCGAGCCGGGCAGCAGGGGGCGGATCTGCGCGCTGTCCCGGGCGTTGTCCAGGACGACCAGCAGGCGCCGGCCGTCGGTGAGCGAGCGGAACAGCGCGGTGCGGTCGGCGGTGCTGTCGGGGACGGCCTCGGGCCGGGTGCCGAGCGCGGCCAGGAAGGCGGCGAGTACGTCGGCGGGGCTGGCCGGGAGGGCGTCGGCGCCGCGCAGGTCGGCGTACAGCTCGCCGTCGGGGAAGGCGCTGCGGGCGCCGTGGGCGGCGTGCACGGCCAGCGCCGTCTTGCCGACGCCGCCCATGCCGACCACCGACACCACCGGCAGGGCCTCCCGGGCGGGGGCGGTGAGAGCGGCCCGGATGGTCTCCACCTGGGCCGATCGGCCGATGAAGTCTCCTGGGGCGGGCGGGAGTTGGGCCGGTCTCGGCACACCGGAGGCAGCGGCCGCGGGTGGCGCGGGCGGCCCGGGAGCCTCGTCGGCCGCCGCCACGGCCACCTGCGGCTCCGCCGAGGCCTCCTCGGACTCCTCCCCACTCAGGATCCGCCGGTGCAGTTCGGTGAGCTCCGGCCCCGGCTCGACGCCCAGTTGCTCCACCAACACCTCGCGCACCCGCCGGAACGCCGCCAGCGCGTCGGCCAGCCGGCCGCTGCGGCTCAGCGCCCGCATCAGCAGGCCGTGCGGCCGCTCGCGCAGCGGGTGCTCGGTGGTCAGCGCGGTCAGCTCGGGGACGCAGCGCGCCGCCCGGCCGAGCGTCAGGTCCAGGGCGAGGCGTTCCTCCAGCAGGGCGAGCCGTAGCTCCCCGAGCCGGTCGCGCTGGCGCTGGGCGTACGGGCCGGGGATCCCGGCGAGTGGCTCGCCCTGCCACAACTCCAGTGCCTCGTTGAGCAGTTCACGCGCCTGCGCGGGCCGACCGGCCGCCGCCTCGGCCTCGGCGTAGGCCGCCAGCCGTTCGGCCCGCTGGGCGTCCACCGCCTCGGGGGGCAGCACCAGCCGGTAGCCGTCGCCGAGCGAGACCAGGACGGCGGGCGTGCCGTGGCCCGGTTCCAGCAGTTTGCGCAGCCGCCAGGCGTAGGTGCGCACGGTGGTGGTCGCGGCCTGTGGCGGTTCGTCGCCCCAGAGCGCCTCGATCAGGTCTGCCGCACCGGCGGCCCCGCCCGGGCGCAGCAACAGGACCGCGAGCATCGCCTGCTGCTGCGGGCTGCCGAGCCGCAGCGCCTCACCGTCGCGCCGCCCGCGCATCGGCCCCAGCAGCGAGAAGCCGAGCCCCGCGAGTCCTTCGACCACGCCGTGTCCCCCCGTTCGGCCGCGGGTCACGCGGCCGTTGATCTTCATTCGTTCGGTGCACAGACTAGGCCCTCTCTTTCGGATCTTGTCGGATAAGCGCGCGGCGTTGGGCGCCCGGCTGGGCGTGCCGGTGGATCGCCCTCGTACTGGGCCGTACTTGGGTGATTCGCCGGTGCGTCGAGGCGGGATGCCCGGCGTCGTGCGCCCAGCAAGATCCGAAAGAGAGGGCCTGAGCACAGAAAAAGCCCGGTGCCGAAACCCGGGCGGTGGCCACGGGTGCGCGGCACGGCCGCGTTGATCGGTCGTCGATCGGAGCCGGGCGGGCGTTGACCTTCGGTCGATCGGGTGTTGATCGGTCCTGCCTAGTGTTCCTGATGTCAGGAGGCCACCGAGCCTGCGGAACAGCGGTCGGCGGCCCGGCTGCTTCTTCTGACGACAACGCACTGGATCCCGTTGAAACGATGGTTGGCCATGAACGACATCCTCGAGCTCGATGTCCTGGAGATCAGCGCCCCGGCCCAGGAGGAGACCGAGGCGCAGACCGCGGCCGCCAGCGGCTCCTGGCCGTTCTCCTGCAACTCGACCCGCAACTCGCGCTGCTGCGACTGACCCCGAGTCCCCGGTGCGGCGGCCCATTCCCCCCGGCCGCCGCACCGGCCCCCACCGCTTCCCCTCCGCCCCGTAGGAGAGCCCGCCATGCCGGACACGCCGACCTTCGCCTGCGGCGAGGTCGCCCTGCTGCGGGCAGCCGTCCGACCGGCCCGCCCCCTGCCCGAAGACCCCGCCCCGCAGAACACCGCGCCCACCCCGCAGGACACCGACCTCGACCAGCTGCACGCCGCACTCCGCGACGGGCTGCTGCGCGAGGCCGTCGCCGTTTCCAGCCCCTCGCTCAGCCGGGTGCTCGACCTGGTCGAGGCGGGGCTGCCGCTGCGGCCCAAGCAGCTGCGCAAGGCGGCCCGGGCGCTCACCCGCTACCGGTTGCGGATGGCCGACCGCGCCACCCCGTTCGGCCTGATGGCCGGGGTCGCCACCGCCCGCTTCGCCGACCGGCCCGCCGTGCGCTGGGGCGGGCGGCATCGCAAGTCCGCCCGGCCCGACCAGCAGTGGCTGACCGGGCTGGTCGCCGCACTGGAGCACGAGTTGCCGGTGCTGCGCGGGCTGCGGGTGACCGCCAACGACCTGTGCCAGGTGCGCGGCGACCGGCTGGTACTGCCGTACCTCCCGGTGCCGGGCGCCGAGCAGCGTACGGCCGGGCGGGAGCTGTCGATCCGCCGCACCGCGGCGATCCGCACCGTGCTGGCGCACGCCGCCGAGCCGCTGCCCTGGACGGAGCTGCACCGCGCCGTGCTGACCGCCCACCCGCAGGTCGAGGCCGCGGCGGTGGACTGGCTGCTCGGCGAACTGGTCCGTACCCAGATCCTGCTGACCGACCTGCTGCCGCCGGCCGCCGAGCCGGATCCGGTCGGACACCTGCTGGCCCGGCTGCCCGACCTCCCGGCCAAGGCCGAACTGCGCGCCGTCCAGGCCGACTTGGCCGCGTACCAGGACACCGCCCCCGGTGCCGGACTGCCCCGCTGGCGGGCCCTGACCGAGCGGATGCACCGGCTGCACCCGGCCGAGCGGCTGGTGCAGGTCGACCTCGGTCTCGACGTCGAGGTGCGGCTGCCGCCCGCCGTCCGCCGGGAGGTCGAGCGGGCCGCGGACGCCCTGTGGGCGGTCTCGGCGGGGCGTCCGGGCCCGGCGCACCTGCGGCAGTACCACGAGGACTTCCTGGAACGGTACGGCCTGGGCCGCGCCGTGCCGCTGCTCGAACTGCTCGACCCCGAACGCGGCCTGGGCGCGCCCGCCGGCTACCGGCTGCCGCGCAGCACCCGGGCACTGCGGCCCGGTGAGCCCGCCGAGTCCGGCGACCCGCGCGACGAACTGCTGCTGGCCCTCGCCCAGCGCGCCGCGGCCGACGGTGAGCGCGAACTGGTGCTCGACGACGCGCTGCTGGCCCGGCTGAGCGGCAGCACCGGCACCGCGCCGCCCTCCCTGGACCTGCTGGCCGAGCTGCGGGCCGCCTCTCAAGAGGCTCTCACGGCAGGCGAGTTCACCCTGGTGGTGAGCGGCGTCGGCCCCACCGCCGGGGCGATGGCGGGCCGCTTCGCCCCGGTCCTGGGCGAGGCCGGCCGACCGCTGACCGAGACGGTGCGCACCCTGCCCACCGACAACCCGGAGGCCGTCCGCGCCCAGCTGGCCTTCCGCACCCCGCGCGCCCACACCGGCAACGTGGCCCGGGTGCCGCAGCTGCTGCCGTACGCCGTGACGCTCGCCCAGTTCGCCGACCGCACGGACCCGGCCGTCCTCGGCATCGACGACCTCGCGGTGGTCGCCGACCACGACCGGCTCGCGGTCGTCTCCCGCCGGCTCGGCCGGGAGGTGGTGCCGACGCTGCCGCACATGCTGGCCACCGACGTCCACGCGCCCAACGCCGCCCGGCTGCTGGACGAGCTCTCCCGCAGCGGCGCGGCCGCCTGGCCGCGCTGGCGCTGGGGCGCCGCCGACGCGCTGCCCTTCCTGCCCCGGGTGCGGTACGGGCGCACCGTGCTCAGCCCGGCCCGCTGGCTCCCCGAGGAGCCCGCGCTGCGCGACGCCGCCGTGCCGTACCGGCAGTGGTGCGCGCGACTGGCGGAGTGGCGGCGGCGCTGGCGGGTGCCGCGCGTGGTGCAGTGCGTCACCGAGGACCAGCGGATCACCCTCGACCTGGCGGACGACCGCCACCGGGAACTACTGCACCACGCCTGGACCACCTCCGCCGACGGCCACCTCCAGGAGGTGCCGCCGGAGCCAGCCGGCTGGCTCGGCGAGGACGGCCGCAGCAACGAGCTGGCGTTCCCGCTGATCCGCCGCTCCCCCGGGACGGCCCGCACCCCGGCCGTGGCCCCGCCCCGACGCCGCACGGTGCACGGCCCCGGCTCCTCGCCCTGGCTGTACGCCAAGCTGTACTGCTCCACCGCCCGGCAGGACGAACTGCTCGACCGGCAGCTGCCCGAACTGCTGGCGGAGCTGCCGGCGGCGGTCGACCGGTGGTTCTTCATCCGCTACCTCGACCCCCGGCCGCACCTGCGGCTGCGCTTCCACGGCGACCCGACCGCGCTCTGCGCCGAACTGCTGCCCGTTCTCGGCGGCTGGGCCGACCGGCTGGCCGCCGCCGGCCTCGCCGAGCGACTCGTCCTGGACGGCTACGAACCCGAACTGGAACGCTACGGCGGCCCGGCGGCGATGGCGGCCGCCGAGCGGGTCTTCGCGGCGGACAGCCGCTCCTGCCTGGTCCAGCTGCGGCTGCTGCGCGAACACCGCCTGGGTATCGACCCGTTGACCCTGGTGGCGGCCAACTACGTCGACCTGGCCCACCACTTCGGCGACCTCGGACTGCTGGCCCGGCTCCACCGCGCCACCGAACGGCGCCAACTTCCCCCGGCCGTACGGGAACAGGCCCGTGCCCTGATCGACCCCAGCGGCCACTGGACCGCACTCGGCCGACTCCCCGGCGGCAGCGAACTGCTCGGCTCCTGGGACGAGCGCGCGGCCGCCCTGGCCGCCTACCGCACCCGCCTCGACGAACGCTGGAGCAGCACCGACACCGCGCTCGGCGCGCTGCTGCACATGCACCACAACCGGCTGATCGGGGTGGACCGCACCGGCGAGGAACGCTCGCTCGCCCTGGCCCGGCGCACCGTCCGGGCGTACCACGGGCGGCTGGCCGCGCTCGGCGCGGCCGAAGCGGCACTCGGCGCGGCAGGAGCGGTACTCGGCCCGGCCGGAGCGATCGAATGAGCCCGTCCACCCACCACGCCGCCGCGGCCGTCACCGCCACCGCCACCGCCGAGCGACCCGCCGACCCCGCAGGAGCGGCCGCATGAGCCCGTCCACCCACCACGCCGACACCATCACCCCACTGCGCGAACGCGCCGCCACCGCCGTCGCCGCCACCGCCTCCCGGCTCGCCGACCCCGACCGGGTGGCCGCCGCGCTCGCCGCCACCGGCCGCCGGTGGGAGCCGAACGGCCTGGCCGGCGGCGCCCCCGGCATCGCCCTGCTCTACGCCGAACTCGCCCGCTACGACGACACGTTCCGCAACACGGCACACACCTGGCTCGCCCTCGCCGCCCGCTCGGCCCGGACCGCCGCATCCGGCACCGGGCTGTACGACGCGGTGCCCGCGCTCTGCTTCGCCCTGCCGCGAGCGGCCGCCGGCCCGCAGGACTACCGCGCGGCCCGCGCCCACCTGCGCGGCGAGACCGCCGTTCTGGCCGGGCGGCTGGCCCGCCGGGAGCGGCAGCGGATCGCCGACGGCACGGACCACCCCGCGCTGGAGTCCTACGACCTGATCTCCGGCCTGGCCGGGCTCGGCGCCGTCCTACTCGACCAGGACCGCCCGGCCACGGAGGAGGCCCTGCGCGGCCTGGTGGCGCTCACCGCGCCGCGGGCCGGACTGCCCGGCTGGTGGGTCGCCCAGGACGTCCACCGCTACCGCGCCGTCGCCCCCGGGCTGGGCCACGCCAACCTCGGGCTCGCGCACGGCGCCCCGGGCCCGCTGGCGCTGCTCGCACTGGCCTGGCGGCAGGGGGTGCGGGTGCCGGGGCAGGCCGAGGCGATCACCCGGCTGGCCGAGTGGCTGCTCGGCGAGGTCCGGACGGACCGGGCCGGGCCCTGGTGGCCGGCCGCCGTGGAGCTGACGCCCGGAACAGCGCGGGAACCCGGCCGCCCGTCCTGGTGCTACGGCTCCCCCGGCATCGCCCGCGCCCTCCAGCTCGCCGGCCTCGCACTCGACACCCCCTCCTGGTGCCGCACCGCCGAGGAGGCGCTGCTCGCCGCTCTGGACCGCAGCGGCGAGGCCCTCACCGACGCCGGGCTCTGCCACGGCTGGGCCGGACTGCTGCAGTGCGCCTGGCGGATCGCCCAGGACGGCACCGACCGCCGGACGGCCGAGCGGCTCCCCGCCATCGCCGCCCGAATGCTCCAACTCACGGAATCGGACAGCCCGTTCGGCTTCGCCGAGCCCCGGACCAGGAACGGCTGGACGGACGACCCGGCCGGCTTCCTCACCGGCGCCGCCGGCGCCGCCCTCGCCCTGCACACCTTCGCCACCGACCGCACCCCCGCCACCTGCTGGGACCGGGCCCTACTCCTCGCCTGACCGCCGCCACCACCCGATCCCCCACTCGCCCACGCCGACCCGTACGCCGCCCGCCCGCCCGCACCCTCCGGCCCGCCCGCCGCCTGCGATCATGACCGGATGCCCGACGACCCCCTCGCCGACCGCTGGCCCCTCGCGCCCGCCGCCGTCACCGCCCCCGCCACCGACCGGCTGCGGGAGCTGTGCCAGGACGACGGCCTCACCGGCTTCCCGCCCCCGCCGATGCCCGACGCCGCCTGGGTGCTCAACGCGATGTACGAGCACGAGCGGGGACCGGTCGAGGCGTCCTACCACGAACACCGTCAGACCCTGTTGGCGGCGGGGCTGATCGATCCCGACACCGTCGCGGGCCTCGACCTGCAGATCGGCACCGCCACCGGCGGCGGCCTCGGCCGCGCCGAGCATCCCGGCCCGGGCTGGCGACGGCTGCGCTGGGCCGAACTCGCCCGCCGCACCGGCGACCCGGTCGTCCCCGAGGGCATGCCGCCCTGCTTTCGGTGCTTCCCGTCCGTCAAGAAGGACGGCAGCTGGCCGCTCCACCTCTCCCCGCCCACCGAGGGCAGTCTCGACCGGGAGACCTGGACCCGACTGGTGCACGTCCTCGCCGAGCACACCACGGCCGGCCCGGACACCCGCTGCCTCGCCTACTACAGTCCGCTGGCCCTCGGCGGCCTGGACTTCGAGAACCTCCACGTCCGCGCCGGGCGGCTCCGCGACGCCGAGTCGCTCTACGACACCACCGACGCCGACCACAGCCCCTCCAATCTCTGGGCCGAGGACCGCTCCTGGGTCCTGTGGACCGACTACGACCTGTGGGCCACCAAGGTCGCCGGTCACCCGGCGCTGATCGAGGCGCTGCTGGCCGATCCCGAGCTGGAGGTCCTCCGTCTGCCCTGGGCACCCTGACCGTCCGCGGTCGGCGGGTCTGGCGGGAATCGTCACCTCCGTGTCCTTGCCGCCAACCGGGGCCGCGGCCAGGCTGGAGGGGTGACCAGCCCGCGCATCGTCTTCGCCGTCTTCCCGGACTTCCAGATCCTGGACCTGACCGGCCCCCATGAGGTGTTCACCCAGGCGGGGCGGCTGACCGGGGGTGTCGTCATCGACACCGTGGCCGCCACGCCCGGTCCGGTGCCGGCCAGCGGCGGTCTCGCCGTCTCCCCGACCCGCACGACCGACGAGTTCGACGCGGCCGACCACCCGGTGGACACCCTCATCGCCGTCGGCGGTGAGGGTGTCCACCGGGCCTGCGAGGACGGCCGGTTCGTCGACTGGTTCACCCGCACCGCCCGCCGCTCCCGGCGTACCGCCTCGGTGTGCAGCGGCGCCTTCCTGCTGGGCGCCGCCGGGCTGCTCGACGGGCGGCGCGCGGTCACCCACTGGTCGCGCTGCGCCCGGCTGGCGGAGCTCCACCCGCTGGCCACCGTCGACCCCGACCCGATCTTCGTCCGCGACGGCGAGCTGTGGACCTCGGCCGGGGTCACCGCCGGTCTGGACCTCGCGCTCGCCATGACCGAGGCCGACCACGGCCCGGAGGTCTCCCGCACGATCGCCCGCCACCTGGTGATGTTCGTCCAACGCCCGGGCAGCCAAGCGCAGTTCAGCGCCCAACTGTCCGCCCAGCGACCGGAACGGGCGCCGCTGCGCGAGATCCTCGCCTGGATCGCCGACCACCCCGACTCCGACCTCGGCGTGCCCGCCCTGGCCGCCCGCGCCGCGATGAGCGAACGGAACTTCACCCGGGTCTTCCGGGCCGAGACCGGCCGCACCCCCGCCTCGTACGTCGAGAGCGTCCGGATCGAGGCCGCCCGGCGGCTGCTGGAGACGACGGCCGCCACCCTCGAATCCGTCGCCCACTCCTGCGGCTTCGGCACCGTCGAAACCCTGCACCGCGGCTTCAAGCGCGCCCTGCACGTCACTCCCGGCGAGTACCGCCGGCGCTTCTCCGCCCACCCCGTCCACACCTGAAAGGCCCGCCCATGCGCATCGCCATCCCGCTCTTCGACGGATTCACCGCACTCGACGCCGTCGGCCCGTACGAGGTCCTCCGGATGCTGCCGGAGGCCGAGGTCCTCTTCGCCACCGCCGCTCCGGGCGTCCACACCGACGGCGACGGCTCGCTCGGCCTCCTCGCCACCGCCTCCTTCACCGACGTCACGGCGGCCGACGTCCTGCTCGTCCCCGGTGGCCCGGGCGCCCGCCGCGGGCTTACCGACCAGCCGCTGCTGGACTGGATCCGCCGCATCCACGCCACCAGCACCTGGACCACCTCGGTCTGCACCGGCTCCCTGCTGCTCGGCGCGGCCGGCCTGCTCGACGGCCTGGCGGCCACCACCCACTGGAGCGCCGTCGACACCCTGGAGTCGTACGGCGCCACCTACACGGCGCAGCGGGTCGTGGAGCAGCCCGGCGGCATCGTCACCGCCGCCGGTGTGTCCTCGGGCATCGACATGGCGCTGCGGCTGGCCGAACTGATCGCCGGTCGGGTGCCCGCCGAGGCCTTCCAGCTCGCCATCGAGTACGACCCCCAGCCGCCCTTCGATTCGGGCTCCTACGCCAAGGCCTCCCCGGAGGCGAAGGAGTACCTGGCACACCGTCCGCACCGTTCCGCCGCGCGGCCGCAGGGCCGTCCGTAAATCGGTTGAACGCCGGCCGGGGGGGCCGCCAGTCTTGCCCGGTGACTCTGGACCTGGCCCCCTACGACCTGACGTGGGCCGACGTGGACCCCGCCCGCCACCCCTTCGACCACGACGACGCCGACCGGGTGGTCCGCGCGCTCGGCCCGGCCCACCGGGCGCCCGTCCGGCCCGACTTCTCCGTCCTCGACCCCGCGTCATCCGCCTGGCGCACGGACGTGGCCACCCCGTGGACCGACGCGATGTCCCACGCGCTGGCGCGGCACTACGGCCGGTGGGTGCTGGGCTGGCGCTGGTCGGTCGGCGAGGCGGACTTCGACGGCGGGCCGGTCGGCTCCTGGTGCTGCACCTCGCACTCGATCTCCACCCCGGAGGAGACGGTCGAACGGGTCGTCGCCTCGCTGTGCGAGTGGCGCGACTGGCTGGAGCTGCTCGCCGGCCGGTTCGAGGCGTACCCGCTGGATCCCGCCGACATCGACGGCCAGCGGATCCTCTGGGAGCGTGCCGTCCGGAACCTGATCCAGCAGGTGAGCGACTTCACCGGTCACGAGAGCGCCTGGTACGGGCACTGCGTACTCGTGCTCACCTGGTTCCTCGAGCGCTGGGGGTTCGAACCGGTGGCCGCCGAGCGGCTGGTCCGGCAGGCGATCGGCGGCCGGTTCAAGAGCTGGACCGCCCCGGACCTGGTGCTGATCGACGACGTCGCCGAGCGGATCGCGCGCTCGCTGCGCCCGGAGGACAGCGGCACCCGGCCGGACGGCCCCGCCCCGGACCACCTGGCGGACTGGCTCGCCGTACGGGGGGCCGTCGCCTGGCCCGACCCGTCCGCGGCGGCCGCGGGCGGACCGGTGACCCCGGTCCGCGACGGCGCCGCCGGGTCCATCCGCGCCTTCGACGCCGCCATCGACCCCGCCCGCGCGGACGGCCTGCTGGCCGCGCTCGAACTGCTGCGCGCCGACGCCGCACGCGGTGCGGGCCTCGACTTCGAGCTGATCCGGCGCTGGCAGCAGCACGTCCTGGGCGCCCCGCAGCCGCCGGAGTTCCGCTCCCTGCCCGCCTTCGCCAAGGAGGGCAGGGAGCGTTACGGCATCGGACCGGACACCCGGGCCCGGCTCGACACCTGCCTGGCCGAGAGCGCGCCGTCCGGCGAGCGCCCCCTCCCGCTGACCGCCCGCGCCGTGCGCGCCTACCTGGACGTGTGCTTCTTCCACCCCTTCGACGACGGCAACGCGCGCTGCGCCTTCCTCGCCCTGGTCTTCGTCCTGGCCCGCGAGGGCGTCGCGCTGGACAGCGTCGACTACCTGCGCCGGATCAGCTACCGCGCCGCCGACCCGTCGGCCCCGGTGTTCCTCACCAACTTCCTCAACTCCCACCTCGCGGAGACCCGCCGCCGGGCGGCCTGAGCGCCCCCGCCGGTGCGCATGCACGGAAGGTCGGTGTGCACGGGAAGTCGGTCGGTCCGACTTCCCGTGCAGACCGGCCCGTTCAGCGGTACCAGGACCGGATCGCCGCCGCGCTCTCCCGCACATCGGCGTGCCCGGCGCGGATCCGGGCGGCCAGCTCGACGGCCTCCTTGGGCTCGGCGGTCACGATCACCCCGGAGGCGCTCAGGTAGGCGGCGGCGACCACGGCGGCGAAGTGCTCGTTGGCGGACTCCAGCGCCGGGACCCGGATCAGCTGGTGCATCAGCGCGGCCGCGCGCTGGTGCACGGCGCCGTACACCGGCACGTCCATGACCTCGTCGGCGTGCCGGGCCACGGCCGCGGCCAGGGTGCCGTAGTCGGTGACGTCCGGGTCGCTCGGCAGGAACTGGTGGGCGATGTCGAGCAGCCACACCCGGTCGATCCGCAGGATCACGCCGCGTCCGCCGCGGTGTCGCGGGTGCTGCGCGGGTAGGGGCCGAACTCCTCCTCGAACGCGGGCCCCCAGGCCTGGGCGAAGTGGGCGGCGGCGGTCAGGAACCGCTCGCGCCGCTCGTCCGCCTCCTCCGCCAGCACCCTGCGGGCGTAGTCCGGCAGGGTCATCCCGGCGGCCTCCGCGCGCTGCTCCAGGGCCTCGTGCACGGCGTCGTCCAGTCGGACGTTCAGCTGCTTCATGGCGGTGAGCGTAGCCGCCGCTACCGCCTGCTACAAGGCGGCCGGGCGGCCTCAGAACACCGGTGGCCGCCCCAACCGGGCCATCCGCCACACCGTGGCCCAGCGGATCGGGCGGCGCGGCGGGCACGGAGTGCGGACGCCCTCCAGGAAGCCGGCGCACCACGCCCTCAGCCCGGCCGCCGGCGGGCGCCGGCTCACCGTGTAGAGCGTCCAGGAGGCCAGGTAGAGCGGCACCAGCGGGGCCGGCAGGTGACGCTTGGCCAGCCAGACGCGGTTGCGGGCGGTCCGGCGGTAGTAGCCGGCGTGCCGGGCGGGGTCGGTGCGCGGGTGCCGGAGCAGCAGATCGGCGCGATAGTGCACGGTCCAGCCGGCGTCGAGGACGCGCCAGGCGAGGTCGGTCTCCTCGTGCGCGTAGAAGAACTCCGCGCAGAACGCGCCCACTTGGGCGAAGACGTCCATCCGGATGGCATGGCCGCCGCCCAGGAAGCCGGTGACCTCGCCGGAGCGCAGCGGGTCGGCGGCGCCGAGGCGCGGGACGTGTCGGCGCTGGGTGTGCCCGGTCTCGTCGGCGATCCGGAAGCCGACCACGCCGAGCCGCGGGTCGTCCTCGAAGGCCTCCCGGACCAGCCGGAAGGTGTCGGTGCGGGGCAGCAGTCCGTCGTCGTCCAGGTTCACCACGACGTCCACGCCGCCGAGCCGGCGCAGCCGTTCGACGCCGGCGTTGCGGCCGCCGGGGATGCCCAGGTTCTCCGGGAGTTCCACCGCGTGCACCCAGGACGGGAGTTCGGGCAGCCGGGTGCCCTGGCCGAGGACCACGACCGTCGCGCCGCCGCCTTCCTGCGCGGCCACCGAGTCGAGCAGCGCGCGCAGTTCCCGGGGCCGGTCGCCCATCGTCAGCACCACCACGCCCAGTGTCACGCCCATCCGCCGCCGCTTCCTATCCGCCGTTCTCCACCCCGACCACCTGGACCGCCCCGACCACCCCGACCACCCGGACCTCCAGCGCGGGCCAGTGCGCCGCCCACCGGCCCAGCCGCTCCGCGTCCACCGGGCCCTGCGTGAGCAACGAGGCATCCGGGTGGAAGGTCACGCAGGTGCCGGTGGTCCCGTCCGGCTCGACCGGCTCCAGGCCGGTGACCGGCAGGCCGTGCTCGTAGCGCTGGGTCCAGGCGCCGTTGAGCCGGCGGTTGGTGTGCAGCAGCCGGGTGCTGAGCGCCGCGACCACGGACATGCCCCGGCGCGGATGCCCGTCCGGGAGCGGCTCCGCCTCCGGGTGGTCGAAGAAGCGCAGGTCCTTGGTCGCCATGACCGGCTTCTTCACCACCTCGCCGTGCTCGTCGACCCTGGTGTCGGTGCCCCGCCCGTCGTCCCGGACGGAGACCGCACCGTCGGCGTGCAGGGTGACGACGCACCGGCCGCCCCCGCGCGCGTCCGCCTCGTCGGCGGCGTACGCCAGCACCTCCAGCGCCAGGTGCGCCGCCCCGCCGGGTGCGAAGCGCGCCGCGTCGGCCCGGATTCCTGCCAGGTGCTCACCGTCCACGGCGGCGGCCCAGTCGTGCGTGGTGTTGGTCCAGGTGCCCCTGCTGGTTCCGTCCATCCGAGGAGTATGCCCGAGCCCCCACCCGCCACCGGCGACTCCCCCAACCCACGGCGCCGGTACGGCACTTGCCGCCCGCCTGAGCCCAGTCGCTCCGGACGCCGGTCCGGGGCGCAGGCGTCAGCCGCTGACCAGGCGGCGGCCGCTGATCTCGGCCGGGCGGATCCGCACCCAGCGGGGCCGGTCGCCGCCCGCCCAGGGGGCCGCGCCGGGCAGGCCGTCCAGGCGCTGGAGCTCCTCCGGGTCGTCCACGTAGCGGGCCCTGCCGACGGCGAGCACGCTCCAGCCCCGGCCCAGGTACTCGTCGATGCGGTCGACCTGGAAGGACACCTCCGCGCCCGGTTCCGGGGCGGTGCCGGCGCGTTCGCCGGTGCGGTAGGCGAAGGAGGCCCGGTCGACAACGTAGTTGACGGGGTAGACGGCCGGGCCCGGGCGCACCGGCAGGGCGATCCGGCCGATCCCGTGGGTGCCGACCAGCTCCCAGCACTCGGCGTCGGTCAGGCCGAGCAGCCGGGGCCGCGGGCCGGGCGCGCCCTGGCCGGGCGGGGCGTCGGCGCGGCCCTCCAGGAGTTCCTCCCGGCTGAAGCCGAGGGCGGCGGCGATCCGCACGAAGCCGCCGGGGTCGAAGTCGGGCCCGGCTTCGAGCAGATGGCGCAGGTACTGGGGGGCCATCGCCGCCTGGTGGGCCAGGGCGTCCTCGGTCAGGCCGAGCCGCTCTCGGCGTTCGGCGATCCGGTGGGCCACGGCGGTGGGGTCGGGATCGGAGGTCTCGTGCACGGTGGTGGCTCCTCGGCTCGCCAAGGGGGGTGCCCGGACCGGTGTCCGGGCGGTGACCAGGCCGGATCCATCCAAGCGTCCGGCTCACGCCAAGTCGAGGAACAGCAGGGCCCCGTGCGTGTCGACGCCCGCCCGGGGTGCGGGGACCCCGGCCTCGATCCCCCGTCCGCCGCCTGCGATCATCCCCCTGACGCGGAATCATGTCCGCTTCCTTCAACGGGGAACAACGGGGAACAAGGAGAAACACCGTGATCGTCGTGACGGGTGCCACCGGTACGGTCGGGTCGAAGGTCGTCGTGGGGCTGCGGGAGCGCGGCCAGGAGGTGCGGGCGCTGGTGCGCGCCGGGTCCGCCGGCCCGGGCGAGTGGGACGCCGAGGTCGAGCGGGTCGCCGCCGACTTCACCGACCCGGCGTCGCTGGACGCCGCCCTGGACGGGGCCGACACCGTCTACCTGCTGGTCGCCGTGCACCCGGAGATGGCCCGGCACGAGCAGAACGTGATCGACGCCGCCGTCCGCACCGGCCGCCGCCCGCGGATCGTGCTGCACGCCGCCGCGGGCATCGAGTACCGGCCCGAGGGCGTGCGCTTCGTCGGCGCCCACCTGGCGGGCCTGGACCACCTGAAGGCCTCCGGCCTGCCGTGGACGGTCCTCGGCCCGAACGGCTTCTACCAGAACTTCCTGGGCACGGCCCCGACCGTCAAGGCCGGCCACCTGGCCGTGCCCGGCGGCGAGGGCGCGGTGTCGTACGTGGACGCCCGGGACGTCGCGGCGGCCGCGGTCGAGGTGCTGGCGACCGAGGGCCACGAGGGCGCGGCCTACACCCTGACCGGCCCGGCCGCGCTCACCCACGGCGAGCTGGCCGAGCAGTTGACCGCCGCCGCGGGCCACCCGGTCGCGTACGCCGCGCTCACCCCCGAGGTGGCCCTGGACGGCCTGCTCAACATGGGCTGGGACCCGTGGCGCGCCGAGGGCATGGTCGAGCTGTACGGGCTGTACGCGTCCGGTCAGGCCTCGGCGGTGAGTTCGGACATCGAGAAGCTGACCGGCCGTCCGCCGCGCTCCTTCGCCGAGTTCGCCGCCGAGCACGCGGACGCCTTCCGCGCCTGATCCAGTACCGCCCGGGGCGGGCTCGGGACGGGCTCGGGGCGAGTTCAGGGCGGACCACTGCCCCGGACCCGCCCCGCAGCCGTCCCGGTCGGTCAACGCTGCGTCAAGATCCCCCTGCACACGCCTTACCGTGCGCTCCGGCCGGGCGCATACTGTGCTGCGCGCGGCGAGCGCCCGGCGACAGGGCCATCCCGGACCCGGCCCGGCCGCACCGCGACGGGGAGAAGGTAGAACAGGCGTGGCAGTACTCGTGATCATCGTCGTGGTCGTCCTGCTGTGGCTGATGACCGGCGTGCGGGTGGTGCAGCAGTACGAGCGCGGTGTGGTGTTCCGGCTGGGCAAGGTGCGCGGCCAGGTCCGCGAGCCGGGGCTGACGCTGCTGGTGCCGGTGGTCGACAAGATGCGCAAGGTCAACGTCCAGGTGGTCACCATGCCGGTGCCCGCCCAGGAGGGCATCACCAAGGACAACGTCTCGGTGAGCGTCGACGCGGTGCTGTACTTCCGCGTGGTCGAGCCGATCCGGGCCACCGTGGACGTGCAGAACTACGGATTCGCGATGCTGCAGGTCGCCCAGACCTCGCTGCGCTCGATCATCGGCAAGAGCGAGCTGGACGACCTGCTCTCCGGCCGGGAGAACCTCCACCACGGCCTGGAGGTCATGCTGGAGAGCCCGGCGACCGGCTGGGGCGTGCACATCGACCGGGTGGAGATCAAGGACGTCAGCCTGCCCGACTCCATGAAGCGCTCGATGGCCCGCCAGGCCGAGGCGGACCGGGAGCGCCGGGCCCGTATCATCACCGCGGACGGGGAGTTCCAGGCCGCCGCCAAGCTCGCTCAGGCGGCGAGCAAGATGGCCGACACCCCGGCCGCGATGCAGCTGCGCATGCTGCAGACGGTGGTCGAGGTCGCGGCGGAGAAGAACTCGACGCTGGTACTGCCGTTCCCGGTGGAGCTGCTGCGCTTCTTCGAGGCCTCCACCGCCCGGCTCACCGAGGGCGCGACCGCACCCGAACCCGCCGAGGCCCCGGCCGTCCCGCCGCAGGGCGCGCCCACCGCCCCGGCCGACGACAGGTGACGTCCGGCCGGCCCGGGAAGTTCCCGGGCCGGCCATAGGCCAGCTCTATGACGTCATAGATCGGAACCGACTACACCTCCGCGCGCGCAGCCGGTTGGCTGCAAGGGTCCAGACCAATAGGTCCGCTGCGCCCGCCCGGAGGATTCGCCCGCATGACCCGCTCGATCCGAGTCGCCATCGTCGGAGCCGGCCCCGCCGGGATCTACGCCGCCGACGCCCTGCTCAAGTCCGACGCCGCCCAGGCGCCCGGCGTCTCGATCGACCTGTTCGAGCGGATGCCCGCCCCGTTCGGCCTGATCCGCTACGGCGTGGCCCCCGACCACCCGCGGATCAAGGGCATCGTCACCGCCCTGCACCAGGTCCTGGACAAGCCCCAGGTCCGGCTGTTCGGCAACGTCGACTACCCGACCGACCTCACCCTGGACGACCTGCACCGCCACTACGACGCCGTGGTCTTCTCCACCGGCGCGATGGCCGACCGCGCGCTCGACCTGCCCGGCATCGACCTGGACGGCTCCTACGGCGCCGCCGACTTCGTCTCCTGGTACGACGGCCACCCGGACGTCCCGCGCACCTGGCCGCTGGAGGCCGAGAAGGTCGCTGTCCTCGGTGTCGGCAACGTCGCCCTGGACGTCGCCCGGATCCTCGCCAAGACCGCCGACGAGCTGCTGCCCACCGAGATCCCCCCGAACGTGTACGAGGGCCTGAAGGCCAACCGCGCCGTCGAGGTCCACGTCTTCGGCCGCCGCGGCCCCGCCCAGGCCAAGTTCAGCCCGATGGAACTGCGCGAGCTCGACCACTCGCCCACCATCGAGGTCATCGTCAACCCCGAGGACATCGAGTACGACGAGGGCTCGATAGCCGAGCGCCGCGCCGTCAAGCACGTCGACCTGGTCGCCGCGACCGTCGAGAACTGGGCGATCCGCGACGTCGGCGACCGCCCCCACCGGGTGTACCTGCACTTCTTCGAGTCCCCGGTCGAGGTCCTCGGCGAGGACGGCAAGGTCGTCGGCCTGCGCACCGAGCGCACCGAGCTGGACGGCACCGGCAACGTGCGCGGCACCGGGCGGCACACCGACTGGGACGTCCAGTCGGTCTACCGCGCCGTCGGCTACTACTCCGACGAACTGCCCAAGCTGCCCTTCGACCCGGTCTCCGGCACCGTCCCGCACCAGGCCGGCCGGGTCCTGGACGGCGACGGCTCGCACGTCCCCGCCGTGTACGTCACCGGGTGGATCAAGCGCGGCCCGGTCGGCCTGATCGGCCACACCAAGGGCGACGCCAACGAGACCGTCGCCTGCCTGCTGGAGGACCACGCCACCGGCCGGCTGCCCGGCGCCGCCGAGCCCGACCCGGCGGCCATCGAGGAGCACCTGCGCGCCCGCGGCGTCCGGTTCACCACCTGGGACGGCTGGAAGCAGCTCGACGCCCACGAGCGCGAGCTCGGCCGGGCCGAGGACCGCGAGCGCGTCAAGGTCGTCGAGCGCGAGGCCATGCTCCGCAACAGCGGGGCCTGAGTCCCGGCCTCCGGCACTGAACCGCGGGCTCCGCGACTGAAGCGCAGGCTCCGGGACTGAACCACGGCCTCCGGGCCCGCGCCCGGCGACGGGGCCCGGTTCAGGCCCGGACCACCGGCAGCAGCACCTCGTCGACGATCGCCACCGGGTCGAGTTCCACGGCGCCCCCGCCGCACATCTTGATCCGGTACAGCATCAGCGCCGGCACCACGTCGGTGACCAGCGGGGTGACCGCCCCGGGGCGCACCTCGCCCCGGGCGGTGCCCCGGTCGAGCACCTCGGCGATCAGCGCGGTGGTGGGCTCGACCACCCGCTGCTGCACCAGCTCCAGGAAGACCCGGGCGCGCTGGTGATCGATCTCGCTCATGATCGCGCGGACGGCGGCGCCCAGTTCGCTGAACATCGCGGTGCGCAGCCCGGTCACCACCTCCAGGAGGTCCCCGCGCAGGCTGCCGGTGTCGGGGGCCGGCCGGGCCGGCGGCAGGCCGGCCCGCAGCGCGTCCATCACCAGCTCCTCCTTGGAGGACCAGCGCCGGTAGAGGGCGGCCTTGCCGGTCTGCGCGGCGGCCGCCACGCCCTCCATGGTGAGCCGGGCGTAGCCGTCGGTGGTGAGCTGCTGGAGGGTCGCCCCGTAAATGGCGCTCTCCAGCGCCTCACCGCGCCGGCGGACCGGGGCGGTCGCCGCCGCGCGCACGGTGCCACCCTGCGTGGTTCGGGCTTCAGCGGTCATGGCCGCACACCTCCCGGGGGTTCCCTGTTCACCAGGCCTACGGCCAATGTTAGTGAACGAACCCGTTCCCTCCCAAGGACCCCGCACGACCAGCCTCCGGGGCGCCGCCGCACCCCGGGGGGCCGCAGGGGGTCGGCGCAGCGGTCCGCCCGGTGCGGCCCGGATCCCGCCCGTTCAGGTGACCCCCGGGCGGTGCCGGCCTTCCCCGGCGTCCACAAGGCCGTCACCGAACTGCGCACCGCCGACCAGAGCGTCTGGTCCACCGGCCACAGCCGCCGTGCGGGGCGGGCCGCCCCCGGCGAGACTCGGTCGCAGGACGGCGGCGGGACGCGCCCCGGGAGCGCGAAAGGGGAGACGTCATGCCGGAGCTGCCGGACACACCCGAGCGGCAGGGCGGTGGCCCCACCCTTCACGAGTTGCTGCTGCGCCGGGGTTACCTCGGGCTGCTGCTGGTCGCGGCACTGGTCGGGGTCCCCGTCTCGTTGGTCGCCTTCGGTTTCGTCGGTCTGGAGCACGAGCTGCAGCACTGGATCTGGGAGAGCCTGCCGGACGCCGCCGGCTTCGCGCGGGCGCCCTGGTGGTGGCCGCTGCCCTCGCTGGCGTTGGCCGGGCTGCTGCTCGCCCCGCTCGTCACCCGGATGCCCGGGCGCGGCGGCCATGTGCCGGTGGACGGGCTCGGCGGGCCGCCCAGCCTGCCGCGGGACGTCCCGGGGGTGGTGCTGGCCGCGCTGGTCTGCCTGCCGCTGGGGGCGGTGCTCGGACCGGAGGCGCCGCTGATGGCGCTGGGCGGCGGGCTGGCACTGCTCGCCGTACGGGCGCCGGCCCGGGCCCGGAACCCGCGCGTGGTACCGGTGCTGGGCGCGGCGGGGGCCTCGGCGGCGATCTCGACCATCTTCGGCAGCCCGCTGGTGGCGGCGGTGATGATGATCGAGGCGGCCGGGCTGGGCGGCCCGCAGCTGGTGGCGCTGGTCCTGCCCTGTCTGCTCGCCAGCGGCATCGGCGCGTTGGTGTTCACCGGGTTCGGGCACTGGACCGGGCTGGCCACCGGCGCGCTGTCGCTGCCGCACGTGCCCGCGTCCGGCACGCCGGACCCCGGCGACTTCCTGTGGGGCGTGCCTCTGGCCGTCGCGGTCACGGTGGTCTGTGTGGCGGGGCAGGCGCTGGGCCGCCGGGTCAAGGCGTTCACCGGCGGCACCCGCGCCCGGCGGACCGCCCTGCGCACCGTCGGCTGCGCGGTCGCGGTCGGCGGCTGCATCGCCGCCTACGCGCTGATCACCGGCCGCTCGCCGGAGGAGGCCGCGCTCTCCGGCCAGGCCACTCTGGGCGTGCTCGCGGCCGACCCGGCCGCCTGGCCGGTGGGCGCGCTGCTCGCGCTGGTGCTGTGCAAGACGCTCGGCTGGGGCATCGCGCTGGGCAGCCTGCGCGGTGGCCCGATCTTCCCGGCCGTCCTGATCGGTGCCGCCCTCGGGGTGGCCTGCGCGCCGCTGCCGGGCCTGGGCACCGCGCCGGCGCTGGCCGCCGGGCTGGCCGCCTCCGGCGCGGCGGTGACCAGGCTGCCGGTCACCAGCACCGTGCTGGCCGCGATGCTGTTGGGCGGGCAGGCGGCGAACGCGATGCCGCTGCTGATCGTCGCCGGGGTGACGGCCTTCCTCACCGCCGAGCTGCTGCGCGGACGGACCCGGCACACCCGGAGGGCCCCGGCACCGGCGCGGGTCGACCGGGCCTGACACTTCCGCCCGGCGGGCTCGTCAACGCTCGGCGCCGGGGCAGATCCCGAGCAGCCAGGCGTAGCACCGCGGTCGGGTGCCCGGGGCCGGCGGCCGGTTCACTTCGCGATCGGCGGATTGGGCCGGGTCAGCCCCCGGTCGTAGGCGAAGATCACCGCCTGCACCCGGTCCCGGGCGCCGATCTTCGACAGCACCCGGCTGACGTGGGTCTTGACGGTGGATTCGGCCAGCACCAGCCGCTGGGCGATCTCGCTGTTGGTCCAGCCCCGGGCGATGGCCACCAGGATCTCCCGCTCGCGCTCGGTCAGCGCCTCCAGCCGAGGGTCCTCCACGGGCGCCGCGCCGGACGGGCGGACCGGCAGGTGGTGGGCGTAGGCGTCGAGCAGCCGCCGGGTGATGGCGGGGGCCACCACGGCGTCGCCCTCGGCGACGGCGTGGATCCCGGCCAGCAGTTCCTCCGGCCGCGCGTCCTTCAGCAGGAAGCCGCTGGCCCCGGCGCGCAGCGCGGCGTGGGCGTACTCGTCGAGGTCGAAGGTGGTGAGGACCAGGATGCGCGAGCGCCCGCCCCCCTCGACGATCCGGCGGGTGGCCTCGATGCCGTCCATGCCGGGCATCCGGATGTCCATCAGGACGACGTCCGGCCGCAGGTCGGCGGTGAGCCGGACGGCCTCGGTGCCGTGGGCGGCCTCGCCGACCACCTCGGTGTCGGGCTGGCTCTCCAGCAGCATCCGGAAGCCGTAGCGCTGGAGTGGCTGGTCGTCCACGATGAGGACGGTGGTCACGGGTGGCCGCCTGTCGGGTCGGGGGTGAGGTCCAGGACGGCCTCCACGGTCCATCCTGCCCCAGGGCCGGGGCCCGCCGTGACCGTCCCGCCGTACAGGGCCGCGCGTTCGCGCATCCCGGCCAGGCCGTGCCCCTCGCCGTCGGGGCGCACCGGGCGGGCGCCGCCGGGCGGGCCGCTGTCCTGGACGCGCACCCGCAGCCGGGTGGCCTCGGCGGTCAGGGTGACGTGCGCCCGGGTGTCCGGGCCGGCGTGCTTGAGGGTGTTGGTGAGCGCCTCCTGGACGATCCGGTAGGCCATCAGCTGGACGCCGCGGTCCAGTTGGTCCGGGTCGCCGCCGACGGTGTACACCACCTGGGGGCCGGCGGCCCGGATCCGGGCGCACAGCCCGTCGAGGTCGGCGATGCCGGGCTGCGGGTTGAACTCGGCCTCCTGGTCGGCCTGGTCGCGCAGCACGCCGAGCATCCGGCGCAGTTCGCCGAGCGCCTGCCGGCTGGTCTCGCCGATCAGCTGGAGGGCCTCCCGGCCGCGCTCGGGGGAGGCCTGGGCGGCGTAGGCGCCGCCGTCGGCCAGGGTGACGATGACGGACAGGTTGTGGCCGATGATGTCGTGCATCTCCCGGGCCACCCGGGTGCGTTCGGTGGCCGTGGCGAGCCGGCTGCGCTGGTCGCGCTCGATCTCCAGCCGGGCGGCGCGCTCGCGCAGCCCGGCCAGCTGGGCGCGCCGGATGCGCACCGCGATGCCCAGGGCGACGGCCGCGGTGCCGGCGCTGACCAGGAAGAACAGCGCGTCCCCGACCGGCAGCCCGCCGCCGGAGACCTCGACCGCGACCAGCGCCATCGCGCCGACCATCGCCACGCAGGACCACGCCAGGTGCCGCAGCCGGCCGTGCAGCGCCAGGCTGTAGAGCGCCACCAGCAGGGCGGCGTCGGCACGCAGGCCCACGCCCAGCGACCACTGCAGCACGAACACCGCCATGATCGCCGCGAAGGCCGCGGTGGGCCGCCGGCGGCGCCACAGCAGCGGCACCACCAGGCCCGCCTGGAGGGCCAGGGTGGCCGGCAGCGGCGGCCGGACCAGGATGATCCGGTGCTCGTGCGGGCCGCCCTCGCCGTGGCCCGACAACTCGCCGTGGCCGGGGACGAGGTCGGGCAGGCAGAACACCAGGAAGGCCGCGACCACCACGGCCGCGTCCAGCACCCACGGGTGCCGGCGGTCGGCCTCGCGCAGCCGTTGGCCGATCCGGGCCAGCCGGCCGAACAGCGGGTGGCCGGACAGCGCGTCGCCGGGCAGCGCGTCGCCGACCGCCGACGGGCCGGCGGGGGTGGCGTGGTCGTCCTCGCTCACCGGTGGTTCTCCCCTGCTGGTCGTAGGAACGGAAACGGTGCGGCGCCGGTCTGCTCCGGCGCCGCACCGCGAGTGTCCCAGGCTCCGCCGGGCTCAGGCGTCCGAGCGCATCAGCCGGACGGCGGCGCCGGCGAGCGCGAGCACCGTCCAGCCGAGGAAGACCAGCAGGCCGGCCGTCGGCGAGAGGGTGGTCGAGTCGTGGTGCAGGGCGAACATCGCCTCACCGGCGTGACTGGGCAGGTACGGGCTGATGTGGCTCTGCCAGGAGCTGGGCAGCAGCGAGGTCAGGCCCGGGATCAGCATCAGCGAGGCGACCAGGACGGCGATGCCGCCGGCCACCGAGCGCAGCAGCGCGCCGAGGGCGACGCCGATCACGCCGACCAGGCCGAGGTAGAGCCCGGCGCCCAGCAGGCCGCGCACCACGCCGGTGTCGGAGAGGGTCATCGCCGCGCGGGTGCCGGACAGGATGCCGCTGTCCGCCGAGAAGGTGGCGAACACCCCGACGGTGCCCAGCACCAGCGCGATCACGCCGTACACCGCCGCCTTGGACCACAGCACCGGCAGGCGGCGCGGCACGGCGGCCAGGGTGGAGCGGATCATGCCGGTCGAGTACTCGCCGGCCGCGACCAGCACCCCGAGGACACCGAGCGCCAGCTGGGCGAAGTTGGTGCCGAAGAGGGAGAGGCTGAGCGCGCTCGCGTCCGCGAAGTCGCGGTCCATCGGGCGGCCGGAGGTGATCCGCGACTTGAACTGGAAGGCCGCGATCAGGCCGAAGGCGACCAGGAACAGCAGCGCCAGGCCGAGGGTGATCCAGCTGGAGCGCAGCGACCACAGCTTGGCCCACTCCGAGCGCAGCACGCGCGCGGCCGTCACCTTGTAGGCGGGGCGGGCGGGGCGCGGCTCGGCGGCCGTGGAGGACGTCTGGCTGGGGGCGATCGTGGTCATGCCGCGCTCCTCTGGGTGTCGGCGGTGGTCGTGGTGCCGTGGTACTCGACGGCGTCCCGGGTGAGGTCCATGAAGGCCTCCTCCAGGGAGACCGTCCGGGGGGTCAGCTCGAACACCGCGATGCCCTGCTCGGCGGCGGTGAGCCCGATCTCCCGGGCCGTCCGCCCGGTGACCAGCAGTTCCTCCGAGCCGGAGCGGCCGGTGATCTCCACGCCCGGTCCGGCGAGCGCGGAGCGCAGCCCGGCCGGGTCGGCGCTGGCGACCTTGACGACGTCACCGCCGGCCTGCTGGACCAGCTCCTGCACGGTGGTGTCGGCCAGCAGCTTGCCCCGCCCGACGATGATCAGGTGGTCGGCGACCAGCGAGACCTCGCTCATCAGGTGCGAGGAGACGAAGACGGTACGGCCCTCGGCGGCGAGCGAGGTGAGCAGGTTGCGGATCCACAGCACGCCCTCGGGGTCCAGCCCGTTGACCGGCTCGTCCAGCATCACCGTGGCCGGGTCGCCCAGCAGGGCGGCCGCGATGCCGAGCCGCTGGCCCATGCCGAGCGAGAACGCCCCGGCGCGCTTGCGGGCCACCGACTGCAGGCCGGTCAGCTCGATGACTTCCTCGACCCGGCGGCGCGGGATGCCGTGGGTGTGGGCCTGGGCCATCAGGTGGTTGAAGGCGGAGCGGCCGGGGTGGATCGACTTGGCCTCCAGCAGCGCGCCCACCTCCTGCAGCGGCGCGGCGTGCTCGGCGTACCGGCGGCCGTTGACGCGTACCGAGCCGCTGGTGGGCGCGTCCAGTCCGACGATCATCCGCATGGTGGTCGACTTCCCCGCCCCGTTGGGCCCGAGGAACCCGGTCACCGCCCCCGGCCGGACCGTGAAGTCCAGCCCGTCCACGGCGGTCTTCTCCCCGTACCGCTTCGTCAGCTGGTGCGCCTCGATCATCGCTCGCCCTTACGTTCAGGGGCCGGGCCGTCCCGGCCGCCCACGGTTCCACGCTAGGGGCGGGCGCGGCCGGATCCGTGGCACTGCGGACTGATCATCGGACGGCGCGTAGTACCGCGGTACCACACCGTCGCCCTACCCGCGGAAACCCGCTTTCGCCGACCGCGCCGTCTGGCCGAGGATGGTGGGATGGACGATCGGAAAGTGACCCTGCGTCAGATGACCCCGGCCGGGTACCAGTCGGCCACCGAGATCCGCGAGGCCGAGACCAGCCAGGAGCTGGCCGAGCTGATGCCCGAGGAGCCGGCCCGCGAGCGCGCCCGCCAGGGCACCGCCAGGTTCCTCCCGGACGACCCGGACACCCCCGGCCGCCACCTGGTGGTCGGGCAGGACGCGGAGGTGGTAGAGCCAGGCGGCGGCAGCGGCTACGGCGTCTCGGCGATGTCCATGAGCAAGACCGTGCGCGGGTGACGGCCGCCGAGCCCTGCGCGGAGTGCGGCGCGCGCGGGTGTGCCGAGCTGTTCCACGGGCTGCTGGCGCTGGACCACTCCCGGGCGGAGCCGTGGGGGCCGCTGCACGGGGTGTCGGTGTCCTGCTTCCTGTTGCAGCATCCGGGCCGGCTGCCAGGGGACGGCGGGGCGGGCGCCCGGGGGCTGCTGCGGGCGTACCTGGACGGCGGGCTGCCGGCGGTTGAGCGAGTGGTCGGGCGGGCCCGGCGGGCGAACTCGCACCGGGTGACGGGCGGGGCGGGGCATCCCGGGCCCGCGCCAGCGCCGGAACCGGAGCCGCCGACGGCGCCGCGAGGCGGGTTCGCGGTGACGATCGAGCAGGTCGCCCTGGACCGGACGTTCCCGGCCGACGGCTTCGCCGAGCGGGTGCGGGACTGGGCGGCGGCCACACTGGCGGCCTGGGGCGGCGACGGCGGGTAGCCGCCCCGGGACCGGGACGGGACCGTGGCCCCATGCGCATGGGGCAGGCCCGGCGGTGCCATGGAGGGGCGGGTCGACCGGCCTGCGCAATCCCCTCCCTGGAGGACAGCATGAGCGCCAGATCGGCCAGCCCGGTGGCGGTCGCCGCCGGTGCCGCCGCGGTCGCCGTCTTCGTGGGCGTGATCGTCTGCGCCGCCCGGGCCCGCAAGGCCCCGGTCGGGAACAGCATGGCCGGCGAGGAGCGGAAGAACCCGGGAAAGGGCCGTCCCACCTGCCCCAACCCGCCGAACTGCAACTGACCGCCCCCGTGCTCCGCCGCCCCCGGCGGCCGTCGGAATCCAAGATCCGACCCGCCGGGGGCTCTTCCGGCACTTTTCGGTCGGCCGGCCCCGCAAGCCCCGCGCTCGGCCGACCCTGCTCTCGGCCGGCCCCGCGCTCAGTCGGCCCCGCGCTCGGCCGGCCCCGCGGTCAGCCGCTCGCCGGGTTGCGCGGCAGCACCGCGTGCACCCGGGTGCCCCGGCCGAGGCCCCGGACCGGGTCGACGGTGCAGCTGCCGCCGATCTCCGCCGCCCGTTCGGTCATCGACCGCAGGCCCACCCCCGGGTGGGGCAGGTCGCCGCGGCCCGGGCCCAGCCCGTCGTCCTCGACGGTGAGCTCCAGCCGCCCCCGGTCCACCCGGACGGCCACCGTGGCGCTGCTCGCCCGGGCGTGCCGCAGTACGTTGTTGAGCGCCTCCGCGGTGATCCGGTAGACCGCCACCTCCACCGCGGCGGGCAGGTCGGGCAGCGGGTCGGGAGCCAGCCGAACGCCGACGACCAGCTCCTCGCCGCTGAAGGTCTCCGCCAGGCGGCGCAGCGCCCGGGTCAGCCCGTAGTCGCCGAGCGCGGTGGGCCCGAGCCGGTCGGTGACCCGCCGGACCTCCCGGACGGCCGAGGCGAGGTCGTCGGCGGCGTGCTCCAGGGCGCCGGCGAAGCGCGCCGGGTCGTCCACGGCCGCCGCCCCCTGGAGGCGAAGCCGCAGACCGGCCAGCATCGGACCGAGCCCGTCGTGGATGTCCCGGCGCAGCTGTCGGCGCTCCTCCTCGCGGGCCGCGACGATCTGCTCGCGGCTGGCCCGGAGGTCCTCCATCAGCTGGAGCGAGGCGACGGCGGGCGCGGCCTGGTCGGCGAGCGAGCGCAGGATGTCCCGGTCGCTGGCGTCGAGGGCGCGCTGGCCGGGGCGCGGGGCGACGGTGAGCCGGCCGATTTCCCGGCCCCGGTGGACCAGGGCGAAGCGCTCCCCGCTGCCCGGGTACTCCCCCACGGCGGCGAGCCGGCGCTCGCCGCTCCGGGTGGCGACGGTCAGGGCCACGCCGGGCAGGCGCAGCTCGTCACCGACCGTGGCGCACAGCACGGCGGGCACGTCCTGCGGGTCGACGGTCTGGCTGACCCGCCCGGCCAGGCTGCGCAGCACCTGGTACGGCTGCGCCCGCGAGCCGTAGTACCAGCGGTCGACGATCCCGGAGGCCCAGCGCACGCCCTTCGGCAGGCCGCTGGCCAGCAGGAACACCAGGGCGACCAGGCACAGCGCGCCCAGGCCGCGGCCGGGCAGCAGCATGGTCGACAGCAGCCCGGCCAGCAGCACGAAGGCGACCGCCAGCCCGGCGGCGACCAGCAGCCCGACCAGCACCCGGCGGGCCGTGCGGTCCAGCCGCCAGGAGCCGTCCCGCACCACCACGGCGGCCAGGGTGAGCGTCCACAGCGCGGAGGCCGCCGCGTAGGCCACGTACGAGGCGCTGCTCTGGCCGTTGAAGTAGTAGCCGGCCTCGGCGCCGGCCCAGAGCAGGTAGACGGCGATCGCGACCAGCACGTTCTGTCGGCGCCGCCGCGACACGTGCCGGGTGCGGGCCAGCGGGACGAGCACCACCAGGACGGTCAGGGCGACCCAGACGATCAACTGGGTGATGTGCAGGGTGCCGTTGAAGTCCCGCAGCCAGCCGGCCACCGTGCTGCCGGCCAGCGGATTGGGGCGGCCGAAGACGGTCGGCTGGTAGACGTAGTAGCTCGCCTGGGGCAGCATCCACAGGCCCACCGCGCCGATCGCCGCCCACCAGCGGCGGTCCGGCAGCCGGCCGTACGGCAGCCACAGCGGCAGCGCCTGCCAGATCGTGCCGCTCACCGTGTAGCCGACCGACTTGAGCACCACCACGCCCCCGATGTAGCGCGGGTCGCTGATCTCCGTCCAGACCGGCGTCTCGGCGGCCAGCGGAATGATCAGCGCCGCCCCGTACGCCAGCAGCACCCAGCCCAGCTCCAGGCCGGGCCGGTGGACGTGCACCAGCACCCCGCCCGCCACCGCGGCCAGCCCGTACCCGAGCACCGCCAGGTGCCGGGTCGGCTCACCGATCCCCGGCGCGCCCAGGTGGCCCAGCACGTACCCGGCCCACAGCCCGCCCGCCGCCAGGCAGACGAGCGCCCACAGCCCCGCCGCCGCCAACTGCCGATCCGCCTGCCCGGTCCGGGGCCGCCACCAGACGCTCCGCGCGCTCTCCGCACCCATGACCGCCTTCTCTCCGCCTGCGACCCGCCTCCCAGCAGTCTCGTGCACCCGATGTCCCGGGCGCATGGGGCAGCGGCCCCGCGAGTGACGGACCGCGCCCACCCGCGGCCCGAGCGTCACCGGACGCGCGTCACCGGACGGTTGTCGCCGGACGGGTGTCGCCGCAGAGCCCGCCTGCCCGAGGGGCCCGGCCGCAGCACCCCCGCCCGTGACCCGTCAGTCCCCGGGGATCCGCAGCTCGCACCAGACCGCCTTGCCCGCACCCGCCGGGCGCCAGCCCCAGCGCAGCGCGAGGCGGCTCAGCAGGAACAGGCCGCGGCCGCCGTTCTCGCCCCTGCCGTCCGAGGGGCGCGGCAGCGGCGGACACCGACTCGCGTCGCTGACCTCGATCCGCAGCAGGCCCGGGCAGCGCACCAGGATCAGCGCCCCGGGCGCGCCGGTGTGCCGGACGGCGTTGCCGACCAGTTCGGAGACCAGCAGGACGGCGTCGGCGACCACCAGGGGATCGGCCACATCGGCCAGGAAGGCGGCGGTGCAGGAGCGCGCCTCGGCGACCGCCCCCGGCCGGGTGGACAGCGGCAGGCGGCGCGCCCACGGCCGCACCGAGGAGCATGACCGCGCGGACGCCAGGGCGCCGCCCATCCGACCGCACCTCCCTCGTCGCTGTCGTGCCCCCCGTCACCACCGGAACCCCGCCACCCGGCCGCCGTCCCCGGTCGCGCCGGGGTCTCAGGGACCCCCGGGCACAGTGCCCAGGCTCAGGCACCCAACCCTCAGGCACCCAACCCTCAGGCACCCAACCCTCAGCACCCGGCCCTCAGCACCCTCGGCTCAGTGCCCGAACAGGTGCCGACCGCGCCGCCGTTGCGGCTCGCGCGGGATGCCCGCGGCCCGGCCGCCCTGTTCGGCGGCGCGCTCCTCCGGGCTCACCGGCGGGGCGCCCCGGGCCTCCAGCGGCGGCGCCGGCTCCACCGGCGCGGTCGGCTCCACCCGCCGGTCCCCGACGTACCCGGCGGTCCGCACCGGGCGCCGGGAGGCGCGCCGGGACAGCCGCATCATGGCGAGTCCCAGGCAGAAGACCAGGGCGAGGGCGAGGCCCGCGAGGAAGATCCCGAGGCTGTCGAGCTTCACGAGGTCGTTGCCGAGGATCGTCACCTGGTACTCCGGCCCGCCACCGAGGTTGTCGGCGATCAGCAGCCCGGTGAAGGCACCGGAGGCCGCCAGCAGCAGAAGTCCTAGCAGCAGCATGGGGGTTCCCCTTCCGTCCCGTTCTCGGCCCCCCGCTACCAGGCCGCGCCTACCCGGCGGATCCCGTCCGTAACGTTCCGGCGGGGGTGGGTGGCCGAGCGGCGCTACTCGACCTGGACGGCGATCAGACAGGTGTCGTCGTCGGTGTCGGCGGGGCTGAGGTCGAGCAGCCGGTCCAGGTAGCGCTCCAGGTCCGGGCCGGGCGCTCCGGCGGTCCGGATCAGCTGGTCGACGGACTCCTCCACCGGGCGGTCCCGCCGCTCGACCAGGCCGTCGGTGTAGAGCAGCAGCACGTCGCCGGTGGACAGCTGGGCGGTGTGCTCCTCGTACCGGGCGTCGTCCAGCGCGCCGAGCAGCACGCCGTGCGGCAGCGGCAGCACCTCGGCGCCGCCCGGTCCGATCAGGATCGGCGGCAGGTGGCCGGCCCGCGCCCAGCGCAGCCCGCCGCCGACGGGGTCGAGCAGCACGCACACGGCGGTGGCGGTGACCTGCCCCGGTTCGCGCAGGGCGACGGTGTTGGCCCACTCCAGCAGCCGGGCCGGGCCCGCGCCGGTGACGGCCAGGCCGCGCAGGGCGTGGCGCAGCGCGACCATGCCGGTGGCCGCGCCGACGCCGTGCCCGGCGACGTCGCCGACGGCGAGCAGCACGCGCTTGCCGGGCAGCGGCAGCACGTCGTACCAGTCGCCGCCGACCCGGTGGCCTTCGGCGGCCGGACGGTAGCGCACGGCCGCCCGCAGGCCGGTCACCCCGAGCGGGGGCGGGGCGGCGGGCAGGATGGCCTGCTGGAGCCGCAGGGCCAGCTGGGCGCTTTCGGCCGTCTCCTGTTCGCTGTCGGCCAGTCGCGCCCGGGTGGCGCCGAGCGCGACCTCGGTGCGGTGCTGGGCGGAGACGTCGTGGTAGGCGCCGCGCACCGCGACGAGCCGGCCCTCGTCGTCGAGGACGGGTTCGGCGATGACCCGGGTGTAGCGGTAGCCCCCGTCCGGCCGGGCCAGCCGGAACACCGCGGAGGAGGTGCGCCGGCGGCGCCGGACGGTGTCGACCAGGCGGCGCACGGCGGGTTCGTCGTCCGGGTGGACGTGCCGGTCGAGACGGGCCAGCGGGACGGGCGGCGCGCCGGCGGGCAGGCCGAAGAGTTCCCGCAGGCCGTCGCTCCAGCGGATCCGGTCGGAGTCGGCGCGCTCCTCGAAGCCGGCGACCCGGGCCAGTCGCTGGGCCTGGCGCAGCAGCGCCGTCTGCTCGTCCTCGGCGGTCCGATCCTCCTCCTGCCAGCCGACCAGGAGCCGCCCGCCGAGCGGGGCGACCGCCAGCCGTACGGTGGCGGACCGGGCGAGCCGGCCGTCCTGGAAGGCCAGCCGCACCGGCTCGCCCGGCTGGGGGACACCGGTGCGGTGCGCGCGGAGCAGCCGGGCGAACAGGCCGGTGGCGCCGGCGACCGGGTAGGCCTCCAGGAGGGAGCCGCCCTCCAGCGCGTCCCGGGGGCGGCCGAGCGGGTCGCGGAACGCGGCGTTGACCCGCCGGATGGTGAAGTCGGTGACCTGCCCGGTGCGGATCACCGGTTCCAGCAGGAGCGCGGGGGTGAGCAGTCCTTCCAGCAGGACGTCGGCCTCGTCGGGCGCCGGGGGCTCGCCGACCGGGCCGAGGAGGGTCGCGCAGAGTTCGGCCAGCGCGCGCAGCTGGTGGCGCTCGGACGGGCTGAGCGCGGGGGCGGGCCCGGTCCAGAGCACCTCCAGGGCGCCCTGGCGCCGACCCCGGTCCAGCAGCGGGAGGACCGCCCGGGCCGCCCCGGCGGCGACCGACGGCCCCGGGGCGCACGGGGCGGCCGGGTCGTACGGGTCGTCCGGCCACAGCTCCGCCGCGCCGACGACGACCTGCTGGGCCGGGGTGGCGATGCCCGGCGGCACCCGGCTCCAGGCCGTGGCCTCGGCGGCGGCGAGGCCGCTGTGCGCGGCGAGGGCGAGCGCGCCGCCCGGCAGGCGCTGCCAGACGGCGAGGGCCTGGACGCCCAGCGAGGCCTCCAACTGCTCCAGCAGGCTGTCGGCGGCCCGCTGGAGGTCGTGGTCGGCGGCAACGGACGCGGGCCCGCCGGCCGACGGCCCGGCCTGCGGCGCGGCGGGGTCGGCCGGCGCCCGGTCCGGCTGGACGGGCACCGGCCCGGGCAGGCCGACGATGTCGGTGGCCAGGGCGGCGGCCGGGACGCCGGCCTCGCGCGCCAGCCGGGCCAGATGGGCGGCCGCCTCGGCGGGCAGGACGCCGAGGCGCTCGGTCAGGATGCCGGTGGCCAGGTCGACGACGGCCCCGGCCCGGGCCTCGGCCCGCAGCCGCTCGGCGGTGTCCTGCAGTCGGCGGACGGTCGCCGCGAGGGCCGCTGCCGTTTCGTCCCCGGTCTGCCGCTCGGCGGTCATGACGGGTCCGGGCCGGTGGTCATGACCCGTCCAGCCAGTCGCGCACCCGGTCGAGCAGCCGGCCGGTGTCGACGGGCTTGGTGACGTGGTCGTCGGCGCCCGCCGCCAGGCTCTTGTCCTTGTCGCCGGGCATGGCCTTGGCGGTGACGGCGATGACCGGCAGGCGGGCGAAGCGTTCGTCGGCGCGGATGGCGGCGATCGCGGCGTAGCCGTCGAGGCCGGGCATCATCACGTCCATCAGGACGAGGTCGGTCTCGGGGTGGGCGCGCAGCAGGTCGAGCCCGGTGGCGCCGTCGGGCGCGTGCAGCACGGTCAGTCCGCTCTCCTCCAGGGCGGAGGCCAGCGCGAAGACGTTGCGCGCGTCGTCGTCGACGATCAGGACGGTGCGCCCGGCCAGCCGTAGGTCCGCGGGCGCGGCGGCCCCGGGGCCGGGGGCGCCCGGTCGGCGCTCCGGTGCGCCGTCCGGACGTTCGGGCTCGGTGAGCGGCAGGTGGAACGAGAAGCGGCTGCCCTGCCCGGCGGTGGAGCTGACGGTGAGGGTGCCGCCGAGCAGCCGGGCGAGCTCCCGGCTGATCGACAGACCGAGGCCGGTGCCGCCGTAGCGGCGGCCGGTGGTGCCGTCGGCCTGCTGGAAGGCACCGAAGATGGTGTCCAGCTGGGCGGGGTCGATGCCGATGCCGGTGTCCTCGATGTGGAAGGCCACCGCGGCCTCCGCCCGGCCGAGTTCGGGCGGCAGCCGCGGCCCCTCGACGCGTTCGATCCGCAGCTCCACCCGGCCGCTGTCGGTGAACTTGACGGCGTTGGAGAGCAGGTTGCGCAGCACCTGGCGCAACCGGGCCTGGTCGGTGACGAGTTCGTCCGGCACGGCCCGGTCGACGGTGACCTCGAAACCGAGGCCCTTCTGGTCGGCGAGCGGCCGGAACCCGGACTCCACGTACTCCAACAGCTCGCGCACGGCGAAGGGTTCGGGGGTCAGTTCCATCTTTCCCGCCTCGATCTTGGACAGGTCGAGGATGTCGTTGATCAGCTGGAGCAGGTCGGTGCCGGCCGAGTGGATGACGCCCGCGTACTCGACCTGTTTGGCGGTGAGGTTGCCGGCGGCGTTCTGGGCGAGCAGCTGGGCGAGGATCAGCAGGCTGTTCAGCGGGGTCCGCAGTTCGTGGCTCATGTTGGCCAGGAACTCCGACTTGTACATCGAGGTGAGGCTCAACTGCCGGGCCCGTTCCTCCAGTTCCTGGCGGGCCTGCTCGATCTCCAGGTTCTTCGCCTCGATGTCGCGGTTGCGCTGGGCGAGCAGTGCGGCCTGCTCCTCCAGTTCGGCATTGGAGCGCCGCAGCTCCTCCTGCCCGGCCTGCAACTCCTCGGACCGGGCCCGGAGTTCGCCGGTGAGCCGCTGGGACTCGCCGAGCAGTTCGTCGGTGCGCGCGTTGGCCAGCAGGTTGCCGATGTTGACGCCGCAGGCCTCGGCGAACTGCGCCAGGAAGTCCAGGTGGACCTCGGTGAAGGGGTGGACGGAGGCGAACTCCAGTACACCGAGCAGCCATTCCTCCAGGGCGATGGGCAGCAGGACGAGCGAGCGGGCGTCGGCGGCGCCGGCCCCGGAGGCGATGACGGCGTAGCCGGGCGGCAGCTCGTCCACGGTGATGATCCGCCGACTGCGCGCCGCCTGGCCCACCAGCGACTCGCCCAACTTCACCCGCTGGTCCGCGAGTTCGGTGCGAGCCCGGCCGTAGGCGCTGATCCGGGCCAGTTCGGTGCCGCCCTCGGTCTCCTCCGCCAGGAAGAAGGCCCCGTACTGGGCGCCGACCAGTGGGGTCAGCTCGTCGGTGATCATCTCGGCGACGGCCGTGATGTCCCGGCGGCTCTGGACGGCGGCGGAGAAGCGGGCCAGGTTGGTCTTCAGCCAGTCCTGCTCCTGGTTGGCCTGGATGGTCTCGCGCAGGGACTCCACCATGTCGTTGATGTTGTCCTTGAGTTCGGCGACCTCGCCGGAGGCGTCCACGCTGATCGAGCGGGTGAGGTCGCCGGCCGCGACGGCGCTGGTGACCTCGGCGATCGCCCGGACCTGCCGGGTGAGGTTGCCGGCCAGCTCGTTGACGGTCTCGGTGAGCCGCTTCCACGTCCCGGAGACCCCTTCCACTTCGGCCTGGCCGCCGAGCCGCCCCTCGGTGCCGACCTCCCGGGCCACCCTGGTCACCTCGGCGGCGAAGGAACTCAGCTGCTCCACCATGGTGTTGACGGTGGTCTTCAGCTCCAGGATCTCGCCGCGCGCGTCCACGTCGATCTTGCGGGTGAGGTCTCCCCCGGCGACGGCCGTGGTCACCTGGGCGATATTGCGCACCTGGCTGGTCAGGTTGTGCGCCATGAAGTTGACGCTGTCGGTGAGGTCCTTCCACGTCCCGGCGACGTTCGGCACCCGGGCCTGGCCGCCCAGGATGCCCTCGGTGCCGACCTCGCGGGCCACTCGCGTCACCTCGTCGGCGAACACCGACAGGGTGTCCACCATGGTGTTGATCGCGGCCGCGAGCGCCGCGACCTCGCCCTTGGCCTCCACCGTGATCTTCTTGGAGAGGTCCCCGCGCGCCACCGCGGTCGCCACCTCGGAGATCGAACGGACCTGGCCGGTGAGGTTGGAGGCCATCACGTTGACGTTGTCGGTGAGGTCCTTCCAGGTGCCCGAGACGCCCCGCACGGTGGCCTGGCCGCCCAGGTTCCCGGCCGTGCCGACCTCGCCGGCCACCCTGGTCACCTCGTCGGCGAAGGCGGAGAGCTGGTCGACCATCGTGTTGAGGGTCTCCTTGAGGTCCAGGATCTCGCCGCGCGCGTCCACCCGGATCTTCTGGGTGAGGTCGCCCCCGGCGACGGCGGTGGCCACCCGCGCGATCGCCCGGACCTGGCCGGTCAGGTTGCCGGCCATCGCGTTGACGGAGTCGGTGAGGTCCTTCCACGTCCCGGTGGCGTCCGGCGCCTGGGCCTGCCCGCCGAGCCGACCCTCGGTGCCGACCTCGCGGGCCACCCTGGTCAGCTCGGAGGTGACCCGGGCCAGTTGTTCGGACATCCCGTTGAAGACCGTGGCGATCTCCCCCAGCACGCCCGGCCGGCCCGGGTCCAGTCGGGTGCGGAAGTCGCCGTCGCGAACCGCCGTGAGCCCGGCGAGCAGTTGCCTCAGCGACTGTTCGGCAAGCCCGTTCACAGGGTGCTCGTCCATCGGTCCACCGTCCGGATCGCACGGCCGGGTGCTGCCAGGGCACCACCCCGGCCCGGGGCGGCGGGCCACCGCCCTGCTCCCACTGTGCCACCGGAGGCCGGGGGCGTCAGCCGGTGCCGGCCCGCCCCGGATCAGCGCGGCCCGGGATCAGGTGGGAGCGGCGAGCCCCCGGACCATCCGCAGCTCGGCGGCGGTCCGCAGCGGGTCGTCCGTGTCCACGGTGATCCCGGCGAAGGGCGCGGGCGGGCGCAGCCGCACGCACAGCACCGCGTGCCGGTGCCCGCGCAGGGCGACGAAGTCCCGTCCGTCCTTGTGCCGCCACACGCCCAGGCAGAGCGCGCCGGGGACGGCCAGCCCGGTGTCCCGCAGTCCGCGCAGCGCCCGCCAGCGGTCCGGCTGGACCTCCACCGCCGTGACGGCCTCCAGCGGCGCCCGGACCTCCCGGCGGCAGGCCACCAGGCATTCCCACCACGCCAGCCTGACGACCAGGTCGCCACCGTCGACCAACAACCTGGCCATCCTCCGCTCCCTTCCGCTCCCCCACGCTTCCGCCCGCACGCTGCCGGCCCGGTCAGCCGGGGACGGTGTCCCGCACCCGGAAGGCGTCCGTGGCGCCGGTGAGTTCGAGCATCCGCAGCACCAGCGGCCGGGGGCGGGCCAGTTCGATCCGGCTGCCGTCGGCCGCCGCCCGGGCCCGGGCGTGGAGCAGCGCGTTGAGCCCGGTCGAGTCGCAGAACTCCAGCCCGGCGCAGTCGATCACGACGACGGTGGCGGGCTCGGCCAGGGCCGGTTCGAGGACGGCGTTCAGCTCGGCGACCGAGTCGAGGTCGAGTTCGCCGTACAGGGCGATCACGGTGCCCTCGGCCCACGGCGAGGCGTGCGCCAGGAGGACCCCGGGCTCGCCGAGGCGCTCGGACGCCGGGCCCCGGCCCTTCGGCTGTCGGCCCACCATGGCGCTCCTCCTCCTGGTGCTTCCCCCGACGGCCCCCGCAGCGCGCCTGTCCACTGCGGCGCCCGGGAAACACCGGGCGGCGTCGTCGACCGTTTCCGATAGGCCGGAGCGTCAGCGGCCGGGGGCGGGCCGGTCCAGCGGGGACGGCACCTCCAGCCAGACCAGCTTGCCGCCGTCCTCGGGCACCGACCCCCAGGCCCGGGCCAGCCGGTCCACCACCCGCAGCCCGTGACCGCCCGGCCGGGCGGGGTCCGCGGACAGCCGCAGCCTCGGCGGCACCGGGCTGGCGTCCGCGACCTCCACCCGCAGCCGGGCGCCGTCCCAGTCCAGCCGCAGCTCCCGCGGGCCGCCCGGCGCGTGCAGACAGGCGTTGGTGACCAGCTCCGACACCATCAGCAGGACGTCCTCCGACACCGCCAGTTGCTCCTCGTCGGCGGCGGGCAGCCACCCCCAGGACCGCAGTGCCGCCCGGCTGAACACCCGGCTGCGCTGCACCGCGCCCTCGCTGCCCGCGAATGTCAGCCGCCTGGCCCGTCCCGGGCCCGGCGCGGGGGCACCGTCCGGCGGGGACACCACGCGGCCCCTCACTCCCGGCCGGGGGCGGGGGGCTCGGCGACGGCCCCCGGCGCGGGGCCGGAGCCGGGGTCGGGGTCTGGGTCGGGGCCGGGGTCGGGGCCGGGCTCGGGGTCGGGCTCGGGGTCGGGGTCGGACCGGATGCGCAGCACGGTGTCGGTACCGGTGACCTCGAACAGCCGGGCCACGATCGGGCGCGGCCGCACGACCTCCAGGGTCCGCCCGGCCGCCTCCGCGTCGATCCGGGCCCGCAGCAGGATGTTCAGCCCGGTGGAGTCGCAGAACCGCAGCTCGGCGAGGTCGACCACGATCCGGCGGACCCCGTCCCGCAGCGGCCGGGCCAGTACGGTGCGCAGCACGTCCGCCGAGTCGTGGTCCAGCTCCCCGGCCACCGTGACGATCCGCTCCGACGCCCGGTCCTCGGCCGCCACGTGCAGGCCCGTGCTCCGCTGCTCGCCCTCACTGGGGACCTCGGTTGGCCCTGGCATCGCGCGCTCCCGGTCCGGTCGGTACGGCAGGGCTGCCGTACCGACCATCATGCCGCGCGGCGGCCGGGACCGCCCGGACGGCCCTCGGAACCACCCGGACGGCCCTCGGACCCACCCGGACGGCCGCCCGCCGCGATCCCGCGCCGAGGTGTACGAGCCCCGGGGCCGGAGAGACGCTGGGGGCAGGACTTCCGTCCGAGACGGCTTCCGGAGGCGCAGGCCGAGGAAGCGGGAGGCGAGCCCCATGAGCGACCAGGACCCGACCCGCGACCGGCCCGCGCCCACGGACCGGTCGGTACCGCACGAGACCCCCGGCTGAGCCCGCCGTGCCGCGACCCGCACCCCGCGCGCTGACCGCGCCCCGCCGACCGCGGGGGGCCGGCCCATGGGCGTGAACGGCCCCGGACCGGGCCGACGCCCCCGGCCGCTCGGCAGCCGTCCGCCCCGGGTGGCCCTGCGCCGGGCCCGTCCGGCCGCGCCCCCGGAGCGCGTCCCGGCCGGGCTGCGCACCGCCGCCGGGTACATCTGGCGGCTGGGGCTGCTCGGGGTGGCGGCCTACCTGGCCGTCGAGGTGCTCGGCCAGCTGGAGGTGCCGGTGATCGCGCTGTTCGTGGCGCTGGTGATCACCTCGGTGCTGCGCCCGCTGGTCGACCTGCTCGCCCGGGCGCTGCCCCGCTCGCTGGCCGTGCTGGTGGCGTTCGTGTGCGCGGTCGCGCTGGTCGGCGGGGTCCTGGCGCTGGTCGGCACGAACGTCGCCGACCAGTGGACCCAGATCGGCGACGAACTGCGCGGCGGCCTCGGCCGGATCGACACCTGGCTCACCCGCGCCCCCTTCCACCTGCGGCCCGGCACCGTCACGGACCTGCGGGCGAAGCTCGGCTCATTCGTCTCGGCGCACCGCTCGGCGCTGCTGACCACGGCGCTCAGCGGGGCCGGCCGGGCCGTCGAGCTGGTCACCGGGCTGGCCCTGGCGGTGTTCTGCTCGGTGTTCTTCCTGCACTCCGGCGAGCGGATGTGGGCCTGGGCGCAGCACCAGCTCCCGTCCCGGGCCCGCCCCGCCTGGAGCCGGGCCGGCCAGGCCGCCTGGCAGACCTTCGCGGGCTACACCCGCGGGGTGCTGATCGTGGCGGCGACCAACGCGGTGCTGGTCGGCATCGCGCTGGCCGTCCTGCGGGTGCCGCTGGTGCTGCCGCTGATGGTGCTGGAGTTCGTGGCGGCGCTGGTGCCGCTGATCGGCTCCCCGATCGCCCTGGCGGTCGCCGCGCTGGTGGCGCTCGCGGCGCGCGGGCCGGTGGTGGCGCTGCTGGTGCTGGCCCTGATCGTGGTGATCGGCCAGATCGAGGGCCATCTGCTGCATCCGCTGGTGCTGGGCTGGTCGGTGCGCATCCACCCGGTGGCGGTGGCCCTGTCGGTGATCGGCGGCGCCGTACTGGCCGGAGTGCTGGGCGCGGTGGTCGCGGTGCCGGTGGTGTCGGTGGCCTGGGCGGTGCTCAACGCACTGCGGGACCACCGCGCGCGGGGGCACCCGGGATCCGGGCGCGATGCCCCGGCGGTGGGCGACCACCCGCGCCGCTCCCCGCGCGACCGCTGACGCCCGGGAGCAGGGCCGAACAGGCCACCGGACAGGACCTAGGCTGGCCACACGCCATTGCACGGCGAGACACACGGGGAGAGGGGAACGTCCATGTGGACGGACGGACTGGTGGAGATCACCTCCGAGGACGAACTGCGCGAGCTGCTCGGTGCGCCGACCCCGCGGGACGCGGCCAAGGTGCGGACCTCCCTGCACGAGCACGACCGCGCGTGGCTGGCCGCCTCGCCGTTCTGCGTGGTCTCCACGGCGGCGGCGGACGGCAGCTGCGACACCTCCCCGAAGGGCGACCCGGCCGGCTTCACCCTCGTCCTGGACGACACCACGATCGTGGTGCCCGAGCGCCCCGGCAACCGGCGCACCGACGGCTTCCGCAACGTCCTGGGCAACCCCCACGTCGGCCTGCTGTACGTGATCCCCGGCCGCGGCGACACCCTGCGGATCAACGGCCGAGCCCGCCTGCTGCGCGACGCGCCGTTCTTCGACCGGCTGGTGGTCAACGGCCACCGGCCACCGGTGGCGCTGCTGGTCGAGATCGAGGAGGTGTTCTACCACTGCTCCAAGTCCTTCCTGCGCTCCGCGCTCTGGAAGCCCGAGTCCTGGACCCCGGAGGCGGCGCCGTCCCGGGCGCGCATCGCCAAGAGCCTGGAGCGGCCGGACGAGGACCTGGCGGACCTCGAGCAGTACTACGGCCCGCGGTACGGCGCCCGGCTCTACGGCTGAGCCGGCTGAGCCGGGGCGCCGGGGCGGCCCCGCGGCGGCGGGGTGACACTGGTCGGGGGCCCGGAGGCGCGGCAGCCCGCTCCGACCCCCGCCCCGCCGTCCGACCCGCCGTCCGCCCTGTCCGAGGAGACCCGCCATGGCCGACCACTCCCCCGCCCACCTGCTCGCCGCCATCGAACTCGGCGCCTCCGCCCGCGCCCACGGCAACCACCCGTTCGGCGCGCTGCTCACCGGTCCGGACGGGGACGTCCTGCTCACCGCCGAGAACACCGTGCTGACCGACCACGACGTCACCGCCCACGCGGAGATCAACCTGGTCCGCGAGGCCTCCCGCACCCTGGCCCCGCACCAGCTCGCCGAGGCCACCCTCTACTCCAGCACCGAGCCCTGCGCGATGTGCGCCGGGGCGATCTACTGGAGCGGCATCCGGCGGGTCGTCTACGCCCTCGCCGCGCCCGAACTGAACGCCATCGCTGGCGTCGACCCGGACGAGCCGGTCCTCGACCTGCCCTGCCGCGCGGTCTTCGCGGCCGGCGGCAACACGGTGGAGGTGTCCGGTCCGTACCTCTTCGAGGAGGCTTCGGCCGTGCACGTCGGCTACTGGGGGTAGCGGACCACCCCGGTTGCTCCGACCGGGTGCTCCGGGCTCGGCCCCGGCGGAGGATCGGGATGCCCTGCCCGGCCGGGCCGGGCGTTTCGCACTAGGTTGCCCGCTATGGACGGAAACCAGGCTCACGGCCGGCGGGTGCCCGCGAACCGGCCGGAGCGCGCCGTACGGGCCGTGGACGGGCGGCTCCCGCTGACCGAGGCGGGCAGGCTGCTGCTCCGCAAGGCGTTCCCCGACCACTGGTCGTTCCTGCTCAGCGAACTGGCCCTGTACAGCTTCGTCTTCCTGCTGCTGACCGGGGTGTTCCTCACCTTCTTCTTCAACCCGAGCATGGGCGACGTCGACTACCAGGGCCCCTACCTGCCGCTGCGCGGGGTGCGGATGTCCGAGGCGTACGCCTCGACCCTGCGGATCAGCTTCGAGGTGCGCGGCGGCCTGCTGGTGCGTCAGATCCACCACTGGGCGGCCCTGCTGTTCGTCGCCTCGATCTGCGCACACCTGCTGCGGGTGTTCTTCACCGGCGCCTTCCGCCGCCCGCGCGAGCTGAACTGGGTGATCGGGGTGACCCTGCTGACCCTCGCCCTGCTGGAGGGGTTCTCCGGCTACTCGCTGCCGGACGACACCCTGTCCGGCACCGGGCTCCGGATCGCCGAGGGCGTCCTGCTCTCGGTGCCGCTCGTCGGCAGCTACCTCACCTTCTTCGCCTTCGGCGGCGAGTTCCCCGGGCACGCGATCATCCCGCGGCTGTTCACCGTGCACATCCTGCTGGTGCCCGGTCTGCTGCTGGCGCTGATCGGGGCGCACCTGACCCTGGTGGTGGTGCTCAAGCACACCCAGTGGGCGGCGCCCGGCCGGACCAACCGGAACGTGGTGGGGCTCCCCTTCTTCCCCCAGTTCCTGGCCCGCACCACCGGCCTGGCCTTCACCGTCGGCGGCATCCTGGCGCTGTCCGCGCTGGCCGCGGAGATCAACCCGATCTGGCGCTACAGCGCCTACCGGCCCGACATCGCCGGGGCGGGCGCCCAGCCCGACTGGTACATCGGGTTCATCGAGGGGGCGCTGCGGCTGATGCCCGCGGCCGAGACCGGGGTGCTCGGGCACACCGTCTCCTGGAACGCCTTCCTGCCCGCCCTGGTGGTGCCGGGCCTGCTGTTCGGGGCGCTGTACGCCTACCCCTTCGTGGAGCGCTGGCTCACCCCGGGCGGCGGCGAGCACCACCTGTGCGACCGGCCGCGCAACAAGCCCGTCCGCACCGCGCTCGGGGCCGCCGGGGTCACCTGGTACACCGTGCTGCTGATCGCCGGCGGCAACGACGTGGTGGCGTACGTCTTCGGCGTCTCCGTCAACTCCCTGACCTGGGTGCTGCGGGCGGCGTTCTTCCTGGCGCCGGCGCTCGCGTTCCTGCTCACCCGGTGGTTCTGCCTCGCCCTGCAGGCCAGGGACCGCTCCCGGCTGCTGGAGGGCGACCCGACCGGGCGGATCGACCAGTCGATCGAGGGCGGATTCGACGGGCACCACCGGCCGGTGCCGGCCGCCGAGCGGTACGCGCTGCTGGTGCGCGACGCCCCGCGACCGGACGAGCCGCGGCCCGGGGCGCCGCGCACCGAACGGGCCCGGGCCGCGCTCGGCTCCTGGTACCACGGCGACCGGGTCGAGCTGCCCGCCACCGAGCAGGAGGTCCACGCCGTCGCGGCCGTCCTCACCGCGCCGGAGCACCCCGCACCGCCGGCGGCCGACCGGCCCGCGCTCCCGGAGCGGCGCGGGCCGCTGGGCCGGCTGTTCCGCCGGCTCAGGCCCCGCCGTCGCCGCGGTCGTGGTACTGGAAGATGAAGCCGAACACGGCGAAGCCGAGCAGCACCGCCCCGCAGATGATCAGCCAGCGGGCGAACACCAGGCCCAGCGCGAAGACCACCAGGCCCGCCGCGGTGAGCACCGGGTAGCCGCTGCGGGCCGGGAAGAAACCCACCTGCCCGGCGGACTCCACGATCTCGGCCTCCTTGCGGTCCTGCGGCCGCCCGCCGCCGCGCCGCTGGTGCTGGACGAACCAGAACAGCGCGACCAGCCCCGACATCAGGAACGCCACCGTCAGGATCGCCTTGCCGGCCGGCTCGTGCGCCCAGAACCCGTAGACCAGCCCGACCACCGCGAAGAACACCGTCATGACGGCGAACAGCCACCCCTCGGCCTTCATCGCGCCTCCCCCCGTCCGCTCCGGCCGACCTGCGGCTGTCCGGCGCCGCTCGGTGAGTCCTCCGGCGGCACCTCCGGGTGGTGCAGGTCGAAGGCCGGCGACTCGGAGCGGATCCGGGGCAGCACCAGGAAGTTGTGGTGCGGCGGCGGACAGGACGTGGCCCACTCGAGGGAGCGGCCCCAGCCCCACGGGTCGTCCTGGTCGACCCGGGTGCCGTGCCGGGTGGTGATCCAGACGTTGTAGAAGAACGGCAGGTTGGAGACGCCGAGCAGGAAGGCGCCGATCGAGGCGACCACGTTGAGCGTGGTGAAGCCGTCCACCGCCAGGTACGTCGCGTAGCGCCGGGGCATCCCCTGGGCACCCAGCCAGTGCATCACCAGGAAGGTGGCCTGGAACCCGACGAACAGGATCCAGAACTGCACCTTCCCGAGCCGTTCGTCGAGCATCTTCCCGGTGATCTTCGGCCACCAGAAGTAGAAGCCCCCGAAGGTCGCGAACACGACCGTCCCGAACAGGACGTAGTGCAGGTGGGCCACCACGAAGTAGCTGTCGGTGACGTGGAAGTCGATCGGCGGCGCGGCCAGCAGCACCCCGCTCAGGCCGCCGAACAGGAAGGTCACCAGGAACCCGATCGACCACAGCATCGGGGTCTCGAAGGACAGCGAGCCGTGCCACATCGTCCCGATCCAGTTGAAGAACTTCACCCCGGTGGGCACCGCGATCAGGAAGGACATCATCGAGAAGAACGGCAGCAGCACCTGCCCGGTGGCGAACATGTGGTGCGCCCAGACCGACATCGACAGCGAGGTGATGGTGATGGTCGCGCCGATCATCCCGTAGTAGCCGAACAGCGGCTTGCGGCTGAAGACCGGGATGATCTCGCTGACGATGCCGAAGAACGGCACCGCCACGATGTACACCTCCGGGTGGCCGAAGAACCAGAACAGGTGCTGCCAGAGCATCGCCCCGCCGTTGGCCGGGTCGAAGACGTGGGCGCCGAACTTGCGGTCCGCCTCCAGCAGCAGCAGGGCCGCGGTCAGCACCGGGAAGGCCAGCAGCACCATGATCGAGGTGAACAGCACGTTCCAGGTGAAGACCGGCATCCGGAACAGCGTCATGCCCGGCGCCCGCAGACAGGTGATGGTGGTGATGAAGTTGACCGAGCCCAGGATCGTCCCGAGACCGGCCACCACCAGGCCGAGCGCCCACAGGTCCGGGCCTGTCCCGGGCGAGTGCTCCGGCCCGTTCAGCGGCGCGTAGGCGAACCAGCCGAACGCGGGGGCGCCGCCCGCGGTGAGGAAGCCGCTCAGCACCATCAGCCCGCCCAGCAGGAACGCCCAGTAGGTGAAGGCGTTCAGCCGGGGGAAGGCCACGTCGGGCGCGCCGATCTGCAGCGGCATGATCGCGTTGGCGAAGCCGGCGAAGGTCGGGGTGGCGAACAGCAGCAGCATGATCGTGCCGTGCATGGTGAACAGCTGGTTGTACCGCTCGTTCGACAGGAACCCGGTGTCGGGGCCCAGCAGCTGCGTCCGCATCAGCAGCGCCATCAGGCCCCCGACCAGGAAGAACCCGAAGGCCGTCGCCAGGTAGAGGTTGCCGATCACCTTGTGGTCCGTGGTGAACAGCCAGCGCAGCAGCCGGCTGCCCCGCCGCACCCGCAGCCGGACGCGCGGCGGCGGGCCGGTGTCGACGGTGGTGTCGACGGTGGTGTCGGCGGTGGTTTCGGACGCACTCATGGGACCTCCGCAGCGGAGCCGGATGAAACCCCCCGGCAGGGCCCCGTCCTCCCCCGGAACGGCCCGGCCCCGCACACCGGGAGCGACCCTAGCGGCGGGGCGCCGGTGCCACGGGGCGCCACGCGGCACCGGCGGGCGTGCGGCCGCCCCGGCTGCGCCGTCGGTGTGCGGATCCGCCCGATCCGGGCACACGCTGGTGTGGGCGGACCGCCACCGGTGTGGACGGACCCGCCACAGCACACCGAGCCGGGAGGAACCCGTCATGGCCGCACAGATCAGCTACCGGCGGATCTACGAGGACGCCTCGCCCCAGGACGGGCAACGGGTACTGGTGGACCGCGTCTGGCCGCGCGGCATGAAGAAGACGGACGCGCACCTGGACGAATGGCTGCGCGACGTCGCCCCGTCGACCGGACTGCGCAAGTGGTACGGCCACGACCCGGAGCGCTTCACCGAGTTCCGCCGCCGCTACCTCGCCGAGCTGCGCGACGCCGAGCACCGGGAGGCCGCTGGCCACCTGCGCGAGCTGGCCGCCCACGACCCGCTCACCCTGCTCACCGCCACCAAGGACGTCGACCACAGCCAGGCGGCCGTGCTCGCCGACTGGCTGGCGAAGAAGAAGCACTGAGCGGACGGGTGACGCGACATGACGGCGATCGTCGTCCTCTTCGAACTCGAACAGGACGAAGCCCTCGGACCGGACGGCGTGGAGCCGGTGGTGCTGGCCGTGCACGCGGCGGGCGGCGACCCGGAGGTGCCCGAGGACCCGCTCCCGCGCACCCTGTGCGGCCTGGACACCGACCCGATGGAACACTCCCACTACCGGCCCGCCCGACCGGGCGAGCCCTGGTACCCGCCCGCCCTGGCCGACCGGCGCTGCGCCGCCTGCGAGGCCGCCCTGCGGGCGCTCTGACCCCGCAGGGGGCTGTGCGCCAGCAGGGGGCTGTGCGCCAGCAAGGGCGCCGTGGGTCCGCAGGCCGGCCTCGGGTCAGCCCCGGGCGGTGAAGCGGCGCCGCCCGAGCACCACCGCGGCCGTCAGCGGCACGGTCGCCACGGCGATCACGCCGAACAGCAGGTCGAACCGCCCCTGGCCGGCCACTCCCCCGCCGAGCGCGGTGCCCAGGGCGCTGCCGACGAACAGCGCGGCGACGAAGCAGGAGACGGCCGTCCCACGCGCCTCGGGCACCACCGAGGTGGCCCACGCCTGGAGCGTCGAGTGCAGGAAGGCCCAGCCCGCGCCGAGCAGCACGGCCACCAGCGCGTACGTCCACACCCCGGGCACCAGGGCGGCGGCGCCGTAGCCGGCCAGCACCAGGGCGCCGCCGATCGCGGCCAGGCCGTGCGCCGGGACGTACCGCGTCAGGGCCTTCACGGCGCGGGTGAACACCAGCGTCCCCGCGCCGTACAGGGCGGTGATCGCACCGGCCGCGGCGTCGGAGAGGCCGCGGTGCTCCAGCGCCGGGGCGACGAAGGTCAGCCCGCCCAGCAGCACCGCGCCCTCGACCAGGCCGAGCAGGGCGACGAGGTACGCGAACGGGCTGCGCAGCACCGCACCGAGCTGCCCGGCCAGGCTGCCGGCCGGGGCGCGTTCCGGCTCCACCGCGCGGCGCAGCCCGATCGCGGCCGCCGCGGCGGCTATCGCGGGCACCACGAACACCAGCCGCCAGTTCAGCCAGTTGGCGACCATCCCGGCGAACAGCGCGGCCAGTCCGTTGCCGAGCCCGAGCGCCGCCATCAGGTCGGCCAGCGCGCCCTGCCGGCGCTCCGGCGCCACCGCGTCCCCGACGAAGCTCAGCGAGGACGGCACAACGGCGCCGAACGCGAAGCCGGTGACCACCCGCAGCGCCGTGAGCACCGCCAGGTTCGGCGCCGCGGCCGAGGCCAGGCCGGCCAGCGCGGCCACCGCCAGGGCGGTGCGGATCACCCGAAGCCGCCCGATCCGGTCGGAGAGCACGCCCCAGACCGGTTGTGACAGTCCGTAGGCGAGCGCGTAGCCGCCGGCCAGGGCCACCGCGGAGGACAGCGGGACGTGCAGCGCGGCCGCGACGGTGACCAGCACCGGGCCGATGGCGAAGCGGTCGAAGTTGGCGGTGAACGCGGCGGCCGTCAACGGGAACGGCACCCTGGTGTCCGGCCGGGCGGCGACCGGAGCGGCGGTGTGGGCGATCGGAGTCATGCGTCCCATCCTCGGGCCGCCACCGGACCCGCCCCGCCACCAGGCGCTGACGGATCATCCTGGTAGTGGGAATAACAGCCTCGGCCGGATCGCCGGACCGTACCCTGGGCCCATCATGAACGATCGTGAAACACAGCGCCGCACGGCGCTCGGCGCCTTCCTGCGCTCCCGGCGGGAACGCCTGACCCCGGGTGACGTCGGCCTGACCGGCGGCCCCCGGCGCCGGACGCCCGGGCTGCGCCGCGAGGAGGTGGCGCAGCTGTCCGGGGTGAGCGTGTCCTGGTACTCCTGGCTGGAGCAGGGGCGCCCGATCGCCGCCTCCGGCCAGGTCCTGGACGCGCTGGCCACCACCCTGCGACTCACCTCGGCCGAGCGGCGCCACGTCTTCGACCTGGCCGGCGAGAACGACGCCGCCCCGCGCCCGGCCGCCGACGGCTGCCCCGCGGTCGGCGACCACCTGCGGGCCACCGTCGCGGCCCTCGGCCCCACCCCGGCCTGCCTGCTGGACCGGCACTGGGACATCCTCGCCCACAACGGGAGCGAGGCCGCCATCTACGACGGGCTGGACCAACTGCCCGTCCAGCGGCGCAACATGATCTGGCTCTACTTCGGCTGGCCGCCGATGCGCACCGTCCTCAAGAACTGGGAGGCCGAGTCCTGGGCGGTGCTGGCCCAGTTCCGCGCCTCCGCCGACCGCCACCCCGGCGACCCGCGCTTCGCCGAGATCGTCGCGGACGTCTCGACCGCCGACCCCGGCTTCCGCGCCCGCTGGGAACGCCACGACGTGGCGGGCTTCAACCCGGCGCTCAAGCGCTTCGACCACCCGCGGCTCGGGCTGCTGACGTTCCGCCAGGCCAAGCTGATCGCGGCCGAGGACCCGGATCTGCACCTCGTCGTCCGCCACCCGGCGGACCCGGGCACCCGCCGGGCGATGGCGGCGGCGGCCTCCTGCCCGACCGCACCGGCCGGCGACCCGGTCGAGGCGGCGGCCGGCGCCGCCGGCCCTCCCGTGGTTGCGTCGGGTCGGCGCCCGGTCCCGGCGCCGACGGGTAGCGTGCGGCCACGGGCCGCGGCGGCACCGGGCGACGGCCCCGGGAACGGGAGGCGGCCATGAGCGGGAGCGGATCGATACCGGACCTCCCCGGACCGACGCCGGACCTCCCCGGTCCCACGCCGCACCCGGCGGGGCCGCCCCGCCGAACGGTGCTCCGGCTCGCCACCGTGCCCCTCGCCGCGCCGTTGGCGGCGGTGCTCGCGGCCTGCGGGGGCCCGGAGCCCGCGCCGGCCCCGGGCCCGTCGGCCTCCACCCGATCGCCCTCGCCCCGGCCCACCACGGCGAGCCCCACACCCGCCGGCCCGGCCGACTGGGCCGCGCTGGCCAAGGACCTCGGCGGCACCGTCATCGGCCCCCAGGACGGCCGCTACCAGGACGCGAGCCGGCTCTACCAGCCGCAGTTCGACGACCTCCGACCCGCCGGGATCGTCTACCCGGCCACCGCCCAGGACGTCACCACCTGCCTGGCCTTCGCCCGCCGCCACGCCGTCCCGGTCGCGGTGCGCAGCGGCGGGCACAGCTACGCGGGCTGGTCCTCGGGCCCCGGGATGGTCCTGGACGTCGGGGCGATGGCGGGGGTCGACGGCTCGGGCGGCACGGCCACGGTGGGGGCCGGGGCGCGGCTGATCGACGTGTACGCGGGGCTGGCGGCCGACGGCGTGACCGTCCCGGCCGGCTCCTGCCCGAGCGTCGGCGTGGCCGGGCTGACCCTGGGCGGCGGCATCGGCGTCACCTGCCGGGCGTACGGGCTGACCTGCGACAGCCTCACCGGCGCCCAGGTGGTGACGGCGGACGGGCGGATCCGGCAGGTGGACGCGGACACCGACGCCGACCTGTTCTGGGCGCTGCGCGGCGGTGGTGGCGGCAACTTCGGCGTGGTCACCTCCTTCACCTTCCGCACCCACCCGGCGGCGACCTGCGCGTACGCCTTCCTGTCCTGGCCCTGGTCCGCCGCCGGGTCGGTGGTCGCGGCCTGGCAGAGCTGGGTGGCGGGCACCCCGGACCAGCTCTGGGCGAACCTGCACCTGGACACCTGGCCGGACGGCAGGCTGCGCCTGACCAGCACCGTCAACCTGCTCGGTCCGCAGCGCGAACTCGCCGACCTGATCGACCGGTTGGCCGTCGCGCCGGCCACCGCCTCCCTCCACACCGCGCCGTTCCTGGACACCATGAAGGTGCTGGGCGGGGTGGCCGGCTGGTCGCAGGCGGCCGCCCACCTGCCGGGCAGCCTGCCCGGCAGGAGCCCCGACGGCCGACTGACCAGGGAGTCGTACGCGGCCCGGTCCGACTTCTACACCAGGCCGATCGACGCGGCCGGGATCGCGGCGCTGGTGGCCGCCGTCGACCGGTACGCCCGGACCGCACCGCAGGGCGGGAGCGCCTCGGTCGCCTTCGACGCGCTGGGCGGCGCGGTCGGCCGGATCGCTCCCGGGGACACCGCCTTCGTCCACCGCGGCGCGCTGTTCTCGGCCCAGTACATCGCCAACTACCCTTCTCCCGGGGCCGGTTCGGGGCCGGGCGTGGAGCAGTCCCAGGCCTGGCTGCAGGACGTCTGGAGCACCATGCGCCCGTACGCCAGCGGCGAGGCGTACCAGAACTACCCCGATCCGCGCCTGACCGATTGGGCCCGGGCGTACTACGGCGGCAACCTCGACCGGCTGCGCGGGGTGAAGCGCGGCTACGATCCGGACGGCCTCTTCACCTTCCCCCAGGCCATCAGCCCGGCCTGACGCGTGCCCGGTCCGGCCCCGACCGGGCACGTCCCGGCTCAGCCGAAGCCGTATCCGCGCGGCGCCGTCACGTCGAGGGTGTCCCGAAGCATCGCCAGTGCCGCGCCGAGCGGGCTGGAGCGGCCGCCGCTCACCGTGATGTCGCCGGCGTCGGGGCAGCCGTAGACGACCGCCTTCTCCGGGCCGGTGAGCGCGTGCAGCGGGTCGCCGGGCGCGGTCCGCTCCAGGCGGACCTCGACCAGCAGCGGCCGGTCGGCGCTCGCGCTCGCCACCGCCCGCAGCCGTTGCCCCCGAGCGGCCGCGGCCACCGCCGCGGCGCCCGTCCCCGCGTCCACCGCCTCCGTACTGACCCTGACGGCCGCCGGCTCCCAGCCCCACAGCAGGGCCGCGAGCAGTCGCACCTTGGTGGCCGCGTCGGCGCCCGACAGGTCGGCCGAGGGATCGGCCTCGGCGATGCCGCGCCGCTGGGCCTCGGCGACCGCCCGGTCCAGGGGGTCGCCCACCGCCAGGCGGTCGAGCACGAAGGTGGCGGTCCCGTTGGGGCAGGCCCGGATCGTCCGGCAGCCGAGACCGCGCACACCGGTGCGTGCCAGGTCCGCGGTCGGCAGGGCCGCACCGGTCGCCCCGGAGATCCTGATCAGGCCGCCGCCCGCCCGCGCGGCCCCGGCGAGTTCGTGCCAGTGGCTCAGCAGGTGACTCTTCGTAGCGGTGACCACGTGCACCCCGCGCCCCAGCGCCAGACAGGCCTCCTCGGCGGCCTGCTCCCGCGCCTGCGGGGAGGACGGCAGCGACTGGACGAGCACCCGCGCGCCGGTGCGGTCGAGGGTCTGCGCCAAGGAGGCCAGCGGGCCCCACTCCGCCCGCGGCGGGACCGGGCCACCGCCGTGGAGTTCGACCTGCGCCGAGCCGACCCGCACCGCCGCGAGCCTCGGCCGGACGCCGTACTCCTCCGCGATGCCGTCACCGTGCGTCAGCAGCCGCTCGGCGTAGGCGCGGCCGACGGGGCCGTAGCCGGAGAGGACGACGGCCGGCTCACCGGCTGGTGGGGCCGAGGGGGAGACGGTCCGGACATCTGGTGCGGGCATCCCGCGAGGATACCCGGGGCCGTCCGGGCCGCCAGCCGGCGGCGGCTGCCGTTCGCCCGCTTCCACGGCCGGTCCGGGCCGGTCCAGGCCGGGCCGAGCCGAGCCGGCGGAACTCGCCGAGGACGTCCGGGGGTCAGCGCAGCAGTACGGCCAGCAGTTCCGCGAGCGTGGGCCCGGCGTCCGCCGGGTGGCGCAGTTGCTTGCTCGCGATCACGTGGTAATGGTTCACCCGCCCGCGGCGCTCGTGGGTGAGGTAACCGGCCGCTTCGAGGTCGGCGATGATCCGCTGCACGGCCCGCTCGGTGAGCAGGCAGCGGGCGGCGATGTCCCGCACCCGGATTCCGGGATCGCGGGCGATCTGCACCAGGACGCGGGCGTGGTTGGTGAGGAAGGTCCACCCAAGGCCCGCTGGCCGCTCAGTCATGGTCCCAGCCTACGGCCGGTGCCACGCCCCGCTGCGACCCCGAAGCCGTCCGATTCGCCGTCCGGCGCCGTTTGCCTCCCGCGACGGCGGCAACCCGCAGGAGTATGGCTTACCTAGGAGAACCCGTACCGACCGTCCCCCAACCCCGCCCGCGGAGCGAGCACCCGGACCGGTCCCGGCCCTGGCTGACCGTCCGCACCGGCGGTGCGAGGACGGACGAACCCGCGGGCGCGGTGCTGTTCGGCCGCGACGGCACGCTCCTCCAGAACGTCGCCCCCAACGGCGATCCCGCCATGGTCCACCCGGCGGCGGGCGTCCGGGCCGCCGTCGCCGCGCTGCGCGGGGCGGGCCTCGCGCTCGGCGTGCTGAGCAACCAGCCCGGCGTGGCCCGGGGGCTCTTCGGGCGCGGGCAGGTCGAGGCGGTCCAAGCCCGGGCCGAGGCGCTGCTCGGCGCGATCGACGTGTGGGCGGTGTGCCCGCACGGGACGCGCGACGGCTGCGCCTGCCGGATGCCGGCCCCCGGACTGGTGACCGCCGCCTGCGGGGCGTTGGGCCTGCCGCCCTCGCGCGTCACCGTGATCGGCTGCGAGGACACCGTGCTCGCCGCCGCGCTGACGGCCGGCGCCCACGCGATCAGGGTCCCCGGGGCGACCGGGCCGGTGGCCGGCCGATACCGGCTCTGCGCGCCGACGGCCTGTCCGGCGGCCGGGAGCCCGGCCGAGGCGGCCTACCTCCTGCTGCGGCACTGACCACCGCCCGGCGCACGCCGGCCCGGCGCCGAACTCCAGGACCACCGAACTCCAGGACCACCGAACTCCAGGACCACCGAACTCCAGGACCACCGAACTCCAGGACGGAGAAGTCAAGATGAGCACCTCCCCCGAATCCCCCGAGCCCGCCGACCGGGACGCCAAGGACGCGGCGCTGGACGCCGCCCGGGCCCCCGATCCGGACGGCCCGCTCACCACCGACCAGGGCGTCCGCGTCGACGACACCGACAACTCGCTCACCGTCGGCGACCGCGGCCCCACCCTGCTGGAGGACTTCCAACTGCGGGAGAAGCTCACCCACTTCGACCACGAGCGGATCCCCGAACGAGTCGTTCACGCGCGCGGCGCCGGGGCCTACGGCTTCTTCGAACCGTACGAGTCGCTGGCCGAGTTCACCTGCGCGGACTTCCTCCAGGAGGCGGGCCGGCGCACGCCCGTCTTCGTCCGCTTCTCCACCGTGCAGGGCCCGCGCGGCTCCGCGGACACGGTGCGCGACGTCCGCGGCTTCGCCGTCAAGTTCTACACCCGGCACGGCAACTACGACCTGGTCGGCAACAACATGCCGGTGTTCTTCATCCAGGACGCGGCCAAGTTCCCGGACTTCGTCCACGCGGTGAAGATGGAGCCCGACAACGAGATCCCCACCGGCGCCTCCGCCCACGACACCTTCTGGGACTTCTGCTCGCTCCAGCCGGAGTCCACCCACATGCTGATGTGGGTGATGTCCGACCGGGCCATCCCGCGCAGCTACCGGATGATGCAGGGCTTCGGCGTGCACACCTTCCGCCTGGTGAACGCCGACGGCCGGGGCACCTTCGTGAAGTTCCACTGGAAGCCGGTGCTCGGCGTCTGCTCCCAGGTGTGGGACGAGGCCCAGCTCACCGCCGGGCGCGACCCCGACTTCCACCGCCGGGACCTGTGGGAGGCAATCGCCGCGGGCGACTTCCCCGAGTACGAGCTGGGCGTCCAACTGATCCCCGAGGAGGACGAGTTCGCCTACCCGTTCGACCTGCTGGACCCGACCAAGCTGGTCCCCGAGGAGCTGGTGCCGGTGCGCCCGATCGGGCGGATGGTCCTGGACCGCAACCCGCAGAACTTCTTCGCCGAGACCGAGCAGGCGGCCTTCCACACCGCCAACATCGTGCCCGGCATCGACTTCACCAACGACCCGCTGCTCCAGGGCCGCAACTTCTCCTACCTGGACACCCAGCTGATCCGCCTGGGCGGCCCCAACTTCTCCCAGCTGCCGGTCAACCGCCCGCTGGCCGAGGTCCGGGTCAACCACCGGGACGGCTACGGCCAGCAGGTGGTGCACCCCGGGACGAGCTACGCGCCGAACTCCGTCGGCGGCGGCTGCCCGTTCACCCTGGGCGGCGGCCACCTGGCCGAGGGGGTGTTCGAGCACTACCAGGAACGCATCGACGGCGCCGCGATCCGTCGGCGCAGCCCCAGCTTCGCCGACCACTACGGCCAGGCCGCGCTGTTCTGGCGCAGCATGGCGGACTGGGAGCAGCGGCACATCACCGCCGCCTTCGCCTTCGAGCTGGGCAAGGTCGAGGACGAGGAGGTCCGGCGGCGGATGATCGGCAACCTGGTGCACGTCGATCCGGGCCTGGCCGCCGAGGTCGCCCGGCGGATCGGTGTGCCGGAGCCGGAGGCCACCCCCGACGACCGGGCCACGGCCTCGGCCGGCAACGAGGTCGCCGGGCCCCGGACCTCTCCGGCGCTGAGCCTGGAGAACCTGCGCGGCTCGGGCATCCGCACCCGCAGGATCGCCGTGCTGGCCGGGCCCGGCGTGGCCGGCGACCAGGTGCGGGCCGCCCGGGAGCACCTGGGCCGGGCGGGCGCGGGCGTGGAGACGCTCGCCGCGCACGGCGGCCACGTGCTGGCCCAGGACGGTGAGCACCTGTCGGTGGACCGCCCGCTGCCCACCACCGCCTCGGTGCTGTACGACGCCCTGGTGGTGCCGGACGGCAGCGACCGTACGCTGCCCGCCGATCCGGACGCCGTCACCTTCCTCGCCGAGGCACTGCGGCACGGCAAGCCGGTCGCGCTGCTGGGCTCGGGCGTGGAGCTCGCCCGGGCGGCCGGGTTCGCCGCGCCGGACGGGCTGGCCGGGGTTGCGGTCTGCGCGGACGGGGCGGACAGCACGGACGGCGCGGGCGGGGCCGACGGCCGGCGGCCCGGGCCGGAGTTCTGGACGGAGTTCGCCGCTCTGGTGGCAGAGCACCGCTTCCCGTCGCGCTGACGCCGCCTCCCGGGGCGAGGAGCGCGGCGAAGGCCCGTACGGCTTCCGTACGGGCCTTCGCCGCGCTCGGGCCTTCGTGCTTCCGTTCGGCCTTCGTGCCAGGTCCGGGAACGGCCGGGAGACGGTCAGGCGGCGGCACCGGCCCGGGCGCTCAGGGCGGCGTCGATGCCCCGCAGGAAGTCGTCGAGGTCCCCGGGATTGCGGGAGGTGAGCAGCCGCCAGTCGTTGGCGTCGTCGGTGACCAGCGGCTCGTCCGTCCAGGTCGCGCCCGCGTTGGCGAGGTCGGTGCGCAGCGACGGGTAGGAGGTGAGCCGCTTGCCGTAGGCCACACCCGCCTCGGCCAGCAGCCACGGCCCGTGGCAGATGGCGGCGACGGGCCGGCCGGAGGTGGTGAAGGCGAGCACGACGGCCACCGCCTCCAGGCGGAGCCGCAGGCTGTCCGCGTTGAGGGTGCCGCCGGGGATGAGCAGCAGGTCGTACCCGGCGGGGTCGATCTCGTCGAAGGTGTGGGTCGGGCGCACCCGCTCGCCCGGGTCCCGGTCGTGGACCAGGGTGTGGATGTCGTCCCGGTGCGGGGCCGCGATGTCGACCTGGACACCGTTGTCGCGCAGGTGCCGCACCGGGACGAGCAGTTCGTCCTGTTCGACGCCGTAGTTCGTCACGATCGCCAGGACCTTGGTGGGGTGGGTCATCGCTCCTCCTGGGCAGCGTCAGCGGGCCTCGGGCGCGGCCGACCCGCACCCCGGATGCCGACGGGTACCCGGCCTCGGCGCGGTCACACCGGCACGGCCGGGCGGTTCACCGGTCGTCGTCCCCGCCGTCGTCGCCGGGGCGGCCCCGCCAGGCGCGGGCGCGGGCTTCGACGTCCACGGGCTCCTTCACTCGTGGTCACCGGGGCCTCCTCAGCGGTACGGCCGGGTCCGTCCCGGCCGAGGGCGCGCCTGCCCGTCGCGGAGCGGCGTAACCATCCCACCGGGCCCGGCCCGGTGGCCGTCCGTGGTGTCCCGGGTTTGCATGGGGTGACCGAGCCCCGAGACCCCGGAGGTCCCCGTGTACGAGATGTGGGCCGAACACGACCCGGCGGTGTCACCACCCGCTGTGGTGTGGCACGTGGTGGCGAAGGACGACGCGACGGCGTCACTGTGCGGGCGGTTCCTCGAACCCTCCCAGCGGGTCGTCCCGGCGGGCGACGGCGCGGACGCGGAGGTACCGGACCGGTACTGCGACCCGTGCCTGGTGACCGTCCGTGAGGCGCTCGCGGCCGCCGGCCGCTGACCGACCGGAGGCCGCTCCGGACCGGTCCGGCCTCCCCCGTCACCGCCCGTCCACCGCGCGGCCGGTGGCCGGGCCGGTGGGGTGCCGGCGGTCCAACCGGTCGGCCCTGGCCCGGACCCGGGCCAGGGCCACCCGCGCGTCCCACGCCCGCGCATCGCCCACGCATCGCCCACGCCCGCGGCCGACTCACGGACGCCCTCACCCGGGCCGGGCGCCGCATCGAGGCGCTGGAGCGGTTCCGGGCGCCGGGCAACCCCCTCCCGCAGCCGTTCACCGACTCCCACGACCCCGGCCGGGCCCTCATCACCGCCGCGGGACGGAATGACCGGCCCCGACCGGGCCGACGCCGCGGGTTTGGCCGGGCCCGGACCGGCTAGCCGCCCGGTATGAACGCATCCGCACTGCACACCCGCCCTTGGTCCCGTCGGCTGCGCCGCGCCCTGGACGCGCCGGCGCACTGGGACGTCCTGGACACCCCCGCCCGCCCGCTCGCCGACGCGGTCGAGGCCCTGCCGCTGGGCCCGTACCGGGACGCCCTGCACGGCGTGTGGCTGGGCCACCCGCTCCACCCGGCCCTGGTCCAGCTGCCGATCGGCTGCTGGATGTCGGCAGGCCTGCTCGACCTGGCACCCGGTCGGCGCCGCTCGGCCGACGTGCTGGTGGCGGCGGGCCTGCTGGCGGCCGGGCCGGCCGCCCTCGCCGGCTGGGTGGACTGGGCCCGGCTCGACCCACCGCGGCGGCGCACCGGGCTGGTGCACGCGCTCACCAACTCCGGCGGCGTGCTGCTGTACGGCGCCTCGCTGCTGGCCCGGTGCCGAGGACGGCGCGGGCGCGGGCGGCTGCTCGGCCTCGCCGGGCTGGCCGCCGTGTCGGGCGGCGCGGTGCTCGGCGGGCACCTGTCCTACCGGCAGGCCGCCGGACCCGACCGGGCCGCCGCGGTGCCCCGGCTGGCGCCGCCGGACTGGGTCACGCTCGGCGCCGTCGAGGACTTCCCCGTCGGCCGTCCGGTCCGCCGCAGGGCGGGCGAGCTGGCCGTGGTGGTGGTCCGCGACGGCGAGAACTGCCATGTGCTCGCGGAGCGCTGCTCCCACCTCTCCGGCCCGCTCTCCGAGGGCACCGTCGAAGACGGCTGCCTGCGCTGCCCGTGGCACGGCAGCGAGTTCCGCCTTCGCGACGGCCAGGTGGCGGGCGGACCGGCCACCGCGCCCCAGCCCGTGCTGGAGACCCGGGTGCTCTCAGGGCATCTGGAGGCCCGGCTGCCCGGTGCCGGCTGACCGGCCCCAGCCGGCCGCGTCGACGCCGTTTCGGTCGGGCGGGGCGGGGCAGCCGCGCCGGGGAGCAGCCCAGGAGGAGCCATGGCCGCCGTCATCCCCCGTCTCCCGCTCGGCGCCGCCGCCTCGGAGCTCCGCAGCCCCACCGGGTCCGGGTCGCGGCCGTCCCGGCCGGGCACGTCGGCGTCCGGGTGCCACCGGGGCAGCCACCGGGCCCTGCTCGCCCCGGCCCGACGGCCCGCCGCAGAGTGAGGTGACACCGCGATGACCGTCGAAACGATCAGGGACCGGCTGCTCGCCGAGTACGGCCGCACGTACGCCGAGGAGGCCGGCATCACGCTGCGGGACAAGCCCTCGCCGCTGTACCGGCTGCTGGTCCTGACCGTCCTCTGCTCGATCCGGATCAGCGCCGGGACGGCCGCCCGGGCCGCCCGGGAGCTGTCCGCCGCCGGGTACCGCACACCGCGCGCGATGGCCGGCTCCGGCTGGCAGGAGCGGGTGGACGCGCTGGGCCGGGCCCACTACGTCCGGTACGACGAGAGCACCGCCACCGCGCTCGGCGAGGGCGCGCACCTGGTGCTCGACCGCTGGCACGGCGACCTGCGCCGACTACCGGAGGAGGCCGACCACGACCCGGCGGCCCTGCGGGAGCTGCTGCGGGAGGTCCCGCGGATCGGTCCGGTGGGCGCGGGGATCTTCTGCCGGGAGGTCCAGGCGGTGTGGCCCTGGCTGCGCCCGTACTTCGACGAGCGGGCGTGCCGGGCGGCCCGGGAGCTGGGGCTGCCGCACACGGCCCGCGGCCTCGGCGGACTGGTCCCGCCGGAGGAGCACGCCCGACTGGCCGCGGCGCTCGTCCGGGTCAGCCTGTCCAAGGACGCGACGGAGCGGCTGCGGGCCGGGTGACCAGCGGCCCCGGATGTCCGTCGACCCGGCCGGCGGCTGTGGGAGGGTGGACCATGCCCTTGAGCGATTTCCACCTGCGTGCCTCCGTGGCGGTGTCCGACATCCGGCGAGCGGTCGCGTTCTACGAGGGAAGGCTGGGCCTGCGGGCGTTGTGGGCCGGTCCCAGCGCCGCCATCCCCGACGGCAGCCGCGTCTACGGTTCCGGTGGTGTCCCGGCCCTGAACGTGTACCAGTCCGACACGGCCGGGAGGTCGGCGGCGACCATGGCGGTCTGGTACGTCGACGACATCGACCGGGTCGTCGGCGAACTCACCGCCGCCGGCGTCGACTTCGTGCGCTACGAGGGGTTGGAGCACGACCCCGGGGGCATCACCGCCCGGGCCGGTGGCGGACGCATCGCGTGGTTCCGGGATCCGGACGGCAACACCTTCGCCGTCGAAGCCGACGTCTGAGTGCCGGAGTCGTCGACGAACTCCACCGTGATTCGGTGTGGGCGGCGCGGGCGGTGTGGGCGATGCGGGCGGTGCGGCGAGTCCTTGCCCCCTCCGGGGCCTGACCCCTGAACAACCGCCGTGAGACGTGTCAGGGCGGCGGATGTGACAGCTGTCAGTGCCGAACGGTGACGGAACGGGCTGTCGCGCGGGGGCCCGGTTGGGCGATGCTGATCATGAATCGGTCGAACACCCGTGGGCAGGAGCCCGGCGGGCGTTCGAGGGGGCGACGAGAGACGGGAACGTCAGCATGAAGGTATTGGTGGCCGGGGCCGGGATCGGCGGGCTGTGCCTGGCGCAGGGGCTGGTACGGGCGGGGATCGACGTCCGGGTGTTCGAGCGGGAGGCGGCCGCGGACAGCCGGTACCAGGGGTTCCGGATCGGGCTGGACACGCCCGGGCTCGCGGCGCTGCGCCAGTGTCTGCCGCCCCGGCTGCACGGGCTACTGGAGGCCGTCACCGGGCCGCTCGCGGGTGAACGGCGGGTGGTGGACGAGCAGTTGACCGAACTCCGGCGGCTCGGCCGGACCGACGGGGGCACCGCCGCCGACCGGCACGTACTGCGGCAGCTGCTGCTCTCCGGGCTGACGGACCGGGTGGAGTTCGGCCGGGCCGTGGTCGGCTACCAGGAGCTTGCGGACGGCCGGGTGGCCGCCCGGCTCGCGGACGGCGACACCGTGGAGGGCGACCTGCTGGTGGGCGCGGACGGCGTGGGCTCGGCGGTGCGCCGGCAGCTGCTGCCCGGGGCGAGGGTCGTCGCCCTGCCCGGCAACTCGGTGCTCGGTCGCACCCCGATGACCGAAAGCCTCGCCGCCCTGGTGCCGGGCGCGGGCACACTCGTGCAGGGTGCCGGGGTGAGCCTGCTGATCGGCCGGATGGAGTTCCGCCGGCCACCGCGGTCGGCGGCGGCCGAGCTGGCGCCGGAGGTCGAACTGCCGGACACCACCAGCTATCTGCGCTGGGTGGCGATGCTGCCCGAACCGCTCGACGCCCAGGCCGGGCCGGCCGACTGGGCGGGGGTGCGGGACCGGCTGCTCACGCTGATCGACGCCTGGCACCCCGACCTGGTCGAGCTGGTCCGGCAGTCCGACGCGGGCAACAGCTCCCCGCTCACGATCCGCTACGCCGAGCCCGTACCCCACTGGGGCACCGGACCGGTCACCCTGCTCGGCGACGCGATCCACCCGATGCCGCCGAGCGCCGGCCAGGGCGCGAACACGGCGTTCCGCGACGCCGAGCTGCTCTGCCGCTCGCTCACCGCCGTCCACCGCGGTGAGACCGAACTGGCCGCCGCCGTCGAGGAGTACGAGCTGCTGATGCTCGACCGCGGGTTCGCCGCGGTGGCCGACGGCCTGGCCCGGCTGCCGGAGTTCACGCCCGCCCGCTGAGGCGGGTCGGCACCCGGCGCGGCCTCCGGGCCGGGCCGGTGGCGAACGACGGCGAGGTTTCGCCGCCGCCCGCCCGGATAGCCGCTCCGGCGGAAGCGTCCCGAGGAAACGAGGCTGCCATGACCGCGTTCGGCTACTTCCTGTCCTGCGAGGAGTTCACCCCCGCCCAACTGGTCGACCAGGCCCGACTGGCCGAACGGGCCGGATTCACCCGGCTGGCGATCTCCGACCACTACCACCCGTGGAACGACGCCCAGGGCAACGGCCCGTTCGTCTGGGGTGTGATCGGCGCGCTCTCCGAGGCCACCCGGCTGCCGGTGACCACGCTGGTCACCTGTCCGACGGTCCGGCTCCACCCCGCGGTGACGGCCCAGGCGGCCGCCACCGCGGACGTGCAGCTGCCCGGCGGGCTCCGGCTGGGCGTGGGCACCGGTGAGGCGCTCAACGAGCACGTCCTGGGCGACCACTGGCCGCCGTTCGACGTCCGGGCGCAGATGCTGGAGGAGGCCGTGGCGGTGATGCGCGAGCTGTTCACCGGCGGTGTGGTCTCGCACCACGGCCCGCACTACACCGTGGAGAACGCCCGCCTCTACACCCCGCCGCGGGACGGCCGGCTGCCGGTGTACGTCTCGGCGTTCGGGCCGAAGGCGGCCGCGGCCGCGGCCGCGTACGCGGACGGCCTGGTCACCATGACCCCGGACGCCGAACTGGTCGGCCGTTACCGGGCCGCGGGCGGCGCCGGGCCGGTGGTCGGCGGGCTGAAGGTGTGCTGGTCGGAGGACCGTGACCGGGCGGTCAAGACCGTCCACCGGCTCTGGCCGAGCGAGCTGCTGCCCGGTGAGCTGGCCCAGGTGCTGCCGACGCCGAGGCACTTCGAGCAGGCGACCGAGCTGGTCACCGAGGAGATGGTCGCCGACGCGGTCGTCTGCGGCGACGACCCCCAGCAGCACGCGGACCGGCTGCGGGGCTACGTCGGCGCGGGCTTCGACGAGGTGTACGTCGGCCAGATCGGCCCGGAGCAGGAAGGGTTCTTCGACTTCTACCGCGATCAGATCCTGCCCCTGGTGGCGTAGGTAACGCCCCTCCCGCCCAGCGCGCTGAGCGAGTACGCCCTCCTCGCCGACGGCGAACACCGCACACTGCGCAGAACACCGCACACCGCACACCGCAACGACGGCCCCCCGTGGCGGGGCCAACCGCTACGGGGGGCCGGAAACGTCAGGACGGTGGCGAAGTCAGTCGGGCTCGGCCGTCTCGTCGGGCCCGTCGGCCCAGCCGGGGGCGTCGCGGTCCTCCAGCTGTTCGCGCAGCCGGGCGAGGGTGGTGGACAGCAGCCGGGAGACGTGCATCTGTGAGACGCCGATCCGGGCGGCGATCTCGGACTGGGTGCAGCCGTCCCAGAAGCGGAACTTGAGCACGGTCTGCTCGCGTTCCGGCAGGTGGGCGAGCAGGGGTCGGACAGCGGTGCGGAAGTCGGCGAGTTCGATGCCGGGGTCGCAGCCGCCGAGGCGGTCCAGCATGGCGCTGCCGCTCTCGTCGGTGTCCTGCTCGCGCAGGGCGTCCAGCGAGCTGGGGCGGTAGACCCGGCCCGCCACCAGGCCCTCGGTGGCTTGCTCGACGCTGAGGTGCAGGTCCTCGGCGATCTCCTGCGGTTGCGGGAGGCGGCCGAGTTCCTGCTCCAGCCGGTCCGAGCCGCGGGCGACCGTGAGGTACAGCTCCTGCATGCTGCGGGGGACCCGCACGGGCCACGAGGTGTCCCGGAAGAAACGTTTCATCTCGCCGGCGATGGTGGGGATGGCGTAGGTGACGAACTCGACTCCGCGGGTGGGGTCGTAACCGTCCACGGCCTTGATCAGACCGATCGTGCCCACCTGCAGGATGTCGTCCATGTCCTCGGCGCGGTGCCGGAACCGGGCCGCGATGAACCGCACCAACGGCATGTTGAGCTCGATGATCGTGCCCCGGACGTAGCTGTAGGCGCTGCTCTCGCGGGCGAGGCCCGCCAGGCGCTCGAACAGCGCGTCGCTGAGCTCGCGCGCCTCGGTCTTGCCCATCCCGCGCAGTTCGGTGGCGGTGGGCCTCGGCGGCAGGTCGGGCTCCGCGATGGTCGCGGACCCGTCCCAGGGGGCGGTTTCCAGAGGGGTGGACACGTGTCCTCCTCGAATCGGGGCGAACGCCCGGCGACGGCCACGGACTGTCGTCCGTCGAGTCGTGGGCTCTTCCCCAGGACCACGGCCCGCTGTCTTGGCGCGATGGTCCCGGTGGCACCCTGTCCGGGCACCCGCGGCGGTTCGTCCGGCGAACCAGCCGCACGAATGGTTTACCCGACATACGACATCGAATTCATGTTTCGGCGAGATTTCTTGTGATTCGTCCGGGTACACGCAGTCTCGTGACACTTCGGGACCACGAGTCCGCTCCCGAGGAAGAGAGGTGCGCCATGACCGTTCCGACGCCCCCCGACCCGGACACCCAGCCGATCCCCCACCCGAACCCCACCCCCCGGCCGGGCGAGGAACCCGATCCGGTGCCTCCGCCCATCCCGCCGTTCCCGGACCCCGAGCCCTTCCCCGACCCCGACCCCGCACCGCCACCGCAGCCGCACCCCGGGCAGCGGTGACGGGCCCGGGCCGCGCGGACGACCAACGGCCGGCCGGGCTGACACCACCCGTCAGCCCGGTCGGCCGCGATCGTCGCTCCGGCCGTGACGGTCGGGCGGGGCGGACACCTCGACCCAGACCAGCTTGCCCCCGCCGTCCGGCCCCGCGCCCCAGGCCCGGGCGAGCCGGTTCACCACGCGCAGCCCGTGCCCGCCCGGCCGGCCGGCGTCGGCGGCCCGGCGCAGCCGCGGCCGTACCGGACTGGCGTCCGCGACCTCCGCCCGCAGGCGGATGCCGTCCCAGTTCAACCGCAGCTCGCGCGGACCGCCCGGGGCGTGCAGACAGGCGTTGGTGACCAGCTCCGAGACCAGTAGCAGGACGTCCTCCGCCACGGCCCGCCGCTCCTCGTCGACGGCGGGCAGCCAGTGCCAGGACCGCAGCGCCGCCCGGCTGAACTCCCGGCTGCGCCGCACCGCGCCCTCACTGCCCGTGAAGACGAGCCGCCTGGTCTCCCCGGCGGCCGTCGGACGGCCTCGCGCGGAGCGGTCGGGGGGATACATCCGGGCCTCCTCACGCCTGGCCGGGAAGGTCACCTGGTTCGGCCGGAGGCCGTTCCCGCGGGGCGACCCCGGGGAGGCCGGTGCCGCCCCGAGGTCGGTACGGATCCGGAGGACGGCACAAGCCCCGGTGACCGCGAACAGCCGCGCCGCGCCGGACCGCCGGCCCCCGAACCCCACGTGCCCCTGGTTTCATGCCCCGCGTTTGCCCGACCCGGTCACGGCTACACGCGCTCAGGTAAGGAGGCGGAGACGAATCATGGCGACGCCGAACACCGAAGACGGCGGTGGCGACCACGCCCACCGGTCCCGGATCGGACGCCGAGAGTCGCCCGAGGAACGGGCCGACCGCCGCTGGCGCGACCTGCTCCAGGAGGTCCGGGTCGCCCAGACCGGCTCACAGATCCTCTTCGGGTTCCTGCTGAGCGTGGTCTTCATGCCCCGCTTCACCCAACTCGGCGCCTTCGACCGGGGACTCTACGTCGCCACCGTCGTCCTCGGCGCGCTCGCCACCGGCGCGCTCACCTCCCCCGTCGCCTACCACCGGATCTTCGCCGGCCATCGCCTGAAACCCCAACTGGTCGACGCCGCGGCCCGCCTGGTGGCCACCGGCCTGGTCCTGCTGGCCCTCACCATCGGCTCGGCCCTGCTCCTGCTGCTCAGCGTGGCGACCGATCACGCCATCGCCGGCGTGATCACCGCCGCCGTCATGCTCTGGTTCACCTCCTGCTGGCTGCTGCTGCCGCTCGCCCACCTGCACCGACGCGACGGCCACGAGGACGGGGCCCCGGACGGACCGCGCCCCGACGGGCACTCCTGACGTTTCGGCCACCCGCCGCGGGCAAGACGCCCGCCATGAGGACCGTGACGGCCGTGGAACCGGAAGGGGCACTTCGGCGGATCGCCTTCCTGCTGGAATGGGAGGGCGCCTCGCCGTACCGCGTCCGGGCCTTCCACACCGCCGCCGACGCGGTCCGCGACCTGCCACCCGGCCCGGTGGACGCGGCCCGGGCCCGGCGGCTGCCGGGCGTCGGACCGGTCACGGCCGAGGTGATCGCCCAGGCCTCGGCCGGAGAGCTGCCCGGCTACCTCGCCCATCTGGAGCAGACGGCCGGAGCCGCCGCCCGGGCCGGGTGGGACCTGGTCGCCGAGGTGCGCGGCGACTGCCACCTGCACTCCGACTGGTCCGACGGCGGCCACCCGATCGAGGAGATGGCCGACGCCGCCCGAGCCCTCGGGCACCGCTGGGCCGTCCTCACGGACCACTCGCCCCGGCTGACCATCGCCCACGGCCTCAGCCCCGAGCGGCTGAGGCGCCAACTCGACGTCGTGGCGGCCCACAACGCGGGCCACGACTCCTTCCGGCTGCTCACCGGGATCGAGTGCGACATCCTGGAGGACGGCTCGCTCGACCAGGAACCCGAGCTGCTCGGCCGGCTCGACCTGGTGGTGGCCTCGGTGCACTCCAAGCTGCGCGCCGAAGCCGAGCCGATGACCGCCCGGATGCTGGCGGCGGTCCGCAACCCGCACACCGACGTCCTGGGGCACTGCACCGGACGGATCGTCACCGGCCGCGGGCGGCCGCCGTCCCGCTTCGACGCCGCGGCGGTGTTCGCCGCCTGCGCCGCGACCGGGACGGCGGTGGAGATCAACTGCCGCCCCGAGCGCCGCGATCCGCCCGACGAGCTGCTGCGCCTGGCCGCCGAGGCGGGCTGCCTGTTCGCCGTGGACACCGACGCCCACGCGCCGCAGCAGCTGCACTGGTACACCTCGGGATACGCCCGGGCCGCACGGCTCGGCCTCGGACCGGAGCGGCTGATCACCACCTGGTCACGCGAGCGGCTGCTGGCCTGGGCGGGAACCGAGCGGCGCTGATCACCCTCCGCGCCGCCGGGTTCCGACCCCGAGCCACCGGGTTCCGACCCCGAGCCACCGGGTTCCGACCCCACCCGCGCGGGGACGGGCCGCGCGGGTGCGGGCGGGCCCCGCCCTCAGCTGCTGAGCAGCCGGTCGAAGAAGGCCCGGTACTGCTTCAGCGCCACGCGCAGCTCCTCCGTGTCGGCCTCCCCTTCGCGGTTCCACTGGCTCTCCAGGCCGTTCTTGCGGCCCGCGAAGTACTCGGCCAGGCGGCGCATCACATCGGCGACCAGCTCGTCCGCGTCGCGGACGGCCTCGCGGGGGTCGTCGACGAAGCGCGTCTGGACCTCCAGCCACCGGGAGCGCAGCTCCTCCGCCTCACCGGACGGCAGCAGGGCCTCGCGCTCCTGCCGCTCGCCGTCGCCGGACATCTCGCCCTCGACGGACCGACCGGTGCCACCGCCCGTGGCCGTCGTTCCTTCGTCATCCGTCGCGGCCGACTCCGTTCCTGTCGGCTCCGTTACTCCTGCCTCCGTTCCTGTCGGCTCCGTTCCTGCCGTCTCCGTTCCTGCCAGCTCGGTCCCTCCGGCCGTGTCGTCCGTGCCCTGCTCCGCCTCCGTGCTGGTGGCCTCGCCGGGGTAGACGGGCCGGGCCCGGCTCTCCGGCGGCTCGTCGGCCCGCACACCCGCGAGGATGTCCTCGGTCGACGTCCGTCGCTCGTCGTCGTGGTTGGTCGGCGTCATCTCGGTCGCTCCGTTCCGCCTCGTTCCGTTCCGCCTCGTTCCGTTCCGCCGTCGAGGAGCGCGTCGAACAGCGCGCGGTAGTGCACCATCGCGCCCCGCAGCTCCTCGGTGGTGGCCTCGCCGCGGTGCGCCTGGGTGTTGACGGCGTGCGCGGCGCGGTAGTGCTCCAGGGTGCGGCCGTGCTCGACCGACAGGTCGCGCAGCCGCTGTTCGTAGTCCTCCGTCGGGTAGCCGCGGTCCCGCATGAGTGTCGTGACCAGCCGGTCGGCGTTCTGGACCGCGCTGCCCGGCCGGTCGACGAACTCCTGCTGCACCTGGATCCAGTCCTGGCTGTAGCGCTGCCTCGCCTCGGCCGGCAGCGGCTTGATGTCCAGCTCGCGGTGGCGCTGTTCGCGCTCCCGCAGATCGCGTTCGGCCGCGATCCGGCTGTCGGACCGGTCCACGGTCCGTTCGTACTCGGGGCCGAATCGTTCCCGCAGTCGGCGGCGGCGGTTGACGAACCACAGCGCCGCGACGACGAGGACCACCACGACGGCGATCGGCACGATGATCGCGACGAGTTCTCCTGTCGACATCGGGCCCTCCTTGCTTCTTCTTCGGTTCTTCTCCGGGTGCGCGCCGCGCTGTCCGCGGGTGCGCCGCCGGGGTGGTCGTCGTCTCCTCCGGTCCGAGGAGTCAGCTGGGTTCGGCCCGGGAGATGTAGTCCCGCAGCCGTTCCACCAGCGGGCGCTCGGGTGGCGGGAGGCGGTCGGCGGGACGTTCGGTCGGGGGCTGGTGGCGGGGCCGGCCGGAGGAGCGCTCCTTGGCCTCGCGCGCGCGGGCGGCGAGGTCCCGCAGTTCGGCCTCGGTGGTGACGGCCCGGACGGCCGGGAAGAGCCGGGCGTCCTCGTCGCCGGCGTGCCGGGTGACCTCCTCGGTCAGTCGGGCCACCAGGCGGTCGAAGTGGGGCGAGTCGGCCCCGGTCGGCCGGAGTTCCTGCAGCAGCGCCTCGACCGCGCGGTGGTCGGCGAGTTCGCGTTCCGCCACGGCGGGTCCGTCGGCCAGCCGGTCGCGGACCAGCGGGTAGAGGTGGAGTTCCTCGGCGCGGGTGTGGCGCACCAGCTGGTCGGTCACCTGGTCGGCCAGCTCCTTGCGGCGCGGGTCGCCGTGGGGCAGGCCGCTGAGTTCGCTGAAGTGGACCAGTACGGCCCGGTGGTCGGCGGTGAGCTGCTCCAACAGGTCCTCGTCGTGGTGCACGGCTCAGCCCTCCAGGGCGTCGGCGATGCGGTGCAGCATCCCGCCGCCGCTCGGGTGGCGCGGGGCGGTCTCGCGCATGGCCTGCATCCGCTCGCCGAGCTCCCGCAGTTCCTTGCGGCCGAGCGTGGCCCGGACCTTCGGGAACCAGTCCGCCTCCTCCTGCTCGATGTGCCGTTCGACGGCGTCGATCAGGACGGTGGTCTTGGCGTCGTAGCCCTCGTCGCCGGGGGACATCCGGCTCAGCTCCTCGCAGAGCAGGTCGGCGACGTGGTGCTCCTCCTTGGCCCGGTCCATCTCCTCGGCGAGCCCTTCCACCTCCTGGCGGATCCTGGGGTAGACGAGTTCGTCCTCCAGATAGGTGTGGACGGTCAGCGACTCGATGATCCGTCCGACCGTCCCGGCCCGGGCCTGGTCGTCGCCGTCCTGGGCGAGCGCCCGGTACTCGCGGAACAGGCCGCGGACCTCCTTGTGGTCCTCCCGCAGCAGGACGATGGCATCGTTCGACATCGCTCGGTCCTCCTCTTCAACTCCCCCGCAGGCCCGGCGTGTCCCCGGCCGGGGCCGGGCCAAACGCGGGCCGCGGAGAGGATCAATCCGGAGCGGGCCGCCGACCTCGTGGAACCCGGCTCCCACTATGACGGTCGTCACGGCAGGTCGATGATCATCTGGGCTGGCGCCGGTGTCCGGTCGATTGCGATGATGAGCGACCTGGCGGGGTGAGGTACCCCACGGATGTTCGAAGGGGGGCGCCGATGTCGCCGCACGAGATCGGGTTGTACGCGAGTGCCGCGGTGGTGGTCGGGGTGGGGTTGCGGACGCTGCTGCTGGCCGGGACCGCGGACGGGGCCGGAGCCGGCGGTTCGGCGGGCGGCGGTTCGGCGGGCGGGGGCACCGGACCGGCCGAGGTGCTGGCGGTTGTCCGGGCCGCCCTGGCGCGGCGGCCGTGGGTGACCGCCGCGCTGTTCGCCGTCATGGCGGTGATGGCCGTGATCCAGTACGCGGTGCCCGCCGTCGTCGAGGATCTGATGCGCCAGCCGGACGCGCTGTCGGACGGGCAGTGGTGGCGTGCCGGGACGGCCCTGCTGGTGCAGTCCTCCGGGATCGGGCAGATCGCGTTCAACCTGGCGGCCCTGCTGGTGATCGGCGCCGTCGCGGAGTCGGTTCTCGGCTGGTGGCGGACCCTGTCCGTCTTCCTGGTCAGCGGTGTTCTGTCCCATGTGGTCAGCCTGGCCGGCTGGTCACCGCGCGGCGGTGGCGACTCCGTGGCCGTGTGCGGCCTGCTGGGGGCCCTCGCCGTCACCTGTCTGCTCCGCAGGAGCGACCTGGGGCTGCCGTTCAAGGGCGTCTGGATCGTGCTGCTCATCCCCGCGGTCGGCGTGTTCCTGTGTCTGCTGCACAACAACCACGGTGCCGGTCTGGTGGCGGGCTGCCTGCTCGGCGTGGTCCTCGCGCCCGGTACGAGGATTCCGCTGCCGCGGCCGGTCGCGGCGTAGGGCCTGTCTTCAAACCCCCGTCGTCCGCCCGGAGGGCGGGCGGGGCGGCGTTGGGGTGCGTGCATCGCAAGGCGGAGGTGGGGGCACCTCCCGGCCGGAGGCTGGGGGCGGAGCCCAATGCAGCGCATTGGCGACCGACGACAACGCCGCGAGGTGCGTGCACCGGCGTCGCCCCGCAGACGGGAGTTTGAAGACAGGCCCCAGCCCCGGGCTGGTTCGCGCCGGGCCGGTGTGGAATCGCGAATCCGGGGCAGACGCGGTCCCGAGGCCGTAAGCGTCGGCCCGTTACCGGAAACCGAGTGGAGGAGTGCGTCCCATGGGTACCGAGGACAAGCTGCGCAACATGGCGGAGAAGGCCAAGGGCAAGGCCAAGGAGGCCGCCGGGAAGGCCACGGGCGACCGGGTGGTCGAGGCCGAGGGCCGGGGCACACAGGTGAAGAGCGACCTCAAGCAGGCCGGGGAGAAGGTCAAGGACGTCGGGAAGGACTGACGCCCGTACCCGTCGGCGAGCCCGTCCGGGCGCCAGGGGGTGCCAGGAGGTCGCCAGGCGCTGCCAGGAGGTGAGGACGATGAGCACCACGGGGGAACCCGTGCCGGCGGATCCGCCGGTGCCGGTCGAGACGCCGGAGGCCCGGATGACCGGCGAGGGCGGTCCGCCACCGGAGCACGAGCAGGACAAGGGACCGCAGGACGGCCCCGAGTTCGAGGTGACGGAACCGGCCCACGAACCGGAGTCCGGTAGCCGCTGACGCGGCCGTCAGCGGCCCGGGCGTGTTTTGGCAGCCCTCCCTCCCCCGGGGAATTTTCAACACACCCCCCAAAACACCCCCCCCCCCCGCGCCCTCAGACCCCCCCAAACCCCCCCCCGGAGG